>NYYG01000081.1 GCA_002686685.1 SAR116 cluster bacterium | reverse complement strand
TGAACGAGATTGAAGGTCAGCAGCTCGAGCTGGTTCGGCTCGTCATCAGCGACAAGGATGCGGATCGACATAATGACCTGTTCCTTTCTTTCGACCTGCTCGTCTCTGCTGATGCCACATGACGGTTACGGTTTTGTTACAGCGCACGCTGCCCGGCAATCAACGGTAAGGACACCGCAAATGTTGTCACGCCCTCGTCACTGCTTGTGATCTCCATCGTGCCCCGATGGCGATTGACGATATGCTTTACGATGGCAAGGCCGAGGCCGGTGCCGCCGATCTGGCGCGAGCGCGCCTTGTCCACCCGGTAGAACCGCTCGGTCAAACGGCTGAGGTGCTTATTCGCGATGGCCTCGCCATGGTTGGTGACGGCAACCTGCACATATCCCGCTCTCTCGGACGAGATGCCGATCCGGATGTCGGTTCCCTCATATCCGTATTTCAGGGCGTTCTCGATCAGATTGTGGAACACCTCGTTGATTTCGTCGGAGAAGCCGTACATGACAGGACGGTTCGACTGGCTGGGCCGATCGTCAACCAGAACAATATCCATCTGGCGGCGTGAGGCGCGCGGCTCGAGGCTGGCAATGACCGACTTCACGACCTCGAGTAGCGGCACTCTTTCGTCCGGAATGATATGCTCGTCGACCTCGACCCTCGACAAGGACAGCAGATCATCAATCAGCCGCGACATGCGGCTGGCCTCCTCCTCCATGATTTTCAGAAACCGCTGCTGTGTCGGCCAGTCCCGCACCTCGTTGAGAAGAATGGTCTCGATAAAACCGGCGAGGCTCGTCAGCGGCGAGCGGAGCTCGTGGCTGACATTGGCAACAAAATCGCGCCGCACCTTTTCCAGATTGCGCTGCGATGTCATGTCGAGAAGGATGGCCACGATCTGACCGTCATCTATTCTCTGGACGCGCACGTTGAATTCCATCGCAACGCTGGTTTCCAGCGCATAGGCAAGCGTGCAGGAGGATGTGTGGCCGGCGACAAGATCGGCGACGTCGTCGCGCGCGATCACCTCTGCCAGCGGCTTGCCCACCAGCCCTTCGCCCAGAAACCTGACCGCCGCCGCATTTGCCGAAATCAGGATGCCATCCGCACCGGCCACCAGAAGACCGTCATCAAGCATCTGCCCGACCGTGCCGAGCATCCCGGGCGCGGTGATCGAGGCTGTATCCCTTGGGCTGTTCATCTCTGGCTCTCGGCGGTTCGGCAGGGCGATCGGGTCCGGCCTGCATAGACCAGATATAGCAAGCCGCCACCGCTGCTGCCAGAGCGGTGGCACGGAGCGGCGGCACGGAGCGGAGTCAGGCGCCCTCGATCTGCGGCACAAGGTTTGCGCTCTGCGCCAGCTGCTGGAACCGGCGGCGCGCATGGCTGTCGACAAGCGAGGCGCAGCTCGGGTCGACATGCAATGTCAGCACCTTGCCGTCATGGCTCAGCCGCAGTTTGTGCAGGTCCTGCGCCGTCCCGCCGGAGAAGGTCAGGGCAAAACGCAGCCCGAGACCAATGGTCGTGGCCTGCGCGCGGCGACGGCGGCTGAGAATGAAAGCCAGTTCCGGCGGTCGCGACTTGTTGGTCTTGCGGCCGACATAGCGGTGATAGACTGCTGTTGCCAGCCAGATACGTTCCTTGTGCGTCACGCAGTTGACCGGAAGGCCCAGAACGCGCCTCGCGCCCAGGTCGCCGCGTACATCCTCATGCTCTGTCCAGCACATATCGGACAGGAAGCAGGCCGCCTCGAGAAGGCGCTCGAACCGCGCACGGTCGGCAGCAATCGACGCCTCATCCGCGTTGCTGCGGGGCCGGAATAACGGGCGCAGCAGCTCGACCAGCGCTTCCGGCACACCGGGGAACCGGTGCGACGCGCGCGAGATTTCCTGGCAAACCACCTGCAGGAAATCGGCCCTGTCGCCAGCGCCAAGCTCGCGGTCGGCGATCAGCCCGTCGCGGATACTGGTGCCGCTCACCGTGATGCGGCCACCACCGCATTGCTGGAACAGGCTGTGCATAATCAGGGCAGCTATCGGCATCGTTTTCTGGCGGCCAAGCGGCACACCGGACAGATCAGGGGATTCGCGGCAGAAGGCTGACAGCAGATTGCCTGCTTCCTCACTCGGAATGCGAAGCCCGTGCAACACCGCGAGCGGGTATCCGGTCTGTTCGATATAGGCAAGGCCGAGAGCGCGGAATGATCCCCCTACACCAAAGATTTTTGTATCGCTGTCACCGGCAAGCCATGGTGTCCGGTCAAACGCTTCCTGAATTTCATCTGCCGTAACCATGGACAGATGGCCGAAATTGAAGCTGGTCGAATGCTGCGCGGTGCCGCGTTCGAGCTTGACCACCTCAAGGCTTCCGCCGCCAAGATCGGCGACAAAGCCTGTGGCCTCGGGAATGTTCAGGGTCAGGCCCTGCGATACGAAATGCGCCTCTTCAACCTGGCTGAGGACCTCGATCGGCCGACCGATGATGGCTTCGGCCGGGACGGTGAATTCGGCCGCGTTGCGTGCGCGACGTACCGCCGCCGTGGCAACGGCATGGATAGTGGTCACACCCATCGCCTTCATGATGCCGGCAAAACGTGACATGGCGGCAAGCGCCACCTGTATCCGGTCCGGTTGCAGCAAGGCATCTTCGCCAAGCCCCTCGCCCAACCGGCAATTGGATCGTTCATTGAACAGCGGGAACGGATATCTGCCGCCACTGGCATAGATCACCAGACGGATGGAATTGGAGCCGATATCGATCACCGCGATGGGCGCCTCGCGGCCTGCCTTGCCGGCATCTGCCAGAACAGTGCTGCCGGCCTGCATCGCCATGGTCAGGCGCGCTCGATTGCGATGGCTGTGCCCTCGCCGCCACCGATACAGACGGCAGCGATGCCCCGCTTCAGTCCGCGCGTCTCGAGCGCGTTCAGCAGAGTGACGATAATCCGGCTTCCCGAGGCACCGATAGGATGACCGAGCGCACAGGCCCCGCCATTCACATTTACCTTGTCCGCCGGGATCCCGATCTCGTGCATGAAGGCCATGGGGACAACGGCAAAGGCCTCGTTCACTTCCCACAGATCGACATCGGAGACAGACCAGCCAAGCTTGTCCATGAGCTTGGTCGCGGCCGGCACCGGCGCGGTGGTGAACCATTGCGGAGCATGCGAATGGCTGGCATGACCAAGGATCCGCGCACGCGGGCTCAGGCCGTTTTCCTCGGCGGTGGCACGGCTTGTCACCACCAGCGCCGCCGCACCATCAGAAATCGATGAAGCATTCGCAGCCGTCACCGTGCCGTCCTTGGCAAAGGCCGGTTTCAGATGCGGAATCTTTTCTGGCCGGGCCTTGCCGGGCTGCTCGTCGGTCTCGATCAGGGTCTCGCCCTTGCGCGTGGTCACTGTGACCGGCGTGATTTCACCGTCAAAGGCGCTGTCAGCCTGAGCGCGCTGGGCGCGTTCGAGAGAACGCAGCGCGAATTCATCCTGTGCCGCACGCGAGAATTGATATCGCGATGCGCAATCCTCGGCAAAACTGCCCATCAGCCTGCCGCGGTCATAGGCATCCTCCAGCCCGTCGAGAAACATATGATCCTGCATGGTCTGGTGGCCGAGTCGCGCGCCGCCACGCATGGCCGGTGACAGGTAGGGCGCGTTGGTCATGCTTTCCATGCCGCCAGCAACGACCATCCCGGCGCTGCCGGCGCGCACAAGGTCATGCGCCATCATCACCGTTTTCATTCCCGACCCGCAGACCTTGTTCAGGGTCGAGGCAGGGACCTTCTCACCAAGACCGGCGGCAAACCCGGCCTGGCGCGCCGGTGCCTGGCCGACACCGGCCGGCAGCACGCAGCCCATGATCACTTCGTCGACCGCGGCCTTGTCCAGTCCGGCATTCCTGATCGCTCCGGCGATCGCAGCACCGCCAAGCTCCGGCGCGGCAAGCGGCGCAAGCTCGCCCTGAAACGCCCCCATCGGGGTGCGGGCTGCGCCTGCAATCACGATGTCTGCGGTCTTGTCGGTCATTCAGTCTCTCCCTTGCCCTTGCGGCATCCGGCACTTGATTGCGCGCGGCGCATCCTAGGGTGCGCGGCGGCGTTTTTCAAACCTTTGCAGCATCGCGGAAAAATCCCGACCGGCTCCGTCTTCCTCTTCGACAAAGGTCTCATAAAGTGCCTGTGCGGCCGCACCAAGAGGGGTGTCGGCACCCGCACTCTGCGCAGCCTGCAACGCCAGCCGCAAATCCTTCAGCATCAGATCGGCGGAAAACCCCGGAGTGTAGTCATTGTCAGCCGGGCTGTCGGGGCCGATCCCGGGCGCTGGGCAATAATTGTTCATCGACCAGCTATAGCCAGAAGATGTGCTGACGACATCAAACATTTTCTGCCTGTCGAGACCAAGCCCGTCGGCAAGGGCGAATGCCTCGCAGGTGACGATCATCGTCGCGCCCAGAATCATGTTGTTGCAGATCTTCGCCGCCTGACCAGCACCGCTGTCGCCGCAATGGACAGCTTTCGCCCCCATGATTTCGAACAGGGGCTCAGCAAGCGCAAACCCCGCTTCCGGCCCGCCGGCCATGAAGGTCAGGCTACCGTTTTGTGCCCCGCCAACGCCGCCCGACACTGGCGCGTCCACGGCGAGAAGACCAGCCTCAGCTGCCATCGCGGCAACATCGCGCGCGCTGTCGACATCCACTGTGGAACAGTCGATCAATGCGCTACCTGGCGTCATGACAGGAATGATTTCAGCCGCAACATTCCGAAGCGTGCCGCCATCAGGAAGCATGGTGATCACGGCATCGCGACCAGTTGCAGCGGCGGCCGCACTCGATGCCATTTTCACAGAATCCAGGCGCAGATCGCTCACGTCAAAACCGGTCACATCATGTCCGGCAGCGGCCAGATTTGTGGCCATGGGCATGCCCATATTTCCAAGCCCGATGAATCCGATCTTCATGCCGGCCTCCCCCGCCTCGTGGATTGCCATGCCAGATTAGCGGCTGCTACGCGTTTGACCAGAGCCACCGGAAACAACACAAAATTTAAGGGCGGCCAGCGTTGTGAGCTATGGCATAATGTCGAGAGCCGTCGCAGCCGCAAACGCCACGTGACCGAAAGGAAGAGACCGGATGCGCATCCTGCAATCCATGCTAACCGCGCTTGTCAGCGCGCCGACCCGTATCGGCGTGCTGTCATGGCTTAGCGACAAAGGCATCGACGACACGCCCGAGGGACTTGCCAGTGCCGTTCTGTCGGCAACGGGCGAAGTGTCCTCACTTGTCTATGCCGCGCGGCTTCTCGACCGAATCGAGGGCCTGGACGAGGCACAGCTCGAGGCGCTGGTCGATCATCTGGCCGCCACCTATGACCTCGACACGGCGGCGCTGACCGCGGCGGCAAACGCCTATGGCGAACATCCTGACGCGCGCGGACTTGCCGGTATCGCCAGCCTTGCCGAGCCGCGCTGGGTAGAACTGTTCCGGCGACTGAACGCGACAGACGGCGGCACAGTAAGGCTGGTCAAGTTGCGCCGGCGCATCCTTGCCATGGGACGCGGCAACGCGGCGGCTGCGCGGCTGGACGGCGGGCTCAAGTCACTTCTTCGCATGTGGTTCAACCCCGGCTTCCTGATCCTGCAGCCGATCGACTGGTCGACCCCGGCGAACATCCTTGAAAAGATCATCGCCTATGAAGCGGTGCATGCCATCTCGTCATGGGACGATCTTCGCGCACGGCTCGCGCCGGAGGACAGGCGCTGCTTCGCTTTCTTCCATCCCTCGATGCCGGAAGAGCCGCTGATCTTCGTCGAGGTCGCGCTGACAGCTGACATTCCCCGTGCCATCGAACCGGTGCTTCAGATCGACCGCGAAGCGATGCCTGCGCATGAGGCCGGCACCGCCGTCTTCTATTCGATCTCGAACTGTCAGGCCGGGCTTGCCGGCATCTCATTCGGCAATTTCCTGATCAAGCGTGTGGCGCAGGAGCTGAAGCAGGAATTCCCCGAGCTGAAGCGTTTCGTCACCCTGTCGCCGGTGCCGGGCTTGATGAAATGGCTTGCTGATGCCGAACCGGACCTCGCTGAAAGGATCGCCGGTGCCAGCGCTGATATCGATGCCGGGTTCTGGAACGGCGAGGCC
>NYYG01000037.1 GCA_002686685.1 SAR116 cluster bacterium | reverse complement strand
AAACAGGCCAGAATATCCTATCTGCCCCTAAACAGGACCATTTTGGTCTTGATTATGATAATCATTCGCAAAACCGCTAGATCTGGGCGGGGTGGCGGTGCAGGGGACGGGCTTCATGCTGCGTTTAAACCGGCTGACAGACTATGCCATTCTGGTGCTCGGTGCATTGGCGCACCGGCATGGCGACGTTATGCCCACGGCACAGCTTGCCGCCTTGACCGGGCTGAACCAGCCAACCGTGGCGAAGGTCGCAAAGCGGTTGCAATCTGCCGGTCTTCTGGAAACGCGACGTGGCGCCACCGGCGGATATCAGCTGCTTGACAGGCCTGAAGACATATCGCTGGTGCATATCGTCGAGGCAGTGGAAGGCCCCATCGCGGTTAATGGCTGCGTTGACGGAACACAGGACCCGTGTGCGGTCAGCAACTGCTGCTTCATGAGCAATCATTGGAACAAGGTGAACGGGGCTTTGCGGAGCGCGCTGCAGGCTGTCAGCCTTGCCGATCTGATTGATCCGGCGGATTTGTTCGCCCCGCGCGACACAGAGACACATTCCCTTTCTTCCCCTCAATTGGCATCCGGTCAATTGGCATCCGCCAATTGATTGATTACTGACAGGACAGGCTGGCATGGCTGCAACGACCGAAACCATCAAACAGGTTGAACAGGCGACCGGAAGTTACAAATACGGCTTCGTCACCAATATTGAGACCGATAAGGCGCCGAAAGGGCTGAGCGAGGATATTGTACGCTTTATCTCGGCCAAGAAGGACGAGCCGGAATGGATGCTGGAATGGCGCCTGAAGGCCTATCGCCGCTGGCTGACGATGGAAAGCCCGGAATGGGCAAAGCTGGATATTCCGCCGATCGACTATCAGGACAGCTATTATTACGCCGCACCAAAGGCGGTCAAAAAGCTTGAGTCGCTGGACGAGGTGGACCCAGAGCTTCTGGCGACCTACGAAAAGCTTGGTATCCCGCTTAACGAGCAAAAGCGCCTTGCCAACGTCGCGGTTGACGCGGTGTTTGATTCGGTGTCGGTGGCGACCACGTTCCGTGAAGAGCTGTCGAAGGCCGGTGTCATCTTCTGCCCGATTTCCGAAGCCATCCGCGACTATCCAGAATTGGTGCAGCGTTACATGGGGTCAGTGGTCCCGGTTGGTGACAATTACTTCGCCGCCCTGAATTCTGCTGTTTTCACTGACGGGTCCTTTGTCTACATCCCGAAGGGTGTGCGGTGCCCGATGGAGCTTTCGACCTATTTCCGGATCAATGAGCAAAATACCGGCCAGTTTGAGCGCACGCTGATCATTGCCGAGGATGAATCCTATGTCAGCTATCTCGAAGGCTGTACCGCGCCGCAACGTGACGAGAACCAGCTGCATGCGGCTGTTGTCGAACTGGTGGCGATGACAGATGCCGAAATCAAATATTCAACCGTGCAGAACTGGTATCCCGGCGACGAGAATGGCAAAGGTGGTATCTATAATTTCGTGACAAAGCGCGGAATCTGTCGTGGCGATCGGTCCAAAATCTCNTGGACACAGGTGGAAACAGGATCAGCCATTACCTGGAAATATCCGTCCTGCGTGCTGCGCGGCAAGGATTCGGTGGGTGAATTCTACTCGGTGGCGCTGACCAACAACCACCAGCAGGCCGATACCGGCACAAAAATGATCCATATTGGCGAGGGAAGCCGGTCAACCATCATCTCGAAGGGCATTTCCGCGGGCCTGTCACAGAACTGCTATCGCGGGCTGGTCCATATGCAGCCCACGGCTGAAAATGCGCGCAACTTCACCCAGTGTGACTCGCTGCTGATCGGTGATAAATGCGGTGCCCACACCGTTCCCTATATCGTGTCGCGCAACCCCAGCGCAAAAATCGAGCATGAGGCCACAACGTCGCGCATTTCAGAAGACCAGAAATTCTACTGCCTGCAGCGTGGTATCGGCGAGGAAGATGCCGTGTCGCTGATCGTGAATGGCTTCTGCAAGGAAGTGATGAAAGAATTGCCGATGGAATTTGCCGTTGAGGCGCAAAAGCTGATCGGCATCAGCCTTGAAGGATCTGTAGGCTGACGCCGGCACCGGCGACTGCATCAGACCCGAAAACAGAACAAGAAACACAGACTTTTGGACCAGAGAATGACCCCTTTACTTGAAATTCGCGATCTGCACGCGTCCGTTGGCGACAAGCCCATCCTGAATGGTATCTCGCTCACCATTAATGCCGGAGAGGTGCATGCCATCATGGGGCCGAACGGGTCTGGCAAAAGCACCATGTCCTATGTGCTTGCCGGCCGCGACGGTTATGAGGTGACGGGGGGCGACATCCTGATGAATGGCGAATCCCTGCTGGAGATGGAACCAGATGAACGCGCCCGTGCCGGCATGTTTCTTGCTTTCCAGTATCCGGTTGAATTGCCCGGTGTTGGCGGGATGAGCTTTCTGCGCGCTGCGGTGAATGCGCGCCGGATTGAGGCTGGTGAGGAAGAGGTCGACCAGCTGGCTTTTGTGAAAATGGTGCGTGGCAAGGCGCGTGATCTTGGCATTGATGATGTGATGCTGAAACGCGCCGTAAATGTGGGCTTTTCGGGCGGTGAGAAAAAACGCTACGAAATCTTGCAGATGGCCCTGCTGGAGCCTGCGATGGCTGTCCTCGACGAAACCGACTCGGGACTTGATGTCGATGCGCTGCGCGTGGTTTCCGAAGGGGTCAACACCCTGCGCGACCCTGGCCGTGCCATGCTTGTTATCACCCATTACCAGCGGTTGCTGGACCATATCGTGCCCGATTACGTGCATATTCTGGCAGGCGGCAAGATTCGCAAGTCCGGTGGCAAGGAGTTGGCGCTAGAGGTGGAGGATTCCGGATATGCCGGCATCGATGATGTTGCCTGATCTGGCTGCGATTACGACTACCAGCGCGGTGCGTTCTGCGGCACTCGCTGACTGGCAGGCCAGCGGTTGGCCTGGCCCCCGTGCCGAAGCCTGGCGCTTTACCCGGTTGGCCGCGCTCGATGACAGACAGTTTGTTCAGTCTGGCGATCTGGCTGAGCTGCCGTCCGGCGGCGCTGCGGATGCCGCTGCCGGTATCGGCGCGCATGTCTTGCGGTTTGTGAATGGTGTTATTGACCCTGCCGGCATGGCGTCCCTGCCTTCCGGTATCGCGATGTCGCGGTTGGAGGGTGATGAGGATGCCATGATGCGCCTGCGTGAGCTGGCTCCGGCTGGCCACCCGGTCAGCAATCTGTCGCTGGCGGTGATGAGCGCCGGTATCTTGATTGATGTGACCGGCCATGTAGATACGCCGCTGATGCTTGTGTTTGAAGGGACAGGTGCCGACCTGTCAGCGCATCCNGTGGTGTTGCTGCNGCTCGCCGANGGTGCGCAGCTGCAACTGGCAGAATGGCATGAAACCTCTGTCGGGCTGGCAGCACCGCTGATGGGCTGTGATATCGCAGCTGGCGCGCGACTCGAACAGGTCAAACTTCAGGTTGAAAGTGGTGCGACAACGCATCTTTCAGCAACCGGTGTTGCCCTTGGCGAAGGGGCCAGCATTGACGGGTTTGCGCTGAGCGTNGGNGGGCAGCTGTCACGGCTGGAAACGCATGTNGCCTTTGCCGGAGAGGGGGCGGATTGCAAGCTTTCGGCCATCTACATGGGACGTGGTGAGCAGCATCAGGATATCACCACCTATATGGACCATGCCGTGCCAAACTGCACATCGAACCAGATCATCCGCGGTGTTCTTGATGACCGTTCACGTGGCGTCTATCAGGGGCGCGTCCATGTCGCGCCCGATGCACAGAAAACCGATGGCCAGCAGATGGCNCGGGCGCTGTTGCTCTCGCGCAAGGCAGAGGTGGATGCCAAGCCCGAGCTGGAAATCTATGCTGATGATGTGGTCTGTGCGCATGGCGCCACGGTCGGTGAACTGGATGCAACCCAGCTTTTCTATCTGACCAGCCGGGGCATTCCTGAAGATATCGCCCGCGGCATGCTGGTTGAGGCGTTTCTGATTGATGCCATCGAGACAATCGAGAACGAAATGCTGGCAGGTCTGTTGCGTCCGGTGGCCGAGGCATGGATGGCGCATGAGGAGACGGCATAATGGATGACGCACGGCGCAGCTTTGACATTGATGCCATCCGCGCGGATTTCCCGATCCTNGAGCGTAGCATTCACGGGAAACCACTTGTCTATCTGGACAGCGCTGCATCGGCGCAAAAGCCNAAACAGGTGCTGGATGCGCTCTTNTCNGCCTATCAGGATACCTATTCCAACGTCCATCGCGGGCTGCATTTTCTGTCCGAGGCATCTACCGATCTCTATGAAGCCGTACGCGGTAAGGTCGCGCAGTTTATCGGGGCCGATTCGGGTGATGAAATTGTGCTGACATCTGGCGCGACGATGGCACTGAATCTTATTGCCCGCAGTTGGGCGGAGCCCAGATTACAGCCGGGCGACGAAATCCTGATCAGCATTGCCGATCACCATGCGAATATCGTTCCCTGGCAGCTTGTTGCCGAAAAAACCGGCGCGATAGTACGTGCCTTTCCGCTGGAACGTGATGGCACCTTTGTCATGAGCCACCTGACCGACATGGTTACCGACCGCACGCGCATTATCGCGGTCCCGCATGTGTCAAACGTGCTGGGCACCGTTTTCCCGATCGCCGCCATTTCCGAGATCGCGCATGATGCAGGCGCCCTGCTGGTGGTTGATGGGTGTCAGGGTGTGGTGCATATGCCTGTTGATGTGCGTGCGCTGGGCGCAGATTTTTATGTCTTTTCAGCGCATAAGCTGTATGGACCGAACGGGGTCGGTGTGCTGTGGGGGCGGGCTGATATCCTCGCAGAGATGCCGCCTTTCCTTGGTGGCGGTGACATGATCGACAGGGTGACCATTGAGAAAACCACCTTTGCCGAGGCACCGCTGCGCTTCGAGGCCGGCACACCTGCAATTGCCGAGACCATCGCTCTCGGTGCGGCAATTGATTATGTCGACGCCATCGGAATGGACGCGGTCAGGGCGCATGAACAGAGCGTTCTGAACTACGCGCATCAGCGCCTGTCAGCAGTTGAAGGGCTGACACTGATCGGCACTGCGCCCGGGAAATCGGGGGTCGTATCCTTCACCATGGATTGCGCGCATCCGCATGACATCTCGACCATTATCGACCATGAGGGCGTGGCGATAAGGGCCGGGCATCACTGTGCGCAGCCGCTTATGGATTTTCTGGACCTGCCATCCACCGGACGGGCATCTGTCGGGATTTACTCGCGCGCCGAGGAATTTGACGCGCTGGCAGAAGCGTTGGAAAAGGTCCGGCGCATTTTTGGGTAGAGTTGATGAACGAACACGACCAGAACCCCTATCTGCCAAACGGTCCGGGCAGCCGGATGGATAGTCGTGATCCGGCCACTGGCCCGGGGCTTGCAGATTTTCTGCCAGATACCGCTTCCGGTTTTCGGGCAGAAGCCGGCACAGCGCTGGAACACCCATCCGGGCCTGCAGCACTGGATCATATCGAAGATGCATTGAGATCCGTCCATGATCCGGAAATTCCGGTGAATATTTTCGATTTGGGTTTGATTTACAGTGTCGATCGCAAGCAGAATGGGGATGTATATATTACCATGTCGCTGACGGCGCCCGGATGCCCTGTGGCGGGTGAAATGCCAGGCCAGGTCGCACGCGCTGTTGCAGATGCAGACGGTGTTGGCGCCGTGACCGTGGAACTGGTCTGGGAACCGGCTTGGTCGCCAGAGCGTATGAGCGAAGACGCCAAAATGGCGCTGGATATGGATTTCTAGCCGGTAACAGCTGGCAATGATGGAGCGGAATAGCCGATGTTTGAACCCGGCAAACCGATAATCAGTCTTACCGATGCGGCCGCCGAACAGGTGCGTCGCCTGATCGCTACTGCCGATGGCGAGATTGCCGGGCTGCGGATCGGCATCAAGACCGCAGGATGTTCCGGTCTGCAATATGATGTGCAATATGCCGCCGAGGCCAAGCCATTTGAGGACAAGATTGAGGATAAGGGGGTGACCGTCTTCATCGACCCCAGTGCGGTCATGTTCCTTGTCGGGTCCGAAATGGATTGGGAAGAGGATAAATTCGCCTCGCGCTTTGTATTTAATAATCCGAATGAAGTCGCTCGATGTGGGTGTGGCGAAAGCTTCACAACGGCGGCTCAGGATCAATCCTGACCGGTTGATNTTGAAACGCAGGCCATCCCAACGTCACTAATCCGCAGGCGTATTGCATGCAGAATGCCGGACTGAAAAAAACCGCATCCCTTATGGCGGCGCTTTGGCACTACACCGCGCCACGCGGTGACTGGCGTATTCGCATCAGGATTTTCTCAGCCTTCAGCGCGCTGGTGGCGTCGCGCGGCTCCAACATCATCACGCCGCTCCTCTATGGGGCCGCGGTAGATTTGGTGAATGCCGAAAGCGGGTTTTCACTGACCATATTGCTGTTGCTGATTGCCGGCTATGCGCTGTCGCGCCTTGGTCAGCAGGTTTTTGCCGAGCTGAAACAATATCTGTTTGCGGCGGTTGCGCAGCGGGCTGTTCGCGGTGCCGCGATAAAGGCCTTTGCCTATTTGCACCGCCTGTCCCTGCAATTTCATCTTGATCGGCAGACAGGCGGTTTGACCCGCGCGATTGACCGGGGCGCAAAGGGAATAGAATTCCTGCTGACAATCGTGTTCTTCGAGGTGCTGCCCTTGCTGGTTGAGGTGATCCTCGTCAGCATCATCCTNTGGGCNATGTTTGGNTTNTTCTATGCGGCTGTGACCTTCACCACGGTCATGGCCTATTGCCTGTTCACTGTNCGCGTAACCGAGTGGCGGATCAAGTTCCGCCGCGAAATGAATAATGCCGATGAAAAGGCCGCCACACGCGCTGTGGATTCACTGCTCAATTACGAAACTGTCAAATATTTCAATGCTGAAGCTGTCGAGACGGATCGTTATGACGAGGCGATGAAGCGNTATGAGCAGATGGCTGTCCGGTCACGTACATCGCTTTCGGTGGTGAATATCGGNCAGGGGGCGATCATCGCCGTCGGGCTGATGATGATGATGGGGATGGCCGGACTTCATATCCAGCAGGGAATGCTGACAGTCGGTGATTTCGTCGCGGTGAATACCTATCTGCTGCAACTTTACATGCCCCTCAATTTCCTTGGCTGGGTATATCGTGAATTGCGTCAGGCGCTGGTAGATATGGAACGCATGTTCGGGTTGTTTGATGCGCCTGTGACCATTGCNGACCGGGAAAACGCACCCGACCTTGATATCGTGGGCGGCGCCATTGATTTTGATGACGTGCATTTTTCCTATGGGGATCGGAAAATCCTGAAGGGCGTGACTTTCACTGTTCCGAAGGGCCGACGTGTTGCCATTGTCGGGCCGAGCGGGTCGGGCAAGACGACAATTTCGCGGTTGCTGTTCCGTTTTTATGATCCGCAAAGCGGTGTCGTGCGCATTGATGGGCAAAACCTGCGCGAGGTGACTCAGGCCAGTGTCCGGTCCAGCATCGGTGTGGTGCCGCAGGATACGGTCATGTTCAATGCCACTGTTGGCTANAATATTGGCTATGGGCGGCATGGGGCAACGCAGGACGAGATCGCAGCGGCATCAAAAATGGCTGCGATTGACGGCTTTATTGGCAATCTGGAACATGGTTATGACACCGTTGTCGGCGAGCGGGGGCTGAAACTTTCAGGGGGCGAAAAACAGCGTGTGGCCATCGCCAGGGCGATTCTGAAACAACCCTCGATCTTTCTGTTTGACGAGGCCACTTCGGCGCTGGACAGCCGTACCGAAAAGGATATCCAGCAATCGCTGGACGAGGTGTCGAAGGCCCGCACCACGCTGGTGATTGCGCATCGTCTTTCAACGGTTATCGATGCTGATGAAATACTGGTGTTGTCTGACGGGCTCGTTGTGGAACGGGGCACGCATAACGCCCTTCTGGCGTTGGACGGCCTTTACAAACAAATGTGGGACCGTCAGTCGAAAGGGTTTGCTGATNGCGNGGAGAGCCATGCCGGGAATGGCGCNGAAGATGCGGATATTGTGACCTTGCCTCACCAGCAGCCGGCGGGATAGTCGATGTGCAGCCAGCCTTCCTTTCCTGCCGCAGAAGCAGCTGGACTGCTGCCCCCGGGTGGCGCTGATATCTGGGCATCAAGNGGCACGCACCGCATCCGTGGTCATCTGTGGAAAGCGAAGNGCAGGTCACGCGGGCGGGTTATGTTCTGCCCGGGCTTTACCGAGTTTATCGAAAAACACAGTCATGCAGCGCACCAGCTGCATGATGCCGGTTATGACCTGCTGATGATTGACTGGCCGGGGCAGGGTCTTTCCNGTCATTTGGGTCGTGACCCGCTGACGGTCCATATCGATGATTTCACAACACATCTTGATGCGGCAGAGGCGCTGATGGCGGCGGCGGGCTGGGCCGGGGAAAAGGTCACGCTGATCGGTCATTCGATGGGCGGGCATCTGGCGCTGCGGCTTGCCGACCGCTTGCCTGGTCGGATTGTGGCGCTCATATTGCTGTCGCCAATGATCGCCCCGCCAATACCGCCACTTTGGCTTGGGCGGTTGCTTGGCCGGATCGCCTGCCTGTTGGGGCGAGGCCCTTTTCACGCGCTTGGCCAGACACCGCGCGCGCTGGACCGGGTGCGCCAGTTCCGGCCGGGCAATGTGCTGACGCGGGACCCGGTCCGTTATACGGAAAGTTTCCTCTGGTTTGATGACAGGCCTGATTTGCGGCGCAGCGGGGCCAGCTGGGCATGGGTGACCGCTGCCTATGATTCCTGCATCAAAACCACCATGTCACGTCACTGGATGCGGTCGATTGACCTGCCGGTTCTGGCGCTCACATCCGGTGCGGAAGTGGTCGTCCACAAGGCATCGACAGATCGGATGCTCAAGATGCTGCCGCAATGTGATTGGCACGAATTCCCGCATGCACGACATGAGCTGTGTCAGGAAAGCAATGATGTGCGCCAGGATGTATGGCACCGCATTACGCAGTTTCTTGGCCGCCATTAGACAGTATCCGGCAGACCCCTGATGTTGGTCATTGCCGGGATCTGCCCAGCAGAAACCACAGGCGGGCCACCAGTGTCGCCGTGCCGATTCCAAGCGCGATATTCACCGTCTTCAAGGCTTCGTCCGCGCCGCCATCGAAAAACTCGACAAGGACAAATGTGACGCCAAGCCCGATACCCCAATAACAGATAACGACGGCAATCATGCTTGTGCGGACATCCAGAAGACCACGCAGAATAGCCGCAAACACAATGATGAACGACATGAATATCGCCAGCAGCAGCCCGGGTATCGCATAACGTTCCAGNCGTGCCACAATGGCCGGATGGGCATNATTATCGAGGATGAACAGGGTTGGAACATTGATGCCAAGGCCGATATAGATCACCGCAATGCCCAGCANGTAAAGGCTGGTGACCATGAAGGCGGCGCGCAGGATCATCCGCAGCGCGGATGGTAACGCCGCTGCGGCACCGCTGTCGCCCGTCTGGTACATGCGCGCGGATATGTCGTCATTGCCGGTTTGTCCTGCGGGACTGAATTGCGATTGCGCCTGCGCCACGCGCTGGACGATAGCTTCTGACAGGCCGACCGGGATCATCACCGCGAGGGCCACCCATTCAAAGATCAGCGCCAGTGCNGCCATGCCCTGTACATCATGCCGGCCCACCATGATCAGCACGCCTGAAAACAGTGTCGAGTCCACAAAGAAAATCAATGCGACAGCCAGACCGATACGTGTTGTCTGCCGCATGTAGGGGCGTATGGCGGTCCACAGGTTTCTCAGACCTGGCACAGGGCTCAGATGATGCAGGCGAAAGCCGCGCCGGAATAACAACAGGGTGAAGCCGGCAAAGATCATCCCCTCGACGATGGTCGAGGCAAGACCGATACCCGAAATGCCCATGGCGGGGGTGCTGAATGTGCCGATGGTCAGGCCAAAACCCAGCAGATAATTCATGCAGCCATTGAGGATCAGCCCGGCAACGCTGAGAAGTATAAATCCGCGGCTGTTACCTGTGGCGATAATCGCGTTACGCACAGCGATATAGACCATCGACAGCACAAAGGCCGGCAGGATGAAGGTGATATAGGCCCAGCTCTCTTCAATCAGTGCAGCCGGAAAATCGAGCATATGCAGCGCTGGCGGAAAGGCCAGGAAGATAATCAGCACAATCATCGCACAGATTAGCGCCAGCACCAGCGTTGCACCGGTGACTCCGTGAAAGCCGGTTACATCTCCATCTTCATAATGACGGGCGGCGAGGGGCAGGCCGCCCTGTAAAAGGCCCAGCGCTGTCACAAAGCAGGGTACAAAGCACGAATTGACCAATAGCGCCGCAGACAGGGACAATTCACTGATCAGGCCAAGCATCAGAATATCTGTCAGAAACAGCGAGAACAGGATCAGCTCAGAGAGGGCCAGCCGGCCCCCAAACAGGCTGAGTGCCGTCATCTCGCCGCGCAGGGTTGGGACATCTGGTCCGCTGGGCGTGGTCATGCATATGTCCTGCACATTTGGGGGTCCTGCTTATGGGGGGTCCTGCTTACATGTTCACACGCGTCGGAACGGCTTCATTGATGCTGCATGCACCTATATGTGGCAGCAAATCACGTTTCCGTGGGACGGTTTGCGCTTCAGGTCAGGAATTGTTCGGCAATGGCTCGGTCCGCCAGCGAATAGCCCTGATCATAAAGAAGCCGCAGGGTGATATCATCTGCCTGTTCAATCGAGACGGTACGGATATGCCTGTATTCCGCACTGTCTGCTGACGCGCTGACCGGCCTGAATTCCGGTTCCAGCACCTCTAATGTCACCTTTGCGGATTCACCAAGCAGGGCACCGCGCCAGCGCCGCGGGCGGAACGGGGAAATTGGCGTCAACGCCAGAAGGCCTGCGCCAAGGGGCACAACCGGGCCATGTGCGGACAGATTATAGGCAGTCGAGCCGACCGGCGTTGCCAGCAGGATACCGTCACAAACCAGCTCTTCAACCTGATGTTTGCCATCCACCTCGACCTTGATATGCGCCGCATTATGCGTTTGACGCAGCAGCGACACTTCATTGATGGCAAGGGCGGGAGGTTGTGTGCCGTCAGCGGTAACAGCTTTCATCCGCAGCGGATGGATGGGCGCCGTTTCGGCATTCTTGATTCGCTCGATCAGCTCGTCTGAAGCGAAGTGGTTCATCAGGAAACCCAGCCGACCGCAATTCAGGCCAAAAACCGGTTTTCCATGCGCCAGCGTTTCATGCAGCACATGCAGCATATGCCCGTCACCACCAAGTGCGACAATGCAATCAGCGTCGGCAATATCATGCTGGCCATAAAGCTCCACAAGACGGGTAAACCGTTCGCGGGCAACATCATGGCTGGAAGCGGAAAAATGCAGTCTCATC
>NYYG01000036.1 GCA_002686685.1 SAR116 cluster bacterium | reverse complement strand
TTCCGGTGGTGCTACTTGATACTTTCTTTGTTTCAAACATCTTAGTGTCGTTGCTGGTGCTGATGGTCGCCATAAACACGCAGCGCCCATTGGATTTTTCCTCCTTCCCCAGCCTAGTGCTGATCGCTACCGTTCTAAGGCTTGGCCTAAATGTGGCCTCGACACGGATCGTTCTGAGCGAAGGTCACACGGGGCCTGACGCTGCCGGCAAAGTCATCGAAGCCTTTGGTAACTTTGTCATTTCCGGCAATTACGCTGTTGGTCTTTTTGTCTTCCTGATCCTGATCATCATCAACCTGGTGGTTGTCACTCGCGGTGCCGGCCGAGTCTCGGAAGTGTCCGCACGATTCACTCTCGATGCAATGCCTGGCAAGCAGATGGCTATCGATGCNGATCTGAATGCCGGCGTNCTAACAAATGAAGAAGCTAAGTTGCGTCGCGAGGAAATTGCNGAGGAAGCCGACTTCTATGGCGCGATGGATGGTGCNTCGAAATTCGTAAAAGGTGATGCCATAGCCTCNATCTTGATCCTCGTGATCAATATTGTTGGTGGTCTGATCATCGGCCTGTCTCAGCACGACCTACCGATTGGCGTTGCAGCCGAAACCTATGTGCTGCTTTCAGTTGGTGATGGACTAGTGGCCCAGATCCCTTCACTGCTTCTGGCGATCTCCACCGCAATCATCGTAACCCGCGTATCCTCAAAGCACGACATGGCCGATAATATNGGTCGCCAAGTCAGCATCTCCAGCGCCTGGATCCCAGTGTCCGGCGTGCTGCTTCTGATTGGTTTTGTGCCTGGCATGCCCAACATNATGTTCNTGGCCGCAGCGCTGNTCGCTGGTGGTGCAGGCTACTGGTCACTTATGCGAGAGAAAAACGGCAGCAAGGCGGCTTCTGATCCCGATATGATCGAGGATGACGAGGTTGCGCGTCCAGACCAGATTGAGCTGGACGAGATTGCAGACAATGCTCCGATTTCTATCCAACTCGGCTTTGCCCTGATCAATCTGGTCTCCGAGGATGGAGGCGGCGCACTAACGAACCGGGTAACCGGTATCCGCCGCCAAGTTTCACGTGCCCTTGGCTTTGTCATTCCACCTGTTCGNATCCGCGATGACATGACGCTGGATGGCAACAGCTATCGAATCCGCGTCGGTTCAACAATCGTCGGTGAGGACAAGATCTATACTGACCGGCAGCTGGCCATAGCCGGTGATGACAGCCGGGTTAAACTGGACGGCATAGCTGTCAAAGACCCGTCCTTCGGCATGGATGCCGTGTGGATCACGCCACAATCTGTGACCGAAGCCGAGGCCAACAACTATGTTGTGGTCAATCCTGAGTCAGTCATGGCAACGCATCTCTCGCAGGTGTTGCATAAATATGCCAGCCAGCTGATTGGCCAGGATGATGTGCAGAGCCTTCTCGACAACCTCGGCCAGACGGCGCCGCATCTTGTCGAATCCGTGGTGCCAAAGCTGGTGCCGCTGCACAGTCTGACCGCGGTTTTGCGGGTGCTTCTGGAAGAAGGCGTACCGATCAGCGATCTGCGCAGCATTCTTGAGGATCTGCCGCCTCTCGCCGCGCGCAATCTTAGCGCCATCGACACCGCCGAAGCGCTTCGTCCGCGTCTGGCACCGCTGCTGATCCAGCAGATCGCCCCGCTGAACCAACCACTTCCAGTGATGACGCTCGATACCGAGCTTGAACATATGCTGATCACCATGGTTCGGCAGAGCGGAGAGGAAGGTCTGATCCTCGACAATTCACTTGCTGAGCAGCTTCTCAAGAAAATTTCCGAGACCTCAGAGAAAGTCAGTGCCAGAGGTGACCAGGCCGTGATGGTGGTATCGCCCGCCATCCGCCGCCAGTTTGCCCAGCTGGTTCGCCAACATATCGAAGATCTGAACGTGCTCGCCTTCACCGAACTTCCGGACAGCCGGAAAATTGAAGTCGTAGCGACAATTAGCGGCGAGGCCGGCTGAGCCGCCCGCGCCAACGGACAAAGAGGGAGTTTGTCATGACCACCATAACCGTCACCGCTGCCGATACCGCCCAGGCGATGGACAAGATTGTCGAGCGTCTTGGCGAGGATGCTCTGATCCTCGAGACAGTGAAGCGCAATGGTCGAATCGAGATGATCGCGACCGACAGCGTTGAGGAAACTGAAGCACCCAAACCAGTGCCCTCGGCGCCGCGCCCCAAAACCGACGGGCTGTCAGCACTGAATATCGAGATCGGCGGCCGTTCCGGCTTTACCGACCTGTTCGACCAACAGATGATCAATACCGTCCGCAAACGCGGCGAGGGCTCGACCAGCACAGTCGACCATCTTGTTGGGCGCGCTATGGAAGCATCGGACAATCTGGATATCTTGACCGAGCTTCGCAGCATCAGGCAGATGCTTAACGGGATGATGATCACCCGTCCAGAGGGGCTTGATGTCACGCTTGGCCATGCGGCGCCGGTTCGGCTTCACCAAGCAGGATTCTCATCAAAGGCCATTCAAGAACTTCATGACCATATGGTCGGGCTTGATGATGACGATGCTGTGAGCTCCTTCATTAATGCGTTGGCTGACCGTGTGGTACATCGCGACGCGGAATCAGTATTCGACTCTCGCATAGTCTTTGTCATTGGCAGTTCCGGCACCGGCAAGACCACGCTGGCCACCAAAATCGCCGCCTATTTCAAGGAACACGGCATTTCCGAAAGAATGACGCTTGCTGCTGCCGCAGGCACCGGTATCAACGCCAGTGAAGACATCAAATCCTATGCCAGGCTCCTGAACATGCGTGTAGCTCAGCTTGGTATCGGCGAGGTAACAACAGCTGTGCAGGAAACGAGCAACCGGATGATTGTCGATGTGAACGCAACCCCGGAAGATGCCATCACCGTCATCCGCGAGGTCACGCAGCGGCTCGGCAGCGGCAAGGTAATTGTGGTCCAAGCCATCCCCGGCGGCAGCAGCGCAACGATGATCAGCCATCAGTGCAAACTTTATCACAAGCTGAACCCGATGATCGCCCTNACCAAGCTTGATGAATGTGAAGCGATGCCGGCAGAGCTGTCGGCGCTCGCACTCGAGGGCGGCGGCGTTGGTCTGTTGACCGGGACCAAGTCCATAGTCGGCGGAATTGCAATTGCGACAATGCCGATCCTGGCGCAGTATTTACAGGAAAACACCACCCGCTGATCGCCCGGTTGCAGATTTATAAGACTTGTATAAAATAAAAGGGATTCAGTCTGTTATGACAAGTTCGATCGTTGTCGCGAGTGGCAAAGGCGGGGTTGGAAAGACCAGCGTTGCGGTCAATCTTGGACTGACGCTAGCGCGTCAGGGTCGCCGCACCGTTCTACTGGACGCCGATTTTGGCATGGCAAATGCACATATCCTGATTGGTGCGAACCCTCAGCGCTTCGTCATGGACGCGATTCAGGGCGATGCCAGCATGGCAGATGTGCTGTGTGACGCACCGCATGGGATGAAATTTATTTCCGGTGGCAGCGGGTTGCTTGAGATGCTGAATCTTGACCAGACAACGCGATATCAGACCATTCGGATGGTCGAAGAGCTTCGCGACGAAACCGAGGTGCTGATTGCCGACGTTCCTGCTGGAGCATCTGACAGTTCCATCGCCTTCGTTGCTGCCGCGGACCGCGTCCTCGTGGTTCTGGTTGGCGAACCGACAAGCTTTCTTGATGCCTATTCACTGATCAAGGCCGCCAACCTGGAGGCAAATGTCCGTCATTTCTCGATTGTCGTGAACATGGCGCGCTCCGCTGGAGAGGCGCAGGCCCATTTCGAGAAATTCAAAGCTACGGCCACACGCTTTCTCGATGTCAGCCTGACCTATGCCGGTCACCTGCCGTTGTCCGAGCGGATGCGGCGCTCGGTAGTTGCGCGCCGTCCGATCAGTATGGATCAGCCTGACCTGCCTGAAAACCAGGCGTTGATGCAGATTTCAAAGTCAGTGCTGTCAGCGCCAGTCAATGATCATGGCGGCATCCGCTTCTTCTCATCGGAAGAAGGTGTCACAGCAGGACTCTGATGATGAGAAACCAATATCTGGAACAGAAACCTGACGTCGAGGAGTTGATCACAAGCCATATGGAACTTGTGCGACAGATTGCTTGGCACATGCATGGTCGAGTGTATTCCTCTATTGAGATTGAGGATTTGATCCAGATCGGCTATTTCGGCTTGGTCACAGCAGCGCAAAACTACACGCTGCGCGAGGGCGCTACCTTTGCTAGCTACGCTGGCATCCGCATCCGTGGTGCTATTGTCGACCATCTTCGCAAGAGTTCTAACCTCTGCCGCACCACTATCGAAATGCAAAAAAAGGCCAATGTTGCCGGACGCGAGCTTCGCAACCGTCTGGGGCGTGAGCCCACATCGGCGGAAATGGCCGATCATATGGATATCTCCGAAGAGGAGATGCATAGCTGGAACCAAGCCTTCCAAGCCAATGTCCATCAATCGCTCGACAGCGTCTATGACGATTTTTCGATCTGGTTTGAATCATCAGAGAACACACCTGAGGAAAACATTAATGAAGAAGAGCTTCGCAATCTCTTAAAGGACGCGCTGCGCACGCTTCCCGAGCGTGAAGCGCTAGTCATCCAGCTATATTATGTCGAAGAACTGAATGTATATGAGATCGCTGAAGTGCTGGAAGTAACCACTGGCCGGGTCTCGCAGATTAAGAAATCAGCAATCAGCTCGCTTCGCCACTTCCTTGGCGAGCGGGAGGCCCTCATCCTAAAAGGGTAAGAAAACCTGATGCATGATGAATGGCAGCAAACAGACCAAATCGTGATGTCCGTGCAGACGGCTGAACTCCGGCAGGCTGGCGTAAACCAAAGCCCCACATTGAATCTGTCCTGTAGCCTCGTGAATATCGCCCGAGGACAATGTCAGCTTGAGCTCGCCGCTGGTGAAGCAGACAAAAAGGAAGATATCGGCAATCTTGTCATTGAAATTGACAGGCCTTTAATCCGGGGTAAAGCGATCATCCCACGTTCACTGCATGACTCGATTGTGTCATGCCTTGGCAGCGTTCAAACACGGCCCGTCTCGCTGACCCTGACCATCGGCACAAATCTAGCTGTGAGCCTCGAGGGCGACCTCCGGATCAATGATGTGACCGAGGTAGTCCTTAAGGATTTGTCCGTGACACTTCCACTGAGGTAGTCAAAACATTTGTGACTTTGTAGTGGTAGGAGCCAANCCGCGAGGAGACTGCCGCACCAAAGCNTTTCAGGCAGTCAGTTTGTTGGANATCTAGCTGGTAAGTCGCTTTGACATTTCCACGGCCGCCTGCAGCAAGCGTGACGACCCGGCATAGGCTTGCTGAGCCCGCATCAATTTTACCAACTCATCGGTAACGACTGCATTCGATGATTCAAGGTGTCCTTGGATAACCTGTCCATAGCCGTCATCCATCGGNACACCAACAATCGCCGGGCCAGACTTTTCAGTAACAACAAACTGTGCATTACCGGCGGGCTTGAGCCCAGCGATATTGCTGAAGCGCGCNAGGCCAACATTTCCGACGTCAAAAATCGAACCGTCGCCATAAGCAAGCCGAATGCTGCCGCGGTTGTTGATCTGGATGGTGTCAAGAAGCGTAACGTTACCGTTGGCGTCGACGCGCTGAGGCGGAATGACGATGCGTTCCCCATTCTCGTTCAACACAAGCCGCTGGTCGGTGGTTGTCAGCACGCCTTCACGATCAATCAGGAAAGAACCATCGCGGGTAAAGCTAATGCCACCATCATCCTTGTTGGCGGTAATGAACATGCCAACACCACTTACGGCCAAATCAAGTGAATTATTGGTGACTTTTAATGCGCCCTGCTTGTTATCAGAGCGTCTCGGAACCTCGTGCACAACGCCAAAACCAATGTTCAACCCTGGAATGGGGATGTCTTCAGCGTACGAATGCAGAAAATTTCCATCACTGCGCTTAAAGCCTGTCGATCCAGCATTAGCGATATTGTTAGTCACAATATTGAGCTCGGACGTTGCCATCTTCAAAGCATTTTGGATAGTTGGGATCATTCTTCCCTCGTTTTTTGCTTGCCNNTTGCCTTTTCAATTACCATGCCAAAATTGGAAATTTCCAACTGCACGAAGCACCAAGCAATTCATAAAATCTACCGGGTCTGTCTAGACGGTTGCGATTCTTGCTAAAACTGGCATCATCATTTGCTGGATTGCTGCTCACTCCAATANTTTAGGANGTCGCATTNGATGAGCCAGCCGACAAAAAACGCACTTGTGCCGGTNAAGCCGAAGAGCCTGGNCCCCAGACCGGGAANNTCGCGCTATGATCTCGTTTCTGATCAGACAACCTTCAAGTCGCGCGAGGATGTGCGGGAACGCCTGCCCGAAATTCTNGGNAAGGCGCTGGCNCTTATTTGGATTGACCGAGAATTNGCCGANATGTTCGCACGCGACCCTCAGGGAACGCTGGAGAGAGANGGCATCATCCTTCCCGAAAACATGGCGATTGAATTCCAGAAGCCGGGCACCGACAGACCTCGCGTGGTTGTTTATGAAAAGCGCCCGAACTCGAATTTCAAGCTAAGGATCCTGTACCTTCAGCTCGTCATGATGGCGGGCCGNTAGACTGATGCCNTGTTTACTTCTGAGGCTTAAAATGACGGTACTGGCCGGTTCTGTTGCCCTAAGCCTGGCATTGGTGGGTTCACTCCCAAGTACAGCCCAGGTTGACACCAGTACCGCAACCTTTAACGAGGCGGTGCAGGCGGTAAAAGACAAAAACTTCCGCCATGCGGCAAAACTGTTTGCGCTGCAGGCCGAAAACAATCAGCATGACGCACAATACAACNTNGCCATTCTTCTCGAAGCAGGCAAAGGAGTACCTCAAGACTTCACCAAGGCGTTGATATGGGCATGGTCAGCTCAGCTTGGTGGCATTGAAGCTGCCGAGGAATTGGCAGAGGACCTAACAGGCTATCTTCCGGAGAAGTCCATCGAAGAGGTTCGCGAGGAGGTTCGTGCGCGTTTGGAGGCACGCATCAAAGCGGGAAGTGCTGATGCCGTATCGCAATTTGCTAGCTTCCACCTTCAAATGCTGGACGAACCNGATTATGAGACAGCATATATATGGTTCTCGATCAGCACAGCGCTTGGACTGAAAGGCACGCTTGAGGCGCGCGCGACGACGCGCGCGACAATGTCGAGGATGAGAGGCTCGTCGATTTGCAGAGAGAAGCTGGCTCGATTTATGAAAGTCTCAACATAAGCCTCGACTAAGGGCAGGGAGATAACAAATGGAAGTCAAAGTACACTGGATTATTGACGGCATTGCGGAAATGGA
>NYYG01000035.1 GCA_002686685.1 SAR116 cluster bacterium | reverse complement strand
CGAATTGCTGGAACTGCAGGCACGGCTCCAGAAAACAATCCTGTTTGTGACGCATGACTTTTCCGAGGCGGTTCGCCTTGCCGACCGCATAGCGATCATGCGCGACGGCCGGATTATCCAGCAGGGCCGCGCCGCCGAATTGCTGCTAAACCCGGCGGATGACTATGTCAGCCGGTTCGTCGGCGATGTCTCGCGGCTTCAGGTGCTGAAACTAGGCGACATCATGGAGCCTGCGGGCCGTGCCGTGTCCGGCGCGCCCAAAATGCCGGTCAGCCTGTCGGTCGAGGATATGCTGCTCACCACGGGCAGCGATGTACACACCATCAATGTGATCGACAGTAACGGGCGCGTGACAGGCAAGATCGACCGTACTCAGGCGATTGAGACTGTCAGACAGGCAACCCCGGGGCAGACCGGGTGAGCGGCGCGGCAACAACCGCCGGCACAGGCCTGTCAATTGATGCCGTCCGGCGCGCGACCCTTGGCCTTCTAGTGCTGCTTGGCATTGCAGCCATCATCATACCTGAACAACTGCCGGCGCTGGTGGCATCGCCACTTGCCGGAAGCGACGCCATTGCAGCTGCCATCAATAGCGGGATCGACTGGTTCGTCGCGACCTTCAAGCCGGTGCTCAGAGCGGTTGCAGGCGGCCTCGACCATGCGGTTCGCGGGTTGCAGAAAATCCTGCACGCCACGCCCTGGCCCTTCATGGTCATCGCGGTGACCTGGCTTGCNTGGCGGCTCGGGGGAATTGGTCTCGCCGCACTTTGCGGCACGGCTGTGTTGTATATGGCGCTGTCGGGATACTGGCTGAAATCCATGAACACGCTGTCGATGGTCGGCGTAGCCGTACCGCTGGCGCTTGCTGTCGGGTTCGGGCTTGGCGTTCTGGGCNCCAAATCAAGACGNGCCAATTCGGTAATTCAACCAACGCTTGACCTGATGCAGACGATCCCGACCTTCGCCTATCTTGCGCCNCTGGTCGTGCTGTTCGGATTCGGCCCGGTACCCGGGGTTCTTGCCAGCATTATCTATGCGGCACCNCCGATGACCCGCAATGTTCTGCTGGGGCTAAAGTCGGTGCCACAGGAACTTGGCGAGGTATCTTCNATGTCCGGGACGACCCCGTGGCAGCGCTTCTGCTATATCGAGCTTCCCTGCGCCAAGCAACAGATCCTTGTCGGCATTAACCAGCTGGTANTGGCCAGCCTGTCCATGGTCATCATCGCCGCTGTCATNGGCGGTTTTGACGATATCGGACGNGAGGTCCTCGTGGCGACCAACAAGGGGTCCGCACGCTTCGGACAGGCCCTGGCCGCCGGTATCGTCATTGTGTTGCTGGCCGTCGTCATCGACAGGCTGACGCGCGCCGCGGCGACGCGGCGAGAGGCAGTCGGACGGGAAACCGGCAGACGGGCTATTCCCGTCCTGTCGCAGCTGGCCGGGTTGGCCCTGGTTCTTGCCGCCAGCATCGCGCTGAAGACCCATGCCGACATTATTGCCGCNGCCAGTGCCGTCTTTTTCAGGCTTGGCGAGGTTGCGTTGAATGGCTGGCTGCAGGATTTTATCGCCACCCACGGCATGACGCTGGATATGATCAAGAAGACCGCGCTCATGTATCTGCTGCTTCCACTTCGCATTGGCCTGACCAAAGCTGTACTGCCGATCACATGGGGTTTCACCTTTACCCCGGTGATGCAGACAGTTTACCTGCTGACCGTNNTTGNGGGGACGGCATGGCTTGCCTGGCGCGGCTGGACGACGGTTGCTGGNCTGCTTCTGTCTGTCGGACTAATCGCCTATTGCGGGTTCAGCTACATGCCATGGTGGGTGATGTTNGCCGGGGTTGNCTGGCTGGCATGGCGGCATGCGGGGTGGCGTTTTGCACTGGTCGNCTGCGCCATGATGCTNGCTATCACGCTGACCGGGCATTGGCAGGGCGCACTCTATTCGGTTTATTTATGNNCTGCCGCCATTCTTGTATGTCTTTTGATTGGCTGCCCCCTNGGCATTTTNGCGGCAAAGTCGAATATCGTTTCAGGNATTTTGAGGCCGATGAACGACACGCTGCAGTCCATACCGCTCTACATCTTCCTGATCCCCGCGGTCGCCCTGTTCCAGGTGAATGAATTCTCTGCCCTTGTCGCGATCGTGCTCTACGCCATCGTGCCGCTCATCCGCTATACCGAGCACGGATTGCGGCATGTNCCGCCAACGCTGGTTGAAGCNGCGCGTGCAAATGGCTGTTCGCCGCTCCAGCGGCTCTTGATGATCGAACTTCCGGTAGCGCGCCCGACTATCCTTCTGGGCCTGAACCAGACAGTTCTGTTCTCGCTTGCCATGCTGATCATCGCGGTATTGGTNGGCGCGCGGGGCCTNGCGGAGCAGGTGAATATCGGTCTTCGTGATGCCGATACAGGACTTGGCATGACGGCTGGATTGTCGATGGCNTTCATCGCCATCATCGCCGACAGGGTCCTTCGCGGTTATGCAAACTCTCTTGGCACAACCGAGACCACTGACTAGCTATGGACCATCAAGCCGGGTGACAGGGCNGGGCGTTCCGCNACGACAGTCACCTTCCCGCCCGGGCGTGTCCAATATCGAGCGGTGCATCATCAGGGCTGGTTCCGCAGGATGTGCCTGTTAANATGTCNANTGATCCGATNGCTGCCGGGCTGAATGATGACAGCACCCACCCGCAGGATCGGCCACTATAGTGTGATCGGGAATTGATATGCCGCGAATTGCTATTGCCGGGTTTCAACATGAAACAAATGTATTCGGGGCGACGCCCGCCGACATGACAGCCTTTGAGATTGCCGATTCCTTTCCGGCTTTTCTTCGCGGTGCGGCCGTTTTGTCTGGAACCGAAGGCAGCACCCTTCCCATTGCNGGATTTGCGCGGGCTGCCGCAGAGGATAGCAGCATTGAACTTCACCCTGTCCTGTGGTGTTCGGCCGAACCGTCCGCCCAGGTGACAGATGATGCGTATCAGGCCATAAGCACCGAAATTCTGGACGGCATTCGTGATGCCGGCGCGATAGACGGGATCTATCTCGACCTGCACGGTGCCATGGTCACCGATGGGCTGGAGGATGGCGAGGGACAGCTGCTGGCCCTTGTNCGTCAACAGGTCGGGCCGGATATGCCGCTTGTCGCNAGTCTGGACATGCATGCCAATATCACGCCGCAGATGGTGGCCAATGCTGATGCGCTNACAATTTTCAGAACCTATCCGCATCTGGATATGNCTGAAACCGGTGCCCGCGCCTTTGCCGCATTGCAGATGCTGATGAATGGTGTCCGGTTGCACAAGCTTTGCCGCCACCTGCCTTATATCATTCCGCTTCATGCGCAACATACCGGCAGCCCGCCCTGCGATGCGATCTATGCCGATGTTGCCTCCATCGAAAATACGCCGGGTCAATGGGCAGATCTTGGTATTGGCTTCCCGCTGTCAGACATTTATCACACCGGCCCCTGTCTCGTTGCCTATGGGCAGGACGAGGTGACGCTGCAGCAGGTATTCGACAGGCTGTATGATCGGATCTGTGCCGCAGAAAGCGCATTTGAAAGCCGGCTGTGGGACCCCGACGCAGCCGTGACGCATGCTATGGCAGAGGCGCAGCCGGTGATCCTTGCCGATGTTCAGGACAATGCCGGCGCCGGCGCGCCATCCGACAACACCGATATTTTGGCCGCCCTCGTCAATGCCGGCGCAGCAAGGGCACTGGTGGGTATGCTGGACGATGCGGCAACAGCCGACAAGGCGCATGCCACCGGCGTCGGCGGCCATTTCGAGGCCGCCCTTGGCGCTGGCACCGGCCTGCCGAGCACCCCTTTGCATGCCCGCTTTGAGGTGATGGCGCTGAGTGACGGCTGTTTTCCCTTTACTGGCGAGATGTATGCAGGCTGCATTGCCAATACCGGCCCTACAGCCTGGCTGCGCATTGACGGCAGCAGGCAGATTGATGTGGTTGTCTCTTCCATCCGCTGTCAGGCGCTGGATCAGGCAGTGTTCCGACATCTTGGCATCAGGCTGGAGGATTATGCCATCCTTTCGGTCAAAAGCACGGTTCACTACATCGCCGACTTTGCCGCCTTGGCCAGCCTGCGGCTGGCCGTAGCCAGCAACAGCCGCGCCATCTGCGATCTCAATCGCATTCCGTTCCAGCGGCTGCGGTCCGGGGTGCGTCTGGGGCCGGGNGGCAGCATCCATAATGGCTGAGAGGGCCNGCACATCNNGCTGTCAGCCCTGCCGGGCACCCTTGCGTTACTGAAATGAAAAACGGGCGCGTTCAGGTGCCAGCTGCTGCCTGCCCAGAATATGGTCGGCAATGCGCGATGCCATCATCTGTGTCGGCCCGTTCAGATTGCCACCAATGATACGCGGCATGATAGAGGAATCGACCACGCGCAACCCCTCGACACCGTGTACGCGGCCCCATTCATCCACCACCGCATCATCATCATAGCCCATACGGCAACTGCAGGACGGATGATAGTCGGTCGCACATTCCTGCATAATGACGGATGTGATCTCCTCATCGGTGCGCGCCTGTGCCATGGCCCCGGTCTCGCCTCCATTCAGCCCAGCGAACGCAGGCGCATTGGTTACCGCCCGCGCCTGTTTCACACCATTCATCATGCCGGTGAGGTCTGCCGCGTCATCCATATAGTTGAACCGGATAANCGGCTTTCCAAAATGGTCATCAGGGTTGAGTTCGACGCGCCCGCGACTGCGGGGATAGAGAAGATCGATATGGAAGGAAAAGCCCTGTGTCACCCGGAANCCATTGCGCTTTTCCTCGAACCCGGTCGGGCTGAAATGATACTGAATATCCGGCAGGTCGGCATTGTCGTGGCTGCGGACAAGACCACCCGCCTCCCAGATATGCGAGGTGGCGACCCCCTCCCGTCGCGTCATCCAGTTCCATCCNGCGCTGATCTTCTGCAGTGGATTGTTGAGGCGGTGCATTTCAAAGGNCTTTTTGCTCTCGAATTGCAGGACCATGGTCGGATGGTCCTGCAGGTTACGGCCGACGCCGGCCAGCCTGACCTTGGTCGTGATGCCGGCCGCNTGCAGATGGTCTTCAGGGCCGATGCCGGACCGCAGCAATATCTGCGGCGAATTTATNGCCCCGCCNGANAGAATCACCTCGCGCCGGGCCCGTGCGGTGCAGGCAACGCCGCGATGACTGTAATGCACCTCATTCGCCCTGTTGCCCCTGACGCCGACATGACGCACCGCTGCCCCTGTCTGCACTGTNAGATTGCNGCGTGCGCGTGCTGGCTTNAAATATGCCACCGCCGCGCTGCACCGCTGGCCATTGCCNATCGTGGCGTCAAGGCGGCTCAGCCCTTCCGGCCTGTAGCCATTCAGATCCTCTGATCNTCCCTGTCCTGTTTCGGTNCCCGCTTCCAGAAATGCGTCGATCAGCGGGCTTTGGTGACGGCTCTTNCTGACCTGAAGCGGCCCGCTGTCACCNCGCCANGCATCCGCCCCACGNTCTGATGTTTCACCAGCACGAAAATAAGGAAGGCAGTTTTCGAATTTCCATGCNGGCAGGTCGAACTCCTGCGCCCAGCCATCATAATTGCGTGGGTGGCCCCGCATATAGACCATGGAATTAATGGATGACGATCCGCCCAGCACCTTGCCGCGCGGCGTCCAGACGGACCGATTATTCAGGGCCGGTTCTGCGGCGCTGTCATAGTTCCAGTTGATCTTCGGATTACGATAAGCGCTGTAAACACCAGCCGGAATATGGATCATAAGGTTGCGGTCCGGCGGCCCCGCCTCCAGCAACAGAACGTCGAATGCGCCTGACTCGCTCAGCTTGCCGGCCAGCACACATCCCGCTGAACCCGCCCCGATGATAACATAGTCAAATTCCACATAGTCCGGCATAGCACGCCCCGCTTGCAAAGGCCCTGAAGGTATTGAGACGTCATTTTGTAGAAAGATCAAGCGATCGAAATGGTGTGCCCGTTGCAGGCGGTAGCGTCTGGCGCATCAGGATTCTGGGGCTGCTGCGACTGAATATCACAAAATTTTCACTTGCCGCCTATCGCGGACCCCTCTAGTTTCACGATTGATAATGACTCGCAATCTCATTCGCAATTCGGGAAGTGCGCGTAAAATCACTGAGTGGTTGGTGGAAGATGAAACTGGAAAGAAAAGCGCGAAAGAAGCTGTGGGAATTCCCGCACAATTTTCAATGTTCCATTATCGGAACCTGCCTGACGCTTGCTGAAGCGCGCAAAGTGGGTCGCAAATTTGGTGTGGTCTCGGATGATCCGACCCAGCTGGATGCCACCGTCCATAGCTTTATTGTGCGCGAGGCAAGCAAGCAGAGCCTCGTATCCACACATGTCTGCAACCTCCTCAACCGCAAATTCGAAGGCATGATCCGCAAGGCATCCGCCGCCGACACCCCGCCCAAGGTCCTGGCCTTCTGGCGTGAAGCCTGCGACAGCGGACTGGTCCCGTCGGGCTATTGGGCGGCACTGACCTGCCCGGCGCTCGACGAAGAGGGGATGATCAGGATCTTTTCCGATGTTCACATGCTGTCCCACATCAACGGGTCCAATAATGTTGTCCTGATGCGGCGGCTTGCACATACAGAAAAGGTGCTTGAGGAAAATCTCGAAAAACAGACAGAGTTGCAAAGACGCTCGGCCATGCGCGAACAAGATCTTCGCAAGAAGATCGAAATCGAAACAACCAAGAACGCGGTTGCAAGACAGCAGCTTGAAGGCCGCGTCGAAGACCCGTCTCCACATTATCAGCAGACGACCAATTCGCTTGAAACGAAGCTGCAGAAGCTGGAGCTGCAGACCAACAAGCTGAGTCACGAACTGTGCGAACGGAACCGCGAGCTTGCCGCGGCGCGAAACATCCTGAAAGTCAGGGACGAGGAGATTGCCGATCTGCGCAGGCTGTTGGCGTCCCACGACCGCCGGCTGAACACCGCCATTGTCCCAGCCCAAGAGGATGTGCATCCGGCCATCGACGGCATGCAATTTCTTTATGTCGGCGGCAGGCCGCAGACCAAAATCCGCATTCAAAACCTTGTTCAGGAGCAGGGCGCGGAACTTGTCTGTCATGATGGCGGGAAGACCAAGACAAGCATCTGTGCGCTCAAGACCCTGATCGAATCCTCGCATGCCGTTTTCATGCCGGTAAACAAGGTCAGCCACGCCAGCGCGGTGGAAACAAAGCGACTGTGCCGCCAGTGTAACAAGCCCTTCATCACCATGAAGAGTTGCAGCATGGCCTGTTTCCAGCAGGCGCTACTCCAGCTTGAAGCCTACACGGGTGATGATCCCAAAGTTGCTGACCAACCAGCAGCGGAATAAGCTGGTGCCGTGAAGATATTGCGTCAACGCGCTGTCAACAGGCAGTCAATGGCGGCGGCACGCCCGGCGGCGGCTGCATGGTCAGGGTGCGGCCGAAATCTGTGTCGGCAGGTATCTTCACAAGATGCTTGTCCCGACAGCACTGATGACTGACACTGGCCCCTGGAGCGTTCGGGGGGCATCATGACATCTAAAGCAATGCGGGAATTTGAGGGACGGNGCGTCCTTGTCACCGGTGCGGCCGGCGGTGTGGGACGGGCTGTGACAGCTGCCTTTCACGCGNANGGNGCGCGGGTCTGTGTTGCCGATCTTNNTTGTTCCGGGCTTTCTGGCGATGCCGCGCTGCCGGGCGATCTGACAGACACAGGCTATTCTGAAGGCCTGGCTGGCGCAGCCAGAGATGCGCTTGGCGGGCTGGATATCGTTGTCAATAATGCGGGGTTCATGACCCGCGGCACCGTGACCGACACACCGGATGATGATCTGGCGCGCGCGCTGGCCGTCAATGTCGAGGCACCGCTTCGAATCAGCCGGGCGGCGGTACCGATCCTGTCTTCATCGGGTGGCGGGTCCATTGTCAATGTTGCGTCCTGCTGGGGGCTGCGCCCGGGTCCCGCGCATGCTGTCTACTGCATGACAAAGGCCGCACTGGCGTCTTTGACCCAATGTATGGGAATGGACCATGCTGGCGATGGCGTGCGCGTCAATGCCGTCTGTCCGAACGAGGTGGACACGCCGATGCTGCGCACCGGTTTTGCAATGCGGGGGTTTGACCCGGACAATGCGGTCGCCCAGCTTGGCGAAACAGTGCCGCTTGGCCGGGTCGCGGTACCGGATGATATTGCCGATGTGGTGCTGTTTCTCGCATCAGATGCCGCACGCTATATGTGCGGTGCGCTGGTCGAGGTAAATGGCGGCAAGCCTGTATCATGATGCGGTTTTCAGACAAGGTGGCGCTCGTGACCGGCGGACGCACCGGCATCGGCAAGGCAATCGCGGACCGTCTGCGCGAAGAAGGGGCGCGTGTCTACACGGTGCAGCGCAATCATGATCCGGATCATGACTGCATCACTGCCGATCTGGCTGATCCGGCCACACCCGCCAGGGTCGTGGCCGCGATTGCCGAGCAGGCCGGTCGACTGGATGTGCTTGTGAATAATGCCGGAATCATGCGGCAGGCAGGCATTGAGGGCACCAGCATCGACGACTGGTCACATGATCTGGCGGTAAATCTCACAGCGCCGTTCCTGATGGTCAGGTCAGCGCTTGCGCATCTGCGCGCGACAAGGGGCTGCATCGTCAATATAGGATCAATCGAGGGGCTGGGTGCCAACCCCGGACATGCCGCCTATTGCGCCACCAAGGCAGGGCTTCACGGGCTGACACGTGCCATCGCTATTGATCACGGCAAGGACGGGATCCGCTGCAACGCCGTGGCGCCTGGGTGGATAGACACGCAGCTGAACGAGGAATTTATCGAATCCATGGAGGATGCGGCGGCCTTTCGCCGCGACATCGGCAAGATTCATCCGGCTGGGAGGACGGGCAGTCCGGCCGAGATCGCTGCGCTGGTCGCCTTCCTCGCATCCGAGGAGGCAGCCTTCATCACAGGCGAGATCTACCGGATTGATGGCGGGCGCATGGCAAAGCTGAGTCTGCCCGGGTGACAGACGGGCTATTGCCGATCGCGGTCCGTGACATGTGATCTTTCAAGCCCATATGCGGACCGTTGCCGCACAGCGTTAAGATACACGCCCGCCGCCGACAGGCTCCATATTTCGTGCTTTGTTGAATTCCCGCAGGCGGGCAAAGACATCGACACCAATCTGTTCATACATATGCAGCAGATCGACCATCACCCAGTTTTCACGGATCAACCTGCCTTCCAGCCGCCAGAAATCAAGGCTGCGCATAGTAATTTCCTTGCCAACTGGCGGAATGCCCAGCCAGCCATCATGGCTGATGGTCTGGATCATATCAGGCCAGCCGGTAACCGCTGCATAATCATTATCCCCGAAAAAATGATAGATGATCTCGTCAACCTTCCTGCCACGGTCCGGCATGCCGTTCAGGAACGGGATCTGATGCCAGTTGCGGAACCCCTCGATGCCGCGCCCGGTGCCAATTCCCGCCGGGCCATACCAGTTCATCCGCGGATGCCAGAAACGCGGCATATCCATCACCTCTGCACCGCCTTGCGAAGGGTGGCGCTTCATATGCTCCAGCATGTCGATGATCAGCTGACGACTGACCTCGGACTGGTCTTCGTCCCGCGCCGCACGGATCAGCCCGTCACCCGATGCCGGACCGGGAATGCAGAATTCACGTCCCAGCGACGGCACCATCGGCCAGGCACCGGCCTGCATCATCACTTCCGGAATATCCCAGAGCGCCTGATATTCAGTAACCTTGCCATCCGTAAACCGGTAGAATTCATGAAAGCGCATATGCGCCAGATGCCCGGTCGGGGGAATATCCAGAAATGGCGCGATGAAAGCGCCGACAAAATGGCCGCCGCAGCCGACCCAATCGGCACCAGCATCATCACTGCCAGCCATCACCAGCCAGTCACGTCGCTCGACATCCGGCCATGCAGCCTTCAACGTCGCAAGCGCAGCGTCATAAAAACCTTGTGGCC
>NYYG01000034.1 GCA_002686685.1 SAR116 cluster bacterium | reverse complement strand
CCTTGGAGGTCAGAACCCGCCCTTCCTCGGCGGCTTTGTCGAGCCGCCGTTGGGTGGGTTCTTCGGTCTTTTCCTGACCGTCCTGGTTTTCCTCAGCCATAGACGAGTCCTCCGATCAGGGTTTGCATTGCGGTTAGAGCACTTTCTATCAGGCTTTCAGCACTTGCCCCGATCGCCGCTGCCGAAAAGAACAGCACGATGAACACGGCCAGAAGCGAAATAGGAAAGCCGAATGAAAACAGGTTCAGCTGCGGGGCTGACCGTGTGATGATGCCGATTGTCATATTGATCAACAGCAGGACCATGGCGATCGGCAACATGATGATGGTGGCCGCCAGGAACATTGATCCTGCCGCTGCAATGCCGGCTTCAATCAGCATACCGGGGGCCATCGTGGCGCCAATCGGCAGGATACGGTAGGATTCCATTATCGTGCCGATGGCCAGCAGATGCCCGTCGACGGACAGGAAAACCACCAACAGAAACAGATACAGAATCTGGCTGACAACAGGTGTCTGGCCGCCTGTTGACGGATCTACCTGCGCGGCATAGCCGAGACCCGCCGTCGAGGCGATCTTTTCACCCGCCAGAAGGATGGCAGCAAACCAGATGGTCAATGTCAGGCCGGCTGCAAGCCCGATGGCCACTTCGGTGAAAATGATCATGACGCCAACCGAAGATGTCAGCAGATCAACATCGATTGCCGGCATCTGCGCGGCAACGGTCGCACCGATGGCAAATCCCATGATGATCCGGACCTGCAATGGCAGCCAACGGGCGCCAAAAATAGGGGCTGACAGCAGAAAGGCACCAATGCGCAGGCTGGCAACCATATATTGCAGAAGCAGTTGTACCAGGAACTGCAAATCAGTTCCCGGCATCTTCATCAGCTCTGTTGTGGCCAGCCCCAGCATCAACCTGCTCAGCTTATATGTGCGATCTGATCAAAGATGAACATGAAATAATCGGACAGCTGCGCCAGCATAAAACTGGATAGCAAGCCAAAGGTGAGGATCACCACGACAAGCTTGGGCACAAAGCTCAGCGTCATTTCATTGATCGAGGTCGCCGCCTGAATGATACCGATCAGCAGACCAATCGCCAGCGCGACGGCCAGCAAGGGTCCGGCAGCCAGAATGATCTGCCAGAAAGCAATTCTCAGCAATTCCACATTTGAATCAAAATCCATCTTGCTGTCCTTGGCGTTGTCTGAAAAAGGTGTTGTCCGAAAAAAGCTCTGCGAATATGTGTGTTTCAGGGGCGCGCACTAGCCGGCCGAATAGGTTGCGACAAGTGACCCGACAGTCATCGCCCATCCATCCACAAGGACAAAGAGCAGCAGCTTGAAGGGNAGCGCCACCAGCATCGGGCTCAGCATCATCATGCCAAGTGACATCAGGATCGACGCAATCACCATGTCGATTACAAGAAAGGGCAGGAACAGCAGGAAGCCGATCTGAAAGGCCGTTTTCAGTTCAGAGGTAATGAAGGCCGGCAAAAGTACATTCAACGGCACGTCCTCTGGCGTTGCATAGGGNTTGTCACCCACCATCTCGGCAAACATCACGAGATCATTGACGCGGGTATTCTGCACCAGAAACCGCTTCATGATATCGACGCCTTCNACAATGGCNATCTCGGCTGGTTTCTGCCCGTCAAGATANGGTGAAATCACCTCGGTATTCAGCATGGTAAAGGTCGGCGCCATNATGAAGAGCGTCAGGAACAGCGCAATGGCCACCAGCACCTGGTTGGGCGGGGTNTGCTGTGTCCCCATTGCCTGGCGCAGGATCGACAATACAATGATGATGCGGGTAAAGGATGTCATCCCGAGCACAAGCGACGGTAGCAAGGTCAGCGCTGTCATTAGTGCGAGGATCTGCAGAGACAGGGAATAGGTTGACCCGCCCTCGCCCTCATTAATGCTGAAAGCAGGAATGCCCGCAACCTGCGCCATCGCTGGTGACGTCATTACGAGACCCACCAGCAGGACAAAGAGGCAGGCCACAAGGTTTCGGGTTTTTGCTCCCATCACGGGAAACGCTGTTGAGCCGCGGGTCATTTGCCAAACTCCACTGACGGGTTGTTACGCCGTGCCGCGGCGATCGCTGCAGNNAAGGCCTTGGCNGGACGTGCCGGCTTCGCCGCACCCTTTCCGGCATTGCCAACGCTGTCTTTGGCCGCCGCCCTGTTTTTTGATTTCGCCTTTGTGGCCGCAACCGTCTCTGCNGGGGCCGTTGCCATTTCGGCTGGCGGCTCTCCATCAACGGCAATGAAGCTGGCCGCATGCCCTTTGCCGGCATGGACCATGAATGTGCGGCCATCAACTTCAATCANNTGNAGGCGCTGATGCGGTGCCAGCGCCAGATCCTCAATATGNGTCATGCGGCGGGNGGGGCGNAGACGGCTGGCAATGCCACCNCGGTTGCGCTTTATCAGCCACAACAAGGTGAACAGCAGCAACAGGAACGCCACAATCGTGACGATCTGATCTGGTGAAATGCTTGGCTGGACCGGCATGCCGACACTCCATTGGTTTATCCCGTACCCTTAAAGGCAAACAGCGTGCCAATATGAAAAGCCAGCTATGGCGTAATCCATAACTGGCTGAAATATTTATAATTTTAAGGACAGAAATCGGGGCTGCTGTCAGCAGACGCCTTGTCGCGTCACCAATCCGGCAGGCCAAAGGCATCCATGTGATACGCACCCGTGCAGCATTGTCAAAATGCCGACAGGCGCGTCCTGTGCGATGCTAGAGCGACTCCATGCGCGCGGCCGGGTCAACAATCTCGGTAAAGCGCACGCCGAACCGTTCGCCCACCATGACAACCTCGCCCTTGGCGATCATCGTACCGTTGGCAAGGATATCCAGCGGGTCGCCTGCAAGCCGGTTAAGCTCGATGACTGAGCCTTCATTCAGCCGCAGCAGGTCACGGATCTTGATCTCGGCCTTGCCGACCTCAACCGTCAGNGCGACATCGATATTCTCAAGAAGCCGCATGTTTTCNGCACTGACCCGCTCGGCGGTGGCCGCATCCATTGCCTCTTCAGCAACTTCGGTTTCTTCAGCCATGGTTCAATCCTTTCCAATTCCTGACCGGCCAGCCTCCTGGCGACGGCCCCGTATCGTCACTTGATCCGCGACGACAAATTCACAGCCGCGTTGCCGCCNACCTCACCCAGTTCACCAAGGAAAGCATCTTCATCCTCGATGCGAANTTCCACACCTTCGCCAATGGTCATCGGGAAAGTGTCGCCGATCTGCATATTGATCAGCTTGTACATCGACACCACTGGCTGGCTAAGGCGTGCTGTCACTTCCAGCGGGATGTTGAGAACGGCGCGCTCCATCTTTTCGCGCCAGGTGTGATCATCCTCTGAGACATCTGCCTGCAGGCGCGAGCGCAGCTGCGCCGCAATCGGCTTCAATGTCTGCAAGGGATAGATAATGTCAAAGCTGGCCGCATCGGTATCGGGAAGCTGAACCACGAACGAACAGATAATGACAAGTTCTGCCCCATCAACAAATGACGCGAATTGTGGATTAATTTCGCGGTTCTGGTGGGTCACCGTGATCGGCATCAGATCGCGCCAGGCCACCTGCAATGTGTCCCGCAACCCGTCATTTATCAATTCGATAATCCGCTCTTCCGTGGCGGTGAATTCCATCTTCTTGGTTTCAAGCGCCGCAATCTTGCCGCCATAATAGCTGTTGGTGAGGACCGAGATAAAACTGGGCGTCAGGACCGTCAGCAGGTTGCCGCGCAACTCTTCAATCCGGCTGATATTGAGACTCATGAAGTTCTCGATACCGGCAGTATATTCATCAAAGGTTTTCACTTCTGGCGGGAATGAGGAAATCCGTGGCTGGATCCGCAGCATCGGCAAGAAGACCGAGCGTGCCAGTCGCGCAAACCGTTCATTGATGATACGCAGCGCGTGATAATCACCGAGAAGCGACAGGTCATCAGAGCCAAACTGGAACGGCCGCACATCATCATTATCCATGATGGCAGACGGTGAACCAGTCTCCGAGCCCAGACCTTCAATCAGGGCATTGACTTCATCACTGCTTAATTTGCGTGTCGACGCCAATGTTCAACCTCTGTGTTCAACCTTGATTAATCTGCCCACAACCCCGGGGATGACCCGGGGGACGGCCTGGCCATGCCAGACCTATTGCAGGACAAATGAAGTGAAATGCACTTCCTCAATACCGCCGAAATTTTCCAGTGCCTCAAGCTTGCCATTAATAGCATCCCGAATGGACACCGCCAGCATTTCACGCCCGGCACTGCCTTTGACGTCTTCTTCAGAGAAATTGCTGATGACGCCAAGAATAACCGAACGCAATGCAAGCTGGTGCGATTCAACATTCATCATGACAGTGTCGTCATACTGTGTTGATACACCAATGCCCAACTGCAGCATCTTGCGTGACCCGTCCAGATTGGTCGTAAAGGTGCCGGCAAATTCATGGTAGATGGTCTCAAAGACGTCCTCTTCCGGCGTGTCCTTTGACTGCTTTTGCGGTTCGGTNGAGTTATCGGCCTCTGCCTCGGCGGTTTCACGCTCAGCCAGCTTGCGCTCGATGATTTCCTCAATCTCTTCTGATGGATCGGGTTGCGCGCTGCCAAAGATCAGCCAGCCGGCACCAAGGCCGACGGCAATCATGACAAGCCCGCCGCCACCGAAAATCAGCAGCTTTTTGACAAGGCCACCACCGGCCTTCTGTTCTGCTTCATTCTCAGCCATGTCCTAAATCCTCTTTCAAGACCGATAAACGCTTACGGATCGGCACATTCGGATTATTCCAGAACCTGCCGATTCCTCTATGCAATGCATTGTTTGTGCCAAAATACCCATCAGGCCAAAATGCTGATAACAGCCGTTTCCTGCCCTTGTGGCCGCGCTGTTCCAACCGGGCCGTTATCCAATGCCGTATCCTTTGCATCTGTGTCCTGGCTTGCATCACGCATTTTATTAGCAAAAGATTGATTACCGCTACCATTTTTGCCACTGCTGTCCTGCTGCGCATGGTTGTGATTGCCATTCTGGCTGTCTGCGCCCGCATCGGCAGTGCTGCTGGTGACTGTCTGCAGGCTGGCAAGCCGCATCCCGGCACCTTCCAGCATCTGGCTGAGGTGATGGCGCGAACCGCTGAGAAGACGCGCGGCCTCATCTGTTTCGGCGGCCATGCGGATGGCCGCGCCCCCCTCACGGAAGTACAAATCAACGTTCAATTTACCGAGATTGCCCGGTTCCAGAATGATGCGAAGCGCCTGTGTTCCGTTTTGCATGCCGGTTTCTAGCTGCCGGACAAGCATACCGCCCCAGCCCCGCTGATCTGTATTCAGCCGATGCACCATCATCTTGCCNGCCGTGTCACGCGCGGCCGGCATGTCTCCGCCATCTGCCGTTCCCTGCTGGCCACCACTCTGGCCACCATGGCTGTTGCCGCCCCCCGAGGAAGCGGACCCACCAGCCGCCATCTGGGCAGCGGTCGCAGTCGAGGGTGTAGATGCAGATGTGCTGGCACCATCACCAGCTGATCTTGGCGGGGATACATTGTCGATCAGCCTTTCCATATCGGCTGGCGTCACTGCAGTCCTTGTTGNCTGCGCGGCGTCGATGGCCATCTTNCGTGCCNGCGTGCGATCTGTATCTGCAGGGGCAAGCCAATCAGTTTTCATCTTTGAATCTGTCGTCATGGTCCGTGATCGTATCACGACATCACGTTCTTCCGCAGGTAATTCACCTGATGACATATCCTGCACAGCCTCAAGCGCCGCAGCTGGAATCGTAGCAGCCTGACCCGGTAATGACGGCGTGCCTTGCGCCGGGATAGCCTGTGCCGGAGTAGCCTGCGCCGGTGTAGCCTTTGCCGGAGTAGCCTGCGCCGGGGTAGCCTGTGCCGGAGTAGCCTGTGCCGGNGTAGCCTGTGCCGGGGTAGCCTGTGCCGGGGTGACTTGCAGCGCCCTCACAGGGCGCTGCTCGGAATTGACGGAGGTCACAAGCGGCATCGGCCCAACAAAGCGGGGATTCGGAGCAGCCAAGCTGAAACTGACTGGCATCTGCCCGGCCGCGGCCGGCATGGCAACAGGTGTCAGCTTTGGCATCGGCCCGACAAGCTGGTCAGGGGCAGCCACCATAATGGCTGGTATGGCAGCGGCTGCCAACTGCGGCATCGGCCCGATAAACTGGTCGGATTTCGCGGCGATCTGNGGCTCTNCCGGCTGGTCAGCGCCATGTTCCNGCACCATGATCTTTGGCATCGGNCCAACAAAATCGGCATGTGCGNTNAGGACAAAGTTGTCACCAGCANGTCTGCCAACCTCTGAAGACGCGGTTGTGTCCGGCCGGACATCACTGTCAACAGGCATAAGATTGGACCGGATTGCCGACATCAGCTCTGCAAGATGTGAGACATCAGCGCCATAGCGCCCGCCGCGGTGGTGCTTTACCTCGCCAGCTGCATCAGCGGGAGTCACCTCTATTTTTTCCATCAGATTTGCAGCCTTGGTGAGCAAAATGGCAGCTGCCGAGGGAATGTTGGCAAGATCAGAAGGTGCGGCAGGCTGGCCGGCAACGTCGGACGCCGCCGTTGTGCCTGTTCCCGCAACATCGGCCATNCCCGCAGACGCGTTTATTTCTGGTGCCATTTTGGTGTTCTGCCCGTCAGCAGAGGGNAGGATNGGGCTGTCGACGAGATTGCCAGCTGCCAAGAGAAGNCGTGTCAGCCGCGCAGCACCATGGTCCTGATCGCCACCCTCACCCGGCNTCCCACCATCGCCTGCCATATCCGCGAGAGGCGCAGTCATGATGGACATCGNCGCCTCTGCAGTGGCCTGTTTTTCNGGCATCAGGCGGTCAGCTGCAGGCAGATTCATTGCGGCCANTTCTGGCGCGGCGGTTTCCGGCGTGGCAACAGTTTGGCCGTCGGCAGTGGCTGATGTGCCGCCTGACGGNTCCGGGCTGCGGGTCTGCTGCATNAGCGCAAAAAGACCGGCAAACAACGCCAGTGTTTCGGCATCACCATCCTTGGGCATGTCCGCCGCNANCTGCCCGCCGCTTGAAATTGCCAGAGATGCCTTGCCGCCAACCATATCGAAATTGCCCATCTGCGCCCACCTTGCCCGTCTTCTGTGCAGCCTTTTCAGGCCGCGAGATTGGATGTTCCCTTCGGANTNANTGCAAAAAGGATGCCAGCCNCCGCCGCCCGGATGANCGGACATGGCACTTCAGCTGTCTCAATCTNTGNAGAGTGGTNATAGNGGGTCAGCGTGANGGCGAACGTCGGGGGGGCATTGATGCCTCACGCCGCGCCTCGCGCTCGGCGCTCTGGCGGCGATCAAATTCTGTGCTTTTCTGGACGGCCCGTTCATGTTGGTTTCGGGTCATCGCCATGTCACGTCGCTGGTCGGTGACTTCCTCGGTCAGAAAGTCAGCACGATTGGAGATGGTACGCAGCTGTTCCTGGATCTGGTTGCCATACCAGCTTGCAGATCGAAGATGCTGGATGGTTGTCTCGCCAATCGGCACATTCATGCTTTCTGCCATCTCGGCGATCTGGTCACGCACGCCNGTGGTGCGGTCCAGCTCTTCCTGCAGGGTTTTCACTGCCTGCTGTTTTCTNGCAAGTGCGACCTTCTTTTTGAGGGCCAACCTGTGGAAAACGCTCTTTCCCGGTGCCATCGCCCTAGCCTCCCATCAGGGATACAAGCGCGTTGCGACTNGCACCAAATTCCGCCTTCTCGTCTTCGAGCTGCTGGATATGCTGAATAAGCTGCGGCCACATATTGACCGCCAGATCCAGTTCAGCATCCTGGCCGGGCGCATAGCCACCCATCAGAATCAGGTCACGGTTTTCCATGTAGAGCGAAACCAGCCGGCGGAATTTCCGCGCTGCCTCGGCCTGTTTTGCATCCACGATNTCATTCATCACCCGGCTGACCGAGGATGGCACATCAATGGCAGGATAGATCCCCATCTGGGTCTGTTGCCGTGACAACAGAATATGTCCGTCAAGGATGGCGCGGGCCGTATCGACAACGGGATCATTCGCATCATCACCATCCGCAAGCACAGTGTAGATAGAGGTGATGGTTCCCTTGCCTGCCGGACCACTGCCAGTCCGTTCGATCAGTCGCGGGATCAGCGACATCACGGATGGCGGATAGCCTTTGGCGGTCGGCTGTTCACCAAGGGCCAGCCCNATTTCCCGCCGCGCATGCGCCACACGTGTCAGGGAATCCATGATCAGCAGNACATCCTTGCCCTGATCGCGATAATATTCGGCGATTGCCGTTGCGCGTTCGGCACCGCGAATACGCAGCAGGGGCGACCGGTCGGCCGGNACCGCAACAACGGCNGTACGTCCCTTTGAGTCACCATCCAGAACAACCTTGGCGAAATCACCTACTTCCCGCCCACGCTCGCCAATCATGCCGACAACCACAATATCGGCAGCGGCNTAGCGGCTCATCATGCCAAGAAGGACCGACTTGCCAACNCCCGAGCCAGCGATGATGCCNATNCGTTGCCCTTTGCCAACCGANANCAACGCGTTGATNGCCCGCACCCCNACATCAAGCGGNGCATCCACNGGTTTNCGCGTCAGGGGATTAACTTCGCNTCCCATGAGCGGCCAACGGTCATCAAGATGNGGNATGCTGCCGCCATCAAGCGGGTTGCCAAGCGCATCTGTGACACGGCCCAGCAAACCATCGCCAACCGGAACCATCGCCCCGTCATCGGCAAGGGTGACACGCGCGCCCACGCGAATGCGTGCGCCAAACTGATAGAGTGACAGCAGGTTGTTGCCATTGTTAAAGCCGATCAATTCGGCGATTGCAGGGGTGTCGTCATCGGTTTCAACTGAACATAGTGACCCGATATTTGCCGGAAAGCCGCCGCATTCAATGACTTGGCCATCGTAACGGCTGACATGACCAAACATGGATAGGTGCCGGTCCATTGTCAGGGACTGAATGCCCGACTGCAGATTTTCACTCAGTCGGGCCATTTTCCGCCTCATCCGAAGGGTGCGCCTGATCAGGGCCGTCCTGTAACTCCTCCGCCATGGTCATTTCGCTTTTGGCGTCTTCGGCAGCGTCCCTGTCTGTTGTGGTCTCTTCGCCTGTGGTCGCTTCGCCTGTGCCTGCCTCGCCTGTGCCTGCCTCGCCTTTGACTGTCTCGGACGGATCTTTTTTCGGTGAGTCCATGGTGAGAATATCGTCAATGCCAATAGTGCCAAGAGTCACGGACAGATCGCCGGGCGCCATGTTTTGATCTTCAACAAAACTGCAGTGGCGCAGTTTTTCGCGCGTTTCGACGAGCGGTCCAATCGCGGCGAGGTCAGCAGCGTTCAGCCTGATGACAGGCGTACCCGACACCGTGCGGATGGTGCCGACCAGCTTTTCGATGCGCGTTGCAAAGGCG
>NYYG01000033.1 GCA_002686685.1 SAR116 cluster bacterium | reverse complement strand
CTTGCCTGTGCTGTCTTGCAAGCATGATGAGAAGCCGTTCGTCGCAAATCAAAAAAACAATTTGACGATGCGGTTTGTCAGAATTCAGACAAAATTAATCAATATTAACAACATGTTAATGAATTCGAGCATATCCCTGGATTTAGGTGCGTCAAGAATCAGACGTGAAATTTGCCTCGCAAATGGCTAAACTGGCATGACAATTGAATAGCGCCTCCGGCGCAGTCTGGGTACGGTCTGGGCGGAATATCCGCCTTCTGGACTGGGCTGGCCGTAGATATGCGGAAGACAGGCGGCGGCTGGCGACAACAGCCGATGCGTGGCAGGGCACAACGACGTCAGGATAAGGTCAGGCAATGCTAACTCTTTCCAAAACACGTCCCCAACGCGGCAGCGTCTGTCACCGGTGTCAGGTGATCAGGCTGTTTCTGGTGGTCGCTGTTGGCCTTGCCATTTTCGCGATTGTAACCGATGACGCCCTGCAGAGTTTGGATTCTGTCACACCCATATGGCCTGCAATCGGCATCTGCCTGCTGGGGTTTCTGGGTTTTGTGATCAAGGTGATAGCGTGGAAGGCCGGCGTTGCGTCCGAGCAGCTGCCGCCATCATTCACCCCTGCAGCGCCTGTCAGTACCGATCACGCACAAGGCGAACCGCCAGCTGCTGGGTCGGAAAAAACCGGCCATATGTCCAGCCGTTAAAGAAATTCACCGAAAAGTAATGGCGGGTGGCCATGCCGTTTTTCTCGCCCGTCCAATAGGGCTCGGAAGCCGTTTCCGGAAACATGTCAGCGTCGATCAGGGGCCGTGTGCACTCGGTACAAAGCAGACCTTCCAGCTCTTCGAGGTTTGGCAGACGCCAGCTTCCACCCAGCTGTTCATTCGCCTGCTCAATCGCCATCGCGATCTGTTCATGATCAAGGGTCAGCACCTTGCCCTCGCATGTTGTCCCGTTCCAGACCTGACCCACGGAACAGCGCAACCATTCAATGCCGAAACGCAAGTCAACAACCAGATGGTCCCGAGCCATATAATTGGCAGCCCACACTGTCGACGGCAGGACAAGCAGCGCCATCACCCAGGTAAACATGCCGGCAAGCATAGCGAGAATCGTGTGCCGTCTGAACATCAACCAACCTCCCGATCCATTCCTACTAAGTCTACATTGTTGTCAGTGATGATGGAATTGGCAATTTACCCGCGACAGCCTGCGCGCGTTGGCGCAGTCGCCAACATTTTACCTTTCTGATAATCTACGAAGGACACCAACACGGCGACTAGAGCCAGCAAGTCACCGGTTTGGTACGAAAATTGCTATTTGACAACCAGCATGCGCTAACTAGAGGACAGAGACATCATGGATATCGCGTCACTTATCGGCCTTCTTGGGGCGATTGGAATGATCTTGGGAGCAATGATTTCTGGCGGTGGCATCGGACCTTTCATCGATGTTGCCTCAATTCTTATTGTTTTCGGTGGAACTTTCTTTGCAGTCATGTACACAGCGCCGTTACCTGTTTTTCTCGCGAGCTTTGGTGTTATGGCAAAAGCTTTCCTGCCACCAGTCAAGCCGCAGGACGCAATGATTGAGCGCATGGTGGATCTTGCAGTCATCGCCCGCAAAGATGGCATGATGGCCCTCGAGGGCCAGGAAACCCCGGATAAGTTTTTTGAAAAAGGCCTGCAGATGTTGGTAGATGGCGCCGATGAAGCTAAGCTGACAGCCCAGTTGAAACAAGAAATCAAGGCGATGAAGTCGCGCCATGAAGCAAACCAAGGTGTCATCAAAGCATGGGTTGATCTGGCCCCTGCGATGGGCATGATCGGTACGCTGGTTGGGCTGGTTCTTATGCTTGGTAATATGGCCGACCCGAAAGCCATTGGCCCGGCCATGGCCGTGGCCCTGCTGACAACGCTATACGGCGCCTTTATTGCAAATATTCTATTCGCGCCGATGGTGACTAAGCTCGAAGGGTACACAGCCTATGAACTCGTGTACCGAGAAATGGTTGTGGAAGGACTTCGCAACATTGCGCGTGGTGAATCGCCACGCAACATCCAGGATCAGCTTGTCTCGAACCTGCCACCTAAACTGCAAGAAAAGATGGCCGCCGCCTGATCATAAATCAGACCGGGTCGCGCCCATATTGCAGGAGACAGAAAAATGAACGAAGCCGCAGAAGCAGAGGTCGAAGAGCAGGAAGAAGAGGAATGCCCGAAGTGCCCCCCTGTAGGCGCACCGGCATGGATGGCTACTTTTGCCGATATGGCAACACTGCTGATGGCCTTCTTCGTTCTCATCCTGTCATTCGCCGAATTCAACGTACCGAAATTCAAACAGATTTCGGGTTCTTTGAAGAACGCGTTTGGTGTGCAACGCGTGGTACCGATCGTCGAACAACCGAAAGGCACCACTGTACTGTCACTGAATTTCAGTCCGTCCCCGGCGCCATCCGTCACCCAGGACATGACGCAGCAGACAACCGATATCACCAAGCCTGACCTCGACGTCAAAGCCAAAGAGAATGATCAGGAGTCAGGCGAGGCAAAAGCGGCAGAAGATGTCGTCAAGGCGCTTGAGGATGCCATCGCCCGCGGTGACATCGAGGTCGAGGTGCTTGGCGAGAATGTGGTGGTGAACTTTACCCCAACAGACACGACCGACGCTGAATTGCCAAATCTGTTACAGGAAACCCTGGACGCGATCGACAAAGCCAAGCAGGCTGCCGGTAAGGCGGATCAGGAAGTGCTTTTTGGCGGGCTTGAGCAAAAGCTGTCCCAGCTTGCGGCAGCCGCAGAGGCGGCAATGCAATCCAGCGGCGCCGCAGCGGCAGAGGCGCAGGAAGATGCAGCGGAACAGAAAGAGCGTAATGAGCGCGCCGAGATCGCCGAGGATGAGCTGCGCGTGGCGCTGCGTCAGGAAATTGGACAGGGTCTTGTCGATGTGCAGCGTGAAGATGACCGCGTGATTATTACAATCGGCGCGGGCGGGGCCTTCCCGTCCGGCTCTGCCGAGCTGACCGCGTCAGCCCGCCAGATCATGGAAGAGATTGCAGGGGTGAATGAAGGCGGCAAGGGTGCGATCAATGTGTCCGGCCATACTGATAATGTGCCTTTGATCTTTGGATCGCAGTTCCGTGACAACTGGGATCTTGCCGCAGCCCGCGCCGCAAGTGTGGTTCAGGCGCTGGAAGATACAGGCAAGGTGCCGGCTGGCAGAATGCAGGCGGTTAGCTTTGGTGAATCGCAGCCGGTTGAATCAAATGATACCGCAACCGGACGTGCCACAAACCGCCGTATCGAGATCGAAATCAACTATTAAGAAATCACATATTAGATCGGCGGATTTGNGTCCANGGGCGNACACGGCATGGGGGCGATGCCGGCCCCTGTTTACATCAGCCCGGCCGTTCCAGCGGCAAGGCCGAAAGCGGCGCTGCACAGCAGCACCTTGATCATGCCGATGCGGAACACAGTGATGGCCAGCAACGCTGTCACCATCATCGCACCCACAAGCGGATCAAAACTCTCCGGAACTGGCAGTGCCACCGTTCCTGTCTGCGCGGCAGAAAAAGCTATGGGCACAGGCCGCAATTCCGTGAAGAGCACCTGAACGCCGAACCAGACGGTCAGATTCAGGATCACCCCCACAACAGCAGCAGTAATGCAGGACAGCACGCGTGCCAGAACAGCATTGCCCCGCAGTTTTTCGATATATGGCGCACCGAGGAAAATCCAGAGGAAGCAGGGGGCAAAGGTAACCCAGCTCGCCACCAGCGCCCCCAGCGTGCCGGCCAGCATCGGATCGAGCNCANCCGGATTGCGATAAGCGCCGATAAANCCAACAAACTGCGTCACCATGATCAGGGGCCCCGGCGTCGTTTCTGCCAGGCCAAGCCCGTCCAGCATTTCGCCGCCCGTCAACCATCCGTAATGNTTCACCGTTTGCTCGGCCATGTAAGACAGCACCGCATAGGCGCCACCAAACGTNACAACCGCCATCTGGCTGAAAAATAGGCTTTGCTGCGCATAGATGTGCCCGCCGCCAAGCATGGCGTAAAGCGCGATGACTGGCACCAGCCAGATCGCGCCACATATCGCCAGAACCGTAACGACACGCCTCGTGGACAGTTCATGCGGAGCGGGTGACGCGGCGTGGACAGGATCAGCGTCCTTGTGGTTATCGGGCCCCGGCAGGTCATCCTGATCCGGACGAATCCGGAATATGATTCCGGCAAGACCCGCCAGCACGATCACCATCGGAAAGGGCACGGACAGGATGAAGCTGCACACAAACGCACCCACCGCAATGGCGAGCATGACCGGTCGATGCAACAGCNNTCTCCCCANCCGGTAGAGCGCAGACAGCACAATTGCCAAAACAGTGGCCTTTACCCCGACAAAAACAGATTCGAGTGCAGCGGCATTCTGATAGGTGACATAGATCATGCTGAGCGCCAGCATGGCGATTGCGCCTGGCAGAACAAAAAGAATGCCGGCAACAACACCNCCGCGCACCCGGTGCAGCAACCAGCCAAGATAAATGGTCAGCTGCTGCGCNTCTGGGCCNGGAAGCAACATGCAAAAATTCAACGCATGCACAAACCGCCGTTCACTGACCCATTTCATCTCGGTCACCAAAAGCCTGTGCATGACGGCAATCTGGCCGGCCGGGCCACCAAAGCTGAGCAGGCTGATCTTGAGCCAGACCCTGACAGCCATTGCGAAAGGGATNGCCCCTTCCTTCAAACCAGCCGGTGAATCAGACATNTCGGGTGTGGTTGGCCGGCCCCGTCTATCCCGCCGACCATGACTGTTGACCATCGCATAACCCCAAAAAGCGCCCTGCGTTTTCACCCCACGGGCAAAACCGCTGGGCAGTATGGCGCAGCTGCTGGTAATCCGTCATCAGGGAAATAGAGTANACAGCATATAGATATGTCGCGTCACCAGAAACGGACAGCTGCGCATCAGGCATGTCTGGCGCAACTGGCGATGCCAGCGCNGGATGAGTCAGGAGCGGCGGCGGCGGCGTTTCTTGGGCGGCTCATCGGTTACAGGTGGGCCNACAAGATCAGGCGTGAAGATGCATTTTGGATCCAGCTCACGGCAGAGTTTCTGCACCTCAAGTTCGGAACGCGCAGCGACAACCATCCAGATATGGCGGCCCCGCATCAGGCCAAAGCTGCGGCGCAACACCAGATGCGCCTTCCGCAGATAGACGCCGAGAATGATATAGGCGAACACAAACAGCACCCAATGCACCGCCAGGGTCNCCCCGTAAATAAGAAATGTTGCCAGCAACACTTCCCAAAGCCGGTGCTGGATTGCCCAGAGGGGCGGGAAAATAAACGTAACGGGCGACAGGCGCGTATCCAGAACCGAACAATTTCGGAAAATATCACGCAGCACCTCGAAGGTCNNATAATCTTCCTTGGGGCCTAGCTGAAACGCGCTGAAATCCCGCGCCACAGCCTCCGAGGCCTCCTGTTTGGCATGCTCAAAGACGCATCCCAGTGGGCCACGCGCAATGACGTTGATGAGTNTTCCTTTACGCCAAANCGTCAACATCACACCATGATCCTGGTCACATTCGAACATGATGTCGAGAAAGGTCTCNATATCNCCTTGGAACGNTTTGCCATCAATGGCGACAATGATGTCTTCAGGTTGCAGGCGCAGCGAACGCGCCCGCGAGATCGAGCGCAGCTCTTTAATCAGAAGAAAGGTGTTGGCCTGGTCCTCGCCCTTCTGCTGTGACGCGCCCTGGCTTGTTTTCATCTCACCAGCTTCCGACGGATAGGNGCCTGCCATGGCTGACGAANCNGCCCCGTCGNGGGCCNCCTGATCTGCGGGTGCATTATTGGCAGCCGCGCCAAGNGCATCAATATCCGCGGCGATCTCGGCTGCTGCCTCAACCGCGACCTGNGGCACTGTATCGGGCTGAGCCTGGTCTGTCTGTTGCATTATCCTGCAGCCCTATTCCCGCCGGCANATTTCGCGCAGAAGATGATAATCAAGGGTAGCTGACCCGGTTGTCGCGTTCCTTGAACAGGCGCTGAATGTCCGTGTTCTGGTTGGAAAGCTTGCCAAGCAGTTTGACGATATCCTTCTGATTTGTCATCAGCCTGTCAAAATTCTTGGTGTCCGCCACGGTCTTCGACATCTCCGAGATGGCTTTTGCATTCGCCGCCGATAAGGCTTCGAGTTCCTTGATCATCCGGCTTGTCTGTGACCCCAGCTCACCAGCAATGCCGTTGGTGATGGATGATGCCAGCAGTTCATTGCTCTCGGATATATTTGTCGATGTGGACTGGATGCCGGACATCATCGTCTCGTTAGACCGAGAGATAATGTCGCGCAACCCGACCAGCTCGTTGATCAGTGTCTCGTTCTGTCCGACAAGCGTCTTTTGTGTATCAAGCGCCGCTTTCATGCTCGTCAGCGAGTCATTTACACCCTCCACATTTTCGGCAAACAGCACCAAAGCCTCGCGGCTTGTGGTTGTCATGGTGTCAAGTTCGGACATGGTCTTGATGTAGATCAGGCCGGCAAACAGCAACGCCGCCACGGCCGCCACCATAGAA
>NYYG01000032.1 GCA_002686685.1 SAR116 cluster bacterium | reverse complement strand
GGATCATGTGTTTGGCTTCATGATTCATAATGATGTGACGTCGCACGGGCTGAAATTCGGCAAGGATTCGATTGCTGTAACCTATGACCGCGACATGGCACGACCGGAATTCTATGGCTGGCGCAACCTGCATGGTCCGGATGATACCGACGCCTATTACGTCTACCATACACGCTCGAAAGGCACCGACAGTTTCGGCCCCTGTGGCCCGTGGATTACCTTGCGTGATGCGGTTGGTGATCCGAACGACCTGCATGTCACCGGCACGATCGATGACGAGGTTTTCACCCAGGATCATACTGGCAATTACCGTTTTTCTGTCGAGGCCTGCATCGCCGAGGCCAGTCGTTATTTCACGCTGGAGCCGGGAGACATGATATCTTTTGGCACCACCGGAAAGGGCGTTGGCCGCTTTCCGCGCGGGCATAAAAGCCTGCTTCTTGGCGAGACAACCGGGATTGTGGGGATCGAGATTGCCCCGCTGGGCCGGCTTGCCAATCCGGTTCTGCATCAGGCGGGTGGTGCCTGATGGTGCGTGCAATCAACAGCGACAGGGCCGCACAGCATCACAATCCGGTGCCGAACGCGGCAATACTGCGCGGCCTTCTGGTGACATCCAGCATCCTTGGCAAGCGGCTGGACAGTGATGAATATCCTGCTGACAGGGGCGAACAGACGGCGCTTGTGTTCCGCTATCTTGAGGCCATTCTGGATGAGGCCGGTGCCACGTCGCAGGATGTAATCAAGCTGGACCTCTATTTTGCGGACAAGGCAGATCGGGCGCTTGCCAATGAACATTGGCTGCGTCTGTGGCCCGACCCGGCGCACCGGCCGGCACGGCAGGCGCATCAGGCCGTACTTCCCGATGGCTGCTGCCTTCAGATTGTGGCGATGGCCGTGCTGCCGCAGGGCTGACTGCCATGCGTATGCTGCCATGTTCAAATCGGGAAAAAGTTCGATGGTGCTGCCAGCGTGATTCGAACACGCGACCTCACCCTTACCAAGGGTGCGCTCTACCGCTGGAGCTATGGCAGCATTTCCATCGACGCGCCTGACTTACACGAGATCACGCGCCCATGGCAAGCGGGTTTTTGCCTTCCTGATCCGGCCCTGCGGGCATTGCCAACCCGCCCGTTTCATCAAACCCACCCTAGAGTTTCAGCAAGAATCGTACCAACCGCCTTGTGCGCGGGCTGAACAGCGCGTCGGTGAAAAAGGCACCGGCGGCGCGCTTGCCGGCATCACCATAGGTGGGATAGGGGGCAATGGTGCCTGCCATTGCCGTGATCTTTTGCCGGCGGGCAATCGCCAGCGACCAGGCCATGATCATCTCGCCCGCCGCCGGCGCCACAATGCCGGCCCCCAGAATACGCCCGTTGCGATGCGTGACCAGCTTGACCAGACCTTCGGTCCGCCGGTCGGCGCGGGCACGGTCATTATCGGCAAGGCTGACTGTCTGGCAGCGGATATTTGCCGCACCAAACTGGCTGACAGCATCTGCCTCTTGCAGCCCGACACAGGCCAGTTCGGGGTCTGTATAGGTCACCCAGGGAATGATGCTGTCATCGATTTTGGCTGGCAGACGAAACAGGATATTGCGAATCACAATGCCGGCATGATAGCCGGCCATATGGGTGAATTGCGCCCGCCCGGTCACATCGCCAATGGCATAGACGCGGCGGCAGCTTGTCCGCAACCGCCTGTCAGTCACAATCGCCCCGCGCGCGGTGTGGATGCCGGCGGCCTCGAGGTCAAGCCCCGCTGTGGCGGGCGCGCGCCCGGCCGCCACCATCAGGTGGCTGGCGTCAACTGTGCTGCCGTCGGCAAGATCAATCCGGATGGCCCCTGCCTTGCCGCTGACCGCGCTGACCCCTACCCCCTCAACCAGCCGGATGCCTTCTTCGGCCAGCCGGGCGGTAATAATGGCCGCCAGCGCCGGATCATCGCGCCCCAGAATGGTGGTGGCTTCGATCACGGTCACTTCGCACCCAAGGCGGCGATGCGCCTGCGCCATTTCAATGCCGATGGGCCCGCCGCCGATGATGGCCAGATGGTCAGGCTGCGCAGTATCGGCAAAAATGGTCTCATTGGTGTGGAACGGCACTGTGTCCAGCCCGGGGATGGGCGGGATGGCGGCCTTTGAGCCGGTGGAGATGACGGTGAATTTTGCCGTCACCTCATAACTGTCGGACCGAACGATGCGCGGCCCGGCAAAGCGCGCATGTTCCTCGATCACGGTGACACCCAGCCCGGTAAAGCGTTCCACCGAATCATGCGGCGCGATGCCGGCGATGATATCGGCGACATGCGCTTTGACAGCGGCAAAATCGATGCGTGCCGGGGCACCATGGACCCCCATCCGCGGGTCACCATGGGCGTGATGCGCTGCCTTTGCCGCCGCCAGCAGGGCCTTTGACGGCACACAGCCGCTATTCAGACAGTCACCGCCCATCCTGTCGGCTTCGAACAGCACAACCCGCGCGCCCATCTGCGCCGCGCCGGCAGCAAGGCTGAGCCCGCCGGACCCGCCCCCGATGACACATATATCCGTGGTGATGCGTTGCATTATCTATCATCCTCGGATGCAGTGGACGACCCGCGGAACCGGCGCCACAGCACTGGCAGCAGCGCCAGTAACCCGAGCGCGGCCAGCGGCCCAAGAATGGCGGGAGATGCCAGCACCTGCAAATCGGGTGTCCGGCCAACCGCCAGCACATGATCCAGCCCGCGACCCACCGATACAAACACCGTTGTGGCTGGCGTGATGCCGATAAAGGTGGCCGCCAGAAAAGACCCGAGCGACATACGGGAAAAGGCGGGTACGATATTCATGACCCAGAACGGTGCCACGGGGATCAGACGCAGCGCCAGAAGATAGGAAAAGGCATTGGCCGAAAACCCGGCTTCGAGGCGGGCAATGAATGGTCCTGCCCGTGCCCGTGCCAGATCGGCGAAGATGGTGCGCGCCGCGATGAAGACAATACCGGCACCAAGGGTGGCGCCCGTCAGGATCAGCGGTACGGCAAGCCAGCCAAACACCGCCCCGCCCGTTAGCGTCAGGAACAGCGCTACGGGCAACGAGAAGGCAACAGCAAGAAGATACAGCACGGCAAATCCCAGTGCCGCAATCGCCAGATTGGCATCTGCAAAGCCGGTGATCGTGGCATAGTTCTGCGCAATGCTCTGCCAGCTGATGGCGGTATGCGCGCCGGTCGCGAAAAACACCAGAAGCCCGCCCGCAAGAAGAAGCGGGAGCCATAGTTTTTTCAGCGGTGGTAATGACAATGGCATTGCAGATCAGCCGGCTGTTGAAAGTGTCAAGCGCCTGTGTTGTACCCGGATTGTGGCGCTTTTCAGCCCGGATCACATAAAATCCCGGATCACATAAAATCGGAAGGGCCACCCACACCGGTACATGAAGCGCCCCGGCACATGAAGCCCTGTCCAGCAACAAAACTAAGGCTGCGTAACATTTTGCCACAATATGTCCTTAATGGCTGGTCATCTTGTATCACTGTTACAGACGGTCAGTGACTGCAGTCGGCGCGGTGCAAGTGCTGCAATACAGTCACTGGAATGCAATCATCGGAATGCAATCCCTATTGTCGATTGGCGTGGTTTCGGCGATACAGGGACGGACAGGATCAGTCGGCCAGACAGGCAGGCAGCAGCGTCGACAGGGGGCAATGTGGCTTCAGATACGAACGGTCGGGAAGAACGGTTGGCTCAGGCCTTGCGCGCGAACCTGCATCGCCGCAAGGCGCAATCGCGGGCGCGCCGGCAGGATGATGGCGCAGCGTCCGCCGACACAGCGCTGAAAAACACTGAAAGACCCGGGCCGGCGGTGGATAAGGGCACAGATAAACGGACCCCTGCGACGGGTTCTGCTGGCGGGGGTCTGGACCATGGATAGTCTGCGCATTCATGGTGGGGTACCGTTGACCGGGCGTATCACAGTCAGCGGTGCCAAAAATGCGGCGCTGCCGTTGATGGCGGCTGGTCTGGCGACGTCCGGCACCCTGACACTGGAAAATGTGCCCCGCCTTGTTGATACGGCGTCCATGGAGGCGTTGCTGGCCAATCACGGGCTGGATGTGGTGCGCGATGATCTGACACTCCGTATTGGTGGTGCGGCATCCAATCTGGATGCGCCTTATGATCTGGTCCGCAAGATGCGTGCCTCGGTCCTTGTGCTTGGTCCGCTTCTCGGCCGCTATGGCGAGGCGCGTGTCTCGCTTCCCGGGGGCTGCGCCATTGGCACCCGCCCGGTTGATCTGCACATACGGGCGATGCAGGCGCTTGGCGCTGTTGTCGAGCTTGCCGACGGTTATATCCAGGCACGTGCGCCCGGTGGCCTTACCGGCGGGCGGGTCGTCTTTCCGAATGTATCGGTCGGGGCAACCGAGAATGCAATGATCGCAGCCAGCCTCGCAAAAGGTACCTCCGAACTGGTGAATGTGGCGCGTGAACCTGAAATTGTGGATCTTGCTGTCTGTCTGAATGCGATGGGTGCGCGGATAACGGGCCATGGAAGCGATACGATCCGGATTGAGGGCGTGGACTCTCTTGGTGACGCCACCCACCGGGTCATTCCGGACCGGATCGAGGCGGGCACCTGGGCCATTGCGGCGGCCATTACCGGCGGCGACCTGTTGATCGAGGGCGCATACCAGCGGCATCTGGATGCGCTTGTTGATATGCTTGTCGAAACCGGCGCCAGCGTGGACGCGGTAGATGACGGATTGCATGTGGTCGCCAATGGACGCCCGCAGTCGGTTGATATTACCACTGACCCCTTTCCGGGATTTCCCACCGATCTTCAGGCGCAATTCATGGCCCTGATGTGCGTCGCGGAAGGGTCGTCACGCATTTCCGAGACAGTATTCGAGAACCGCTTCATGCATGTTCCCGAATTGGCACGTATGGGCGCGGATATTCAGGTTGATGGCGGCATTGCGCTGGTGCGGGGCCAGCCCAGCCTGACCTCTGCACCGGTGATGGCGACAGATCTGCGCGCCTCGGTATCATTGGTGTTGGCAGCACTGGCAACCGATGGCGTATCCGAGGTCAGCCGTATTTATCACCTCGACCGCGGCTATTCGGATCTCGAGACAAAGCTTGGGTCCTGCGGGGCAAGGCTGGAACGCATTCGGAGCGGACATGACTGACGGCCTGCGCCTTCGGGCAAAGAGCGACGATGACCTGCAAGTTCTCTCGGCCTTGCTGCAGGATGCCATCATCCCGGGCGAGGATATGGTGTTTGAACGTGCAGGCAACCGTTTCATCATGGTTGCCAACAGATTTTGCTGGGACCAGCCGCCTGAAAAGGATGTGAAAAGCGCTGATGGCGGATCCGTTTATCAGCGCCGTCTCTGCGGCGTGCAGTTTCTGGGAGTTGCCGGCATCCGGACAATGGGCATTCCGGCAGATCGCAAGGCGGCTTTGCTGAATCTGCTGGCGATCTCAAGGGTTGATGACAGGACGGTTGAACTGGCCTTTTCCGGCGGTGCGGCCTTGCGGCTTGAAATCGACGCAATGGACATTGTGGCCGAGGATATAGGCCTTGCGCAGCCGACAATTTTCCATCCTACACACAAATTTGACGACGCATCCTAGCCGTTGACTGTCAAAAATCCGGGCTGACATTGATTTTCAACGCTTACTGGCGTTAAACCATGTCTTGAGGGCCGTGCGGGCAGACAGGGTTTCGCACCGGCCATCAGGATTTCGACCCGTCAAGGACAGGGCGCAGGGTAAAGGGCAGCAGCATGGCAGCACGGTTAGACCAGAATCAGCAGGATTTTGAAGCACGTTTCGCAGCGCTGCTGGCCGCCAAGCGTGAGGCGGATGTNGATGTTGGCAATGCTGTCGCCGCTATNATCGGGGATATTCGCCAGCGTGGTGANGCTGCCCTGNTGGACCTGACNGCCAAATATGACCGCCTGCAGGCAGATNCTGTATCTGAACTTGCTGTCAGCCGTGACGANATTGATGCGGCGCTGGACGGNCTNACACCGGCGCTGCGGCAGTCCCTGGAAATGGCGGCAAGCCGCATCCGNGCCTTTCATGAACGCCAGATTCCTGNCGGGTTTGACTATCAGGATGATGCCGGCGTGGGACTTGGCATGCGCTATACGCCCGTTGATGCAGCCGGCCTCTATGTGCCGGGGGGCAAGGCGGCCTATCCGTCATCCGTTTTGATGAATGCCNTGCCTGCGGCCGTTGCCGGGGTCGAGCGGCGGGTGATTGTCGTTCCGGCGCCCGACGGGTTTGTCAGCCCGATGGTGCTGGCGGCTGCCGGAATTGCCGGTGTTGATGAAATCTGGCNGGTTGGCGGTGCACAGGCTATCGCCGCTTTGGCCTATGGCACCGAAACCATTGCACCGGTCGACAAGATTGTCGGGCCCGGCAATGCCTATGTTGCCGCCGCCAAGCGGCAGGTNTANGGCACGGTTGGCATTGATTCGATTGCCGGCCCCTCNGAAATTCTGGTAATCGCCGATGCCGAGAATGATCCCNGNTGGGTTGCNATNGATTTGTTGTCGCAGGCNGAACATGACGAGGCNGCGCAGGCCATTTTGATCACTGATGACAGCGATTTTGCCGATGCCGTGGATGCCGCGGTTGAGACAATGCTGGCCACCTTGCNGCGGGCGGATGTAGCGCGCANATCATGGCAGGAGAATGGGGCCATCATTATCGTTGATGACATGGAGTCGATGCCGGAGCTGGCGAACCGGATCGCTGCCGAACATCTGGAACTGGCCGTCGCCGATCCGCGGCGCTGGCTGGATGACATCCGCCATGCCGGTGCCATCTTCCTTGGGCGTTATACGCCAGAGGCAATTGGCGATTACGTCGCCGGGCCAAACCATGTGCTGCCAACAGCGCGTACAGCAAAATTTTCCTCTGGACTTGGTGTGACAGATTTCATGAAACGCACCACAATGGTGGAATGCAATGCTGACAGCTTCGGNGCTATCGCGCCGGCCGGGATTGCGCTTGCTGATGCCGAGGGNCTTGGTGCGCATGCGCTGTCCATGTCGATCCGGATGAATCAAAGGACGGGTGATGGCTGATGACGGGCACACACCTGGCGGCAATCAGTCCGNCGGGGCGATGCATCATCTGGTCAGGATNGAGCTTGACGAGGCNGATGCACCGCGCCGCACGGCCGAGGCCGAACATGAACGTGCCATTGCCATCTATGATATNTTGGAACAGAACAGCTTTGGTCTTGTCGGTCCGGCAGAAACGGTGCTGGACGGGCCATTTCACCTGTATCTTCGGGCCGAGGGCCGACATATCCGTTTTGANATNCGCAACGAAGAAGATGCAGAGCTTGGTCAGTTCTATATGGCGCTTGGCCCGATGCGGCGGGTGATGCGCGACTATTTTCATGTCTGCGACACCTATTATGAAGCCATCCGTACAAAGACGCCGTCACAGATTCAGGCNATCGATATGGGCCGAAGGGCACTTCACAATGAGGGCGCGGAAATTTTGCGCCAGCGCCTGAATGGCAAGGTCGTGACCGACGAAATGACATCGCGGCGGCTGTTCACGCTGATCTGCGTGTTGCAAACAAANTGATGCCAGAGACCGTGAATATGTGTCCGGCAGGAGGGAGCGCGCACCATGGATGACCAACCGAGGATTACCCCTGCAGGTGACATCGGCTCTATCCTGTTTGCCTGCAACATCAACGCCGTCCGGTCGGCGATGGCCGAGGCGATCATCAAGGCACGGTTTCCCGGCCAGATTTTCACCGATTCCTGTGGCGTGACACCCGGCGTGCAGGACGGGTTTGCCATTGCGGTCATGTCCGAGATTGATATTGATCTCAGCCAGCACAAGCCAAAGGGCTTTGAGGACCTGGATTGCGAGTTTTTTGATATCATCATTTCGTTTTCGCCAGAGGCGCATGAACAGGCGCTGGCGTTAACACGCAACATCGACTGCGATGCCCTTTTCTGGCCAGTCGACAATCTGGCCGGCCTGCAGGGATCACGCGAAGAACGCCTGCGTGCCTATCGCGCGGTGCGCGAGGATATCATCGCCAAACTGGCCCTCTACCTTCCAGAGAAAGAGGACAGCCCGGCAACGGACGATGCCCCCGAATAAAGACATGGATTGAAGGCTGACAGTCCGAACATGACTGAAAGGCTTGACCTTTTGACTGTTTTTGGCCATCTCTAAGGGCCTTAACGCAACGCGGAAAGAGATACATGGCCAAGGAAGGCGTAATCGAATTTTCAGGCACGGTTGCCGAATTGCTGCCGAATGCAATGTTTCGTGTGAAGCTGGACAATGATCACGAGGTTCTGGCGCACACAAGCGGCAAGATGCGCAAAAACCGCATCCGCATTCTCGCCGGTGACCGGGTGAATGTCGAAATGACTCCCTATGATCTGACCAAGGGCCGGATAACGTTCCGCTTCAAGTAAGAGCTTGGAAGCTGCATGGCGTGACGCATTGCGGGCAACCGGCAGCAACGGAACCGGCGCATGTAANGGCAAACGGGCCGCTGGGTCCGGCATGAAAGGTCGCGGATGACCCCGGTTTCATCTCCGTTCATTCTGGCTTCCGCCTCGCCACGCCGCCGCGATCTGCTCTCGCAGATCGGTATTATTCCCGATCATATAATCGCCCCTGACATTGACGAGACGCCCCATCGCGGAGAGTTGCCGGCGCATTATGCGCGTCGCATGGCCACNGAAAAGGCGGAAGCGGCTGCCCGCATGGNCCCGCCGGACGGGGCGGCCATTCTGGCAGGGGATACAGTCGTTGCCTGTGGACGATNCATATTGCCCAAAACCGAAGACGCAGATGCTGCACGCGCCTGTCTGGAACGCCTGTCTGGCCGCCGTCACAGGGTGCATGGCGGCATTGCGCTGCGCTGCGCTGATGGCCGGATGATCACCCGGCTGGTGACAAGNATTGTAACCATCAAGAGACTGTCGGCTGTTGAAATTGATCGCTATATCGACAGCGGTGACTGGCAGGGAAAGGCTGGCGGCTATGCCATTCAGGGCCCGGCAGCGGCCTTTGTACAGCATGTCTCTGGTTCCTATTCCAATATCGTCGGCCTGTCGCTGTATGATGTTGCCGCCATGCTGGGCGGTAACGGATTGTTGCCGGAATGACACAGGGTAGTGACGGGAACAACAGGGGTTCAGTCGACAGGCGAACATCAGACCGCGTGGTGATTGACCNGGGCCCTGGCCGTGACCGTGCCATCCTGCTGNAGGATGNCCGTGTTGTTGAAGTGCTGGCTGATTACAGCCATGCGCCCAATCGCATTGGCAGTATTCACCGGGCGCGTATTGACCGCGTTGTCAAAGATCAGAACCGCGCTTTTGCCACCCTTGCTGATGGCACAGACGTTTCGATCCGTCTTGGTAAATCGGACCGGCTTAACCCCGGGGAACTGNAGACCATCACAGTCATTGCCGCACCGCGCCATGACAAGGCATGGCAGGCGGTTTCCGGCGCACGGATCATTTCGGCCAATCTGATTCTGCTGCCCGACCAGCACGGGATCACACGCTCGCGCGCGATGCCGGCGGATGCGCCCGACATCACGCATAGCGAAACTTTGCTGCAACAGCTATTGACCGAGGTGACTGATAACGCATCTCAGGGGCAGCCGATGGCCCTGATCCTGCGCCGGGGGGCCGCCGGACAAAGCGGCGAAGCGCTGGTCGGTGAATGCCGGGCCCTGATGAATGACTGGCTCAACATAACGACCGACCCGGACCCAGACTGGCAGGGCATGATTTATGATGGTGGGGGCATCGGGGCACAGGCGCGGCGTCTGGCCCCTTCGGCGGATTTTATTGATACTGCGGACATGGGCAATGNTGGTGCGCTGCTGGAGGATTTTGACACGCAGTTTGACGCGGCCATTGAGTCAGCACGCGCATCCTCGGCACCGCTTGCAGGCGGCGGCGTCATGTGGGTGACGCCAACCCGCGCCCTGACCGCCATTGATCTGGATAGTGGGGCCGGATCCCTGCACGCCCTGTTCGACGCCGCACCGGTCGCTATCGCCAGGCGCTTGCGACTTGCGCAGATCGGGGGGCTTGTTGCCATTGATGTGCCGCGNNCNCAGCCTGCGGTGATGCGNCGCTTTACCAGCGCGCTGGCGGCAGAATTTGCGAAGGACCCAAGGGCCCCCGACATTCTGGGCCGCACCCGCGGCGGAATTCTGGAATGTCGGCTGCCCTACGGCCAGCCCTTTCCGCCAGACCTTGCAGGGCCAGAGGCAGATATGGTGCTGACGGTCTTGTTGCAGATTGCGCGTCGGCCAATGCTGGCCACCCCCACAATTGCGCTATCGCCTGCCATGGCACAATGGCTGGATCATGCTGGCGGCGCGGCGTTGCGGGCGCTTGACAGGCCAGTGGCGCGCGTTGTTTCGTCGGATGTGACCATTGCCAGCCTGATCGAGACCGCACATGACTGACACAACTGACAATGCTGCCGGAAAGGGCGCGCCGGGTGACCCTGCAGATCGGCAGCTTGCCTGCCCGACATGTGGTGCGCCCGCCGCGGCCCCTGCCGCGCCTGGTGGCAAGAGTCCGCGTCCCTTTTGTTCGCGCCGCTGTGCCGATATTGATCTTGGCCGCTGGTTTCAGGGCCGCTATGCCATTCCGGCGGTGGATGCGGCTGATGACAGTATTATAGAGACGCTGGCGGCCGCTGATTTGCCAGATCGGGATGCGCAATAACCGGGCGATCCATCCACGGATGGTGGGCAGGATATTCGCGCTATTTCGTCTGGACAGGCACCGGGCGTCTCGCTATACCGTTGCAGGCTGTTTGAGGACAGCGCCGCTGATGGCCGGTTCTGCCATCAACGCCCGGGTAGCTCAGTTGGTAGAGCAGCGGATTGAAAATCCGCGTGTCGGTGGTTCGAATCCGCCCCCGGGCACCACTTTTCTTANATAAATCATTATAAAACAGCGTGTTNATCGTTATCACGGTCTTCGTAACCACCTTTTTATCCACCTNACAAAATNTATTTTTTTCTTACGCTNTCGCAGGGATAGTGGACACATGGATCATGCAAAATCACAGCAAGCACGCGAATTTCTGCGCACTTATGTCAATGGCAACCGCAAGCTCATAACTGATTGGCTGAACGGTTTTGCAGCCATGATTTCCGGTGAAGCAGGCAAAGTGGTTATGGACTGGGGCGTGGCCAGTTCTCAGAACACGCAAGGGGTGAAGGTGGTCGCCGTTA
>NYYG01000031.1 GCA_002686685.1 SAR116 cluster bacterium | reverse complement strand
GACCTTATTGGCGTGTTTGGCGGCTATCTTGTCGGGGTCTACCGGCTTGGCTTCAACCCGTCAGTCTATCTGGCGCGAACCATCGAATTTCTCGAAGTTTCGGATGTCACACTTGGTCTGGTGAAAGCAGCCGTCTTCGGATTTCTGATTGCGCTGATGGGGTGCTATCACGGCTATCATTCGGGGCGCGGTGCCGAAGGTGTAGGACGCGCAACCACCAACGCCGTTGTGTCTTCTTCTATTTTGATCCTGATCGCCAACTATATCGTGACCGCCCTGTTTTTCGGCTAGGATGACAGCATCATGACCCCGACATCCCCGCCGCAACCAAAGATCGAGATGCAGAATGTCGCCAAGGCGTTTGGCGACAATCAGGTATTGCGCGATGTGTCGCTGTCAGTGGCAGCCGAGGAATCGCTTGCAATCATCGGCACCTCGGGCTGCGGGAAATCTGTCACGCTCAAATGCCTGCTTGGGTTGCTGCGTGCGGATTCGGGATCGATTCGCGTTGAAGGGCAGGAATTGATCCATGCCACCCGTGCTGATCTTGAATCCGTGCGCCGCCGCTTTGGCATGACCTTCCAGTTTGGCGCGCTGTTTGATTCACTGCCAATCTGGGAGAACGTCACCTTCAGGTTGCGCCAGCGCCAGCATCTGTCAAAAACAGAATCGCGCGATATCGCTGCCGAGACCATCACCCAGCTGGGGCTTGCCGCACATGTGATCGACCAGTATCCGGCAGAACTGTCCGGTGGCATGCAAAAGCGTGTGGCGCTGGCACGCGCCATTGCCGACAAACCTGAAGTGCTGTTGTTCGACGAGCCGACATCCGGCCTTGACCCGATCACCGGCGGTGTGATCGACCGGCTGATTATAGATTCCGTGCGCCGCCTTGGTGCCACCGCCATTACCATCAGCCACGACATGGCTTCGGTACGCCGCATCGCCGACAAGGTCGCNATGGTGCATAACGGCACCATCATCTGGTGCGGCCCGGCAAGCGAGATGGATGATACCGGCATTGCGGAGGTCGACCAGTTTGTTCACGGCCACGCCGACGGGCCGCTGACACGCGCAGCTAAAGCCGAGGCGCGCGCAGGCTGATGGCAAAAGCAAGCGTTTCATATGTCTGTCAGGAATGCGGCGGCGCCCACCGCAAATGGACTGGCAGATGTGATCACTGCGGGGCGTGGAACACGCTGGTTGAAGAACGCGTTGAAGCCGTATCCGGCCCCAGCCGGAAGGCTGGCGGCAAGCGCATTGACATGCANCCNCTCGCACAGTCGGATTCCGTTGCCCCGCCGCCGCGCATGCAGACCGGGATCGCCGAGTTTGATCGCGTTGCAGGCGGCGGACTTGTGCGTGGCTCTGCAACGCTNATTGGCGGCGACCCGGGTATTGGCAAATCGACATTGCTGTTACAGCTTGTCTGCAAGCTNGCNGCCAGCGGACACCGGACCGCCTATATCTCCGGAGAGGAATCAGCCGATCAGGTGCGCATGCGGGCGCGCCGGCTGGGGCTTGGTGATGCACCGGTCGATCTGGCNACCACCACCAATGCCGGTGATGTTGCCGCATCGCTGGGCGGGCCGTCTGGTCCGGAGATTGTGGTNATCGATTCCATCCAGACGATGTATCTGTCCAGCCTTGATTCCGCGCCCGGCACCGTCAGCCAGGTACGCGCCACCGCACAGGAACTGATCCGTGCCGCCAAAGTGCATGATGTTGCATTGCTGGTGGTAGGCCATGTGACCAAAGATGGCGCGATTGCCGGACCGCGGGTGCTGGAACATATGGTCGATACTGTCCTCTATTTTGAAGGTGACAGATCACATCATTTCCGCATCCTGCGCGGCGTAAAGAACCGGTTTGGGGCCACCGATGAAATTGGCGTGTTTGAGATGGTCGAAACCGGCCTGACCGAAGTGCCCAATCCGTCGGAGCTGTTTCTGGCTGACCGGCGTGACGATGTGACCGGCGCCGTTGTCTTTGCCGGCATCGAAGGAAGCCGTCCGGTGCTTGTCGAGATTGAAGCACTTGTCGCGCCGTCAACGCTGGCATCGCCGCGCCGNAATGTTGTCGGCTGGGACAGCAGCAGGCTGGCGATGCTGACCGCAGTACTTGAGGCGCGATGCGGTGTACCGCTTTCCGGACGGGATATTTTTCTGAATGTCGCTGGCGGCCTGAAGATCGCGGAAACAGCCGCCGATCTTGCGGTAGCAGCCGCGTTACTGTCTTCGGTGACCGGACGTCCTGCGCCGCCTCGCAGCGTCTTTTTTGGTGAAGTGGCCCTGTCGGCAGAGCTGCGGCAGGTAGCACAGGCCGATGCCCGTCTAAAGGAAGCTGCCAAGCTGGGGTTCGACACGGCCGTCATGCCGCGCCCCCGCAAAAAGCTGGCCACCCCGTCCGGGCTGTCATTGGCGCAACCGGCCACCCTTGCCGAGTTGATCGAGATCATGGGCGGTGTATGATGACANACCCAACCCGCAGATCACCGCATAGTAGCGGGACACTATGATGACCTTCGACATTGCCGCACTGAACATCATCGATTTTGCCGCGCTGATCATCCTTGTGATTTCCGGCATCCTGGCGACGCTGCGCGGCATGACGCGCGAGATCATGGGGCTGGCCGGCTGGCCAATCTCTATCCTTGTTGCGCGCATCTGCGCGCCGTACCTTGCGCCCTTCCTCGAAGATCTGATCCAGATCAAGGGGCTGACTGATATCCTGGCATGGGGCCTTCCNTTTGTTGCCGCGGTGATCCTCTGGTTTGTGTTTTCGAGCCTTGTTTCACCTGGCCTCAGCAAAGCCGGGCTTGGCAGCCTTGACCGCTGGCTGGGCTTTCTGTTTGGCGGCTTGCGCGGCTATGTAATCGTACTGGTGGTCTATGCCGGTGCGGTTGTGGTGGCCGAGGGAGAGACAAACCTTCCCGATATTGTGACCGATGCCGAAATCACGCCTGCGCTGCGCGGCAGCGCGCATTTGTTTGCCGGGGTATTGCCCGGGGATATGCGCGAAATGCTGATCGAAAATCTGCCACCCCCTGCCAAGGAGGTTGAGACCATCCAGAACACCGTTGAGGAGGTTGGCGAGACCATCAGTGATCGCACCGATAACAGCGATGCAGACTCAACAGATTCCGATACGGATACCGATACGGGTGCCGGCACGGCACTCGACCTACGCAGTGATGAAGGCGGCAATTAAATGCTGCAGNCTGCCTCGATAATTCCAGTTAACCGGTCGTTTCAAAAGCGGATCGTCCACTGACAGCCAAGGTGAAAGTGACAAATATGGGTGTGGGTTCAACCAATCCGTTCGACATCTCCGNGNATGACGGGTTTCATGAAGAATGCGGAGTGTTCGGGGTATTCGGCAGTGACGAGGCCAGTATTCTGACCGCACTTGGCCTGCATGCGCTNCAGCATCGCGGACAGGAAGCTGCGGGCATTGTGACCTTTGATGGCCAGTTATTTCATGCCCATCGCGCGCTTGGCCATGTCGGCGACAATTTTGGTGCCGATTCCCCGCANATGAAGCAACTGCGNGGGCATGTTGCCATCGGACATAACCGCTATTCCACCAGCGGCAATGTCAATCCGATGATGGAAATCCAGCCCTTTTCGTCGCGGCTTGCCTTTGGCGGNTTTGCGCTGGCGCATAATGGCAATCTGACAAATGCAAGCCGGCTGCGCAGCTCGCTGATCGAAACCGGCAGCCTGTTCCAGTCATCATCCGATACCGAGGTGATCGTGCATCTCGTGGCGCGGTCACACCAGGACAGCGTGACCGACCGGCTGGTAGACGCCCTGAAACAGATCGAAGGGGCCTATTCGCTTGTCTGCGTTGCAGATGATATGTTGATCGGCGTGCGTGATCCGTTCGGTGTGCGCCCCNTGATCCTTGGNCAGCGTGATGACACATGGATCCTGGCATCCGAATCCTGTGCGCTNGACATTGTCGGGGCAACAGCGGTGCGCGAGCTGGCCCCCGGCGAAATGGTGATTATTGATCGCAATGGTGTACAGAGCCTGTCTCCGTTCACAGCCATGCCGTCGCGATTCTGCATTTTTGAATATATCTATTTTTCGCGGCCTGACTCGGTGGTCGAGGGGCGCGGCGTCTATCACGCACGCAAGGCGATTGGCGGCGAACTGGCTCATGAGGCCCATATTGACGCCGACCTTGTGATCCCGGTGCCNGATTCNGGTGTGCCGGCCGCCCTTGGCTATGCCGAGGCATCGGGCATCCCGTTTGATCTGGGGATCATCCGCAACCATTATGTCGGACGGACATTNATCCAGCCAAACCAGAAGGACCGCACGGATTCGGTAAANCTGAAACATAATGCCAACCCGGCAGCGGTCGCTGGCAAGCGGATCATTCTTGTCGATGATTCCATTGTACGCGGCACCACGTCGCGNAAAATTGTCTCGATGATGCGGCGCGCCGGNGCNGCAGAGGTNCATATGCGCATCGCCAGCCCNCCAACCACACATCCCTGCTTTTATGGCGTCGACACCCCAAGTCAGGACCAGCTGATTGCAGCGCAAATGACAATTGACGAGATCGCCGGTGAAATCGGTGCTGACAGCCTGTCCTTTATTTCTGTTGACGGCCTGCACCGCGCAATTATCGGTGCAGAGCGCAGCAATACATCACCACAATTCTGCGATGCCTGCTTTACCGGCGATTATCCGATNCAGCTGGCAGCCGGGNTGAGTGCGAACAAGGTATCCCACGGGAGCGGCCGCTGATGACATCATCCCAGACATTCGATCTTTCCGGCAGGCTGNTACTTGTTACCGGCGCCACCCGCGGCATNGGCCGTGCAGTTGCNATCGGTGCGGCAGCTGCNGGCGCCGAGCTGATTATCACCGGCCGGACCACCGGCGCCCTGGAAGAGGTTGACGATGCCATCCGGCAGACAGGCGGCACAGCCACGATTGTCGAGATGGATATGAAGGATTATCCGGCGATGCCGCGCCTTGCCGCAGTAATCCACGAACGGTGGGGGCGGCTTGACGGGTTTGTGGCCAATGCGGCCATNCTGGCACCGCTGACCCCGATTACCCATCTGACGCCTGAAAACTGGGATGAATCTGTTGCCGTCAACCTGACCGGGCAATGGCATATGATCCGCGCCCTNGACCCNCTGTTGCGTGCGGCCNCATCCGGGCGCGCCATTCTTGTCAGCTCGGGCGCTTCGACTGGCAGCCGGCCATTCTGGGGGCCCTATGCGGCCACCAAGGCTGCGCTGGANGCGGTTGGCCGGTCNTGGGCCGGCGAAAGTGAACAAACCAATCTGCGGATCAACATGATGAATCCGGGCGGCACCGCAACCGAAATGCGGGCATCAGCCTTTCCGGGAGAGGATCCGGCGACCCTGCCCGCGCCCGAAGATATCGTGCCTGCCTTCCTCGAACTTCTATCAGAAGAGTGCAGCTATCACGGCGAGATGGTCGATGCGCGCAGCCTTTCCGGTCTGAACCGCTAGCTGGTATTTTGTGAAAGATACCGTGCGGCAGCCACTCCGGCGCGCTGGTCACGTGGCAACGGTACCGGCCTGTTCAATATTTGGGCAGCCAGCATCTCGCCCAGCAGCGGGGCCAGCGTAAAGCCGCGTGCGCCCAGCCCGCCAAACATCCAGATTTTGTCAGCGATGCGCCCCGTTANCGGCCGCCNGTCGGCAAGGCTGGCGCGATAACTTGTNCGCAAGCCCAGCCCGTCATAGGNCATCCCGTCAAACAAACCCNNNATCCCNGCAGGTAGCAGCGCAANATTNTGCGCATGCGCCGNAGCNATATCCTCNGGCTGTTCCAGATCGCGCGANAAGGTGGCNCCGACTTCATGCAGCCCATCCCATGACGGGGTCAGATACCCCCCAAAGCTGACACCGGTCGCCAGCGACGCGCTGGATGATGTTGCGGGCACATGGCTGACCTCGCCGCGAGTCACCTCAACCGGCATGTCCTGGCCAACAAGATGCAGCCCATCCGCCACCCGTGACCCGCCTGCCAGAACCACCGCATCTGCCTGCACCTGCCGGCTGTCAACGGCACCCAGCACCAGCTGCCCGGCTTCCATGGTGATGCTGGCAACATCAAAGTCACCATGAAATTCGGCACCTTCTGCAAGTGCCTTTACCAATATTGAAGGCCGAATCGCCCGGCCATATTCGTAAAAGATTCCCTGGCCGGTTTCGGCATCAAGGACGGTGTCGGCATCCCGCAGCAGGCTTGCCGGCCAGCGCTGCTGTCGAAAAATCGCATGTCGGGCGGCCATGCGGTCAGGGGCATCAAGGGCCAGCACGCCGGCGGCCAGCGTTGCGCCTGCTGCATCGGAACAGCGGGCAGCCCATGACAGGCATGCCGCCGAAAGACGGCTCATTGCATTATGGTCAACCGTCAGGCGCGGACTCTGCAGGGCAGCGCGGTTGCCAGAGGCGGCACTGGCCAGCCCGGCCGCGGCATCCAGCAATACCGGCGCTGCGCCCCGGCGCGACAGGCCGGCAGCCAGCGCCGCACCGGCGATTCCTGCCCCGATGATGGCGATGCGCCTTGGCGATGCGGTAATGGATGACACATGCGGCAAGGCTGTCCCTTCCCGCACACCGCGGATCATGTCGCGTTTGCGTCCATAGCCCGTGGATTTTGCAACTGCAAATCCTGCTGCCGCCAGCCCGCGTCGCACCTCACCGGCGGCTGTAAAGCTGGCAAAACTGCCTCCAATTTCTGTCAGCCGGCCGACTTCAGACAGGATATCTGCCGTCCAGGCAGACGGGTTGCGCGCCGGTGCAAACCCGTCAAGAAACCAGCAATCCACTGCGATATCGAGGGTCGGCAGAATAGCGCCCATATCCCCGTAATGCAGATGCAGCGTCAGCCGTCCCCCGCACAGCACAACAAGGTGATGGCCCGGCCAGCGCGGCGGCAATGCCTGCCGCAACTGGCTGGCCAGATCGGCCAGCTGGGGAAAGGCCGCATGCGCAGCGGCCATCATCTCGGCATTCAGGGGCTGTGCCTCAAAAGACACAAAGTCGATCTGGCAATGCGGATGGTTCTGCATTTCGGCCATAACCGCCAGCAGATTCAGCCCGGTGCCAAAACCCGTCTCGCCAATTGTCAGATGCGATGCTGCTTTCATCCTGGCGGGCAGGTCATTCCCTTCAAGAAAGACATGCCGTGTTTCGGCCAGCCCGTCATCAGCATTGTAATAGCTGTCTGCAAACTGCATCGCATGCGGCACCCCATCGCGCATGTCGATCTGCGGAAGTGGTAAATCATAATCAGCGTGCAGATGCGGGGATGTCCGTGCCATGGGCTGAAGGGCTCAATACTCATGCGGCAGCAACACTGCAAGAATGCTGGCCGGCGATATCAGAAATTTTATCCAGCTTCTTGCGAAACTGACAGTGTTGGATACCATTAAGGATATCCGACAGTACAGGAGCGAGTCACAAGAAACCGGATAGATATTGTTTGCCAACAGACTGATGTGGTGACAGCCATGTTTGACTCGATTGCGTTTTCAATCATCCGAAGTTTTATCGACCGAGGGGCCTTGCAGCTCACGCTGGGCGATCGCCCGCCCGTTACCCTCAAAGGGCGACATCGCGGCCCGCACGCCAGTATAACCATAAGCAACCGCAAAATCCTGTGGCGGCTCGTTGCCGTGCCCGACCTTGCCTTTGGCGAGGCCTATATGGACGGGCATTTGACCGTTCCGGAAAATGGGCTAGAGCCGCTTGTCGACCTGCTGATGACGAACAGCAACAGCTGGGCGACGCACTGGACCGGGCGCGCCACCCTGCAGATTGTAAACGCACTGGCATGGTTGCGGCATCTGAACCCGCGTGGCCGGTCACGCCGCAATGTGGCGCATCATTATGATTTGTCAGATGCCTTGTTTGACAGCTTTCTGGATCCATGGCGGCAATATTCATGCGGATATTTTCACGGCGAAGAAGACACGCTTGAAACCGCACAGGTCACAAAGCTTGCCCGCCTGGCCGCGAAGCTGGATCTGAAACCAGATGACCGCGTCCTTGATATCGGATGCGGCTGGGGCGGGCTTGCCATGGCCATCGCAGGCTGCGCCGAAGAGGCAAGGGTCACCGGCATCACCTTGTCCGACCATCAGTTCAGCCATGCCTGTAACATGGTCGCCGCAGCCGGCCTGGACAGCCGTGTCGATTTTCATCTGCGTGACTATCGGGACCAGACAGGTCATTTCGACAAGATCGTATCTGTCGGCATGCTGGAACATGTCGGACCGCAGGGATATGCCAGCTATTTCGCAAAGATCCGGGCCCTGCTTGCCGATGACGGGATTGCCGTTATCCATACCATCGGCGTGCAGCACAAAGCCGGACCGGTCAATCGCTGGATTACAAAATACATCTTTCCGGGCGGTTATCTGCCTTCCATAGGACAGATGATCCGCCATACCGAGACGCGCGGCCTGAAAGTGCTTGATATGGAAGTGATGCGCGGCCATTACGCCGAAACATTGCGGCTCTGGCGTATGCGCTCTCTTGACCGCAGAGCTGCGATGCGGCGTCTTTATGACGCGCGCTTTGTACGCATGTGGGAATTCTATCTTGTCGGATGCGAATATTTTTTCAGGCGTCAGCATGGTATGGTGCTGCAACTGCAACTTGCGAAAGACCAGATGGCGGCGCCGATGAGCCGGCATTACATCCGGAATCGCGAAAATAAATTCAAGGACAGGCTGTGGACGCTGCACCTTTCTGGAAACTGAAAACCCTTGCCGAGATGACCGCAGAGGAATGGGAATCCCTCTGTGACCGCTGCGGCAAATGCTGCGTCCTCAAGATTGAAGATATGGATGATGGCACGGTGCATTATACCGATATTGCCTGCAAACTGCTGGATTGCGGCACAGCCAACTGCATGGATTATGAAAACCGCCGGAAGTCTGTTCCCGACTGCATCAGCCTGACACCGGACAATCTCTCATCCCTGCAATGGATGCCGGACAGCTGTGCCTATCGCCGTCTGCATGAAGGGCTGGACCTGCCCGCATGGCATCCGCTGGTGACTGGCCACCCCGCCAGCACCCGCAGGGCTGGCCATTCGGTTGCCGGCCGCGTATTCCCGGAAAGCGCCGTCGAAGCGGTTGATATTATTGACCACATCACCGAATGGTGACCAACAAGGACCGTCACAAATGAGCCGTACCTGGTGGATTATGCTGATCCTGTTAACCCTTCTGGCGACGCTGACAATCTTCAATAGCGAGATGGGCGGGCCGCGTAAAACATGGCACCTGTGCAAAGAATCACTAGTGACACAGGTATTCACTGGCGCCTGCACGCTGCGGTTCGAAGGCGAAACCACAGGATCATAACTGCTGGAACGATCAGGCTCCGAACAGCCTTTTCCATTCCTCGGGGCTGAGCTCACGAAGGTCTGCATTGAACTCGGCACCGGCCTGCATACCTTTTGCAACGGCCGGGCGTTCAATCATTCTTTTGCGCCAGGCCACAACATTCGGATAATCCTCGATCACCACGTTCTGGCGCTTGTATGAGCGCGTCCACGGGAAAATGGCGATATCTGCAATCGAAAAGTCATCGGCCACATAATCACGCCCCTCCAGCTGGCGTTCCAGCACACCATAGAGGCGGTTCGCCTCGTTGCTGTAACGGGTCATCGCATAGTCGATCTTCTCTTTCGCATAGAAATTGAAATGATGCGCCTGACCAAACATGGGGCCAACACCGCCCATCTGCCACATCAGCCATTCAAGCACCGTCTTGCGCGCCGCACCGCCGGCCGGCAACAACTTGCCGGTTTTTTCGGCGAGATAAATCAGGATGGCGCCGGATTCAAACACACTGGTTGGCTGCCCGTCAAATCCGTCACGGTCAATGATGGCGGGAATCCGGTTATTGGGGCTAAACGCCAGGAATTCGGGTTTGAATTGGTTCCCTTCACCGATATTGATGCGGTGGATTTCATAGGGAAGGCCAAGTTCTTCAAGCGCGATGGAGACTTTATGTCCATTCGGCGTTGGCGCGAAATACAGTTCTATCATTGGGGGGTTCCGGGTATTCGAATTATGCGGAAGGGCCACCGTCGCTCTGATCTGCCCCTTCTTGCTATATAGGGCTTTTTATCCCATCTTCCAAGGCAGCGGGGCACCGCTGTTTTCGAGCCGAATTCACAGCGGGAGTACGCAGATGATTTTCAAACCCATGCAGCACAAGGCTGCCGGCCTTCCGCACAACCCGCTAAAGGCGATTGTTGCGCCACGCCCCATTGGCTGGATTGCCTCACGCGGCAGTGACAACAGCATCAATCTGGCACCCTACAGCTTTTTCAATGCGCTTTCTGAAGATCCGGCGATGGTGATGTTCTCGGTACAGACCGACAGCCCCGATCACCATAAGGACAGCCTTCGCAATGTTGAGGAAACCGGCGAATTTGTCGTCAATATCGTTGGCGAGGCACAGTTTGATTCGATGAATATCTCGTCGGGGAATTTTCCCTATGGCGATAATGAATTTATCCATGCCGGGCTGGAAATGGTGGATAGCGAAAGCATTTCCGTACCCCGTGTCGGCAAGGTGCCAGCCGCGCTGGAATGTGTGCATTACGATACGATGCACCTGCCGCGCAACGCACAGGGCGGCGGTTATATTGTTGTGATCGGCACCGTGACCAGCATCTATATCGATGATGCAGTGCTTCGCGACGGCATGGTTGATTACGCTGCCTTCATGCCAATCAGCCGGTTGGGATACCGCGATTACGGACGCAGCAGCGATATTTTTCAAAAGAACCGTCCGGGGCAGGAATAGCGCGGCAGCCGCGCCCTGCTATTGGCAATCGCTGGCGGGGCCGCCTGTCGCTAGCGCATCGTGCAGCTGGACACGCGCCCGCTGAGATAGCCATGCAGGTCCGACTTGCTGAATTCCAGAAGCAATAGCCAGTCTTCTGCCGGAATGACCGCCTCGAAGGGCAGCGTCCCTTTGACGATCTTCTGGCCGTTCAGGAAGGCCATCCGCACACTGACCGGCAGTTTCGGGTCGAACCACGGGATTTCCCGTGCTGACTTCTTGTCGGCCTCGCCCTCTACGAAAAGATTAAGACCGCCGTCAAACAGGGTCAGCTGCGATTCCGGTCCACCATAGACGGGTGTAGCAACGGCAATCTGGTGCTTGCCGAGTTCACGGCAATTGCCGGGCACGCCAAGATCCTGAATGACCTGCATGATCTGCGCCGGCGCCACACCACGGGCAATTTTCTTTGTAACAAGCGCTTTCAGTTCAGCATCGCTATCCGCCACAAGGTCATCCACCTTGTTCTTTGCCTTGGCCTCGGCAAGCTGTAATTCAAGGCGCTGAATCTGCGTGCTGAGTTCGCTGATCTGCTCGTTATTCTCATAAAGTGCGCGTTCCGCCTCAGCCTTCAGGCTGGCCGTCTCGGCATGTCCCCATACCCAGCCAAGCCACAAAACACCGCCGACCACCGCGATACGGGCCAGCAATGAGACATAGCTGCGCATTTCGCGGCGGCGGTATCGTTCTCTTGTCTCGAAAAAATCCATGCGTTTTATTTCAGGCCGTTCCGTCAGGCGTCACAGGATCGCACCGCCACAGGGATGAATATAACACATCCGGCAAAAGGCAATGCCTGCTTTGCCATATCTCGCCAATCATCTTGAAGAATGACACCCTGTTGATGCAGGATAACGCTATGCCAGTATCCCCAGTGCCCCGCAACCGCCGGTCATCATCACGCCGAAACATAGACCAGACCCGCGCATGGCAACGCATGCTCAGCGGCCGCCGGCTTGACCTGCTCGACCCCTCGCCGATCGATGTGGAAATTCTTGATATCGCCCATGGACTTGCACGGGTCAGCCGCTGGAATGGCCAGACAAAGGGCATATACCCCCTGTCGGTGGCGCAGCATTCATTACTGGTAGAGAAAATCATGTCGCTGAATGCGCCAAAACTGGAACGTCGCTGGCGCCTTGCCGCGCTGTTACATGATGCGCCCGAATATGTGATTGGCGACATGATCTCCCCCTTCAAATATGCGCTTGGCGGCATTTACCGTGACATTGAATCCCGTCTCGAGGCNGCNATCCATATTCGTTTCGGCCTTCCCGCCACGCTGCCGGAAGCNGTCAAGCGCGCCATAAAACGCGCTGACGGCATGGCGGCCTGGCTTGAGGCGACACAGCTGGCAGGCTTTACNGATGACGAGGCAACAAAAATNATCGGCAAGCCGCCGGGCACGCCTGTACAGATGCGGATCAGACCCAAAAGCGCAGAGCAGGCCGCAGAGGCCTTTCTNAAAAGGTTCGCTGTTCTGGGTGGTAATACAGGTTAAGGAATGCGGCGCCGGCTTTCGTGCGATGCGTTAATTGACGCTGCTTACCGTGCGTGACAGGTTCGGCTTTGCCGCAGACCCGTCCTTATCGTCCCGTGTTCCCTTAAAACCGGTTGGCTCGGGCGACGANGGGTCCTTCTTGCTGTCCTCGACATGTACCGCGTTCAACAGGGCCCCGGCCCGCTGGACAAGGCTGAGTGCATCATCAAGCACCGCCACTGCCCGTGTGGTATTCACATCATCCAGACCGCCATTGCGCTCAAACAGCTCCCAGGTAAGGCTGTTCAGCTGGTCATTGACCCTGACAAGCTTGTTCCTGCCACGNTGGCGTAATGCACGTATCCTGGATGTCCGGTTTTGGGCCATCTGGGCTCTCCCGTTAATTAGATGGCGGTAATATACAGAAATTTAATAATTGGCCCAAAGCATCCTTTAGGGTTCNCCGCGNGAAAGTTGAATGGCACTGTTTCGGCGGTTGCGCTTCTTGATCTTGCGGGCTTTGACAAGCGCCTTTGCCTGACCAAGGGTCATGCAGTCAGGACACACACATTTGCCAGCAAGATCAAAGCTCTGTCGCATATTTGGCAGTTCCATGCACCAGCAATGGTCCTTGCCGGGCGGCGCGCCGCAGTTGAAGGATGTTCCGCATTCATCACAGACCAGCTTGTTCATGTCAGCCTCCGCGCGTTGGATACAGAAGCCTGCGCCATGTCAAACGATCATGCAAGCATTGCGGAATCGCTGTCGATCAGGACCGGGCGTACCGGATACAATCTTTCTGTCGCTATCCGACAAGGCTGTGCTATCACTCTGCCGATGCGAGCATGGTGGAATTGGTAGACACACAAGACTTAAAATCTTGAGACCGTATGGTCGTGGGGGTTCGAGTCCCCCTGCTCGCACCAGCCGCACCTGAGACAGGTGATCGGGTCAGTTTGGACGGTGGCTTATGTCCANACCAAGCTGCTGAATCGCCAGATCGGGCAGCATCAGAAATCCGATCATGCTGGAAAGCGGCACGGCGGACGGCGGATCCATTGCAATCTCCAATCGCCCGCCAGCCTTCAGCGTCGCGTCCAAGGGCGGCAGCATCCAGCTGGCATTTTCCGGAAAGGTGCNGCGTATCGATTCAGCAAGCATCACACGCATCATGGACCGCATATCCTCGGTCGCAACCCCATCTTCCTCGGCCGCAACCTCGAGTATGATATCCCCGATGCCTGTATCGTGATACACCAGACCCGCACTGCGCAGATAGGCGGCACTTGTCATGCCAAGCAGCGCGGTGCTGCTGGAATCAGGGTCCTGAAGTTGCGGGACAAGTTGCGCATAAAGGCTGCTATTGATGCCGACTTCGATATCCAGTTCAAAGCTGCCAAGGCCGCGCATGTCGCCACCCATCANATAGAACACTTCCAATTCTGGCCCCACGATACGCGTGCCGGCGATGAGTTTCATATCCATCACAAGCGCATCGACACCGCGGGCGCGGAGCCGCTCGAGGAATTCGGCATATTCGGCATCCGAACCCATCGGCATCAAGCTGAGCCCGTTTATCGTCACCCCGCCGCGAGCCATTACGACCGTACCATCGTCAAGGGCGCCAAACCGGAACGGTTCGGTCGCCATCTCGTCAATCGTCATGAGAACATCATCTTCGGCCACGCTGACATTGCGCAAACGCATAAAACCGCCCTCGCCAAATATCTGCGAGATATCATTCAGCGCTTCGTCATTGGAGGCCGCGCCCATATTCAATTCGCGGACAACAAGGTCGCCGATAAATATCATGTCCTCGGCAAGTTCGACATTGCGGGCACGCAGATCGCGGATCAGCCAATCGTCACTTCCCGGCGTGCCCTCGGCAGCGATTTCTACCTGCTCGGCAAACAATATGGCGTCCCCATATTCTTCGACGGTTACATCAAAAAGCTGGCCGGACCCGGTCGTGAAATCCATTTGCCCGCCTTCAAAGGTCAGCGTTATCCCGTCTTGAAGCTGGAGCGATGTTGCAGCCGCCGCCTGTTGGCCGGTTGTAACCAGCATCACCACCATGGTGGCGTAGACAAGCAGAAGACGTAATGTGGCCATACGGGCCTGCGTTACCAGGTTCTTGATCATGCTGAACTCTCCTGCGGATTCTGTCGCCATCTGCCATGACAGATACTGTTTAAAAGAGATGTGCGCGCTGGTTATGNCTGTGCCATGGTAGACCACACAAGACTAAATTGACAGGCCACCCCTTTGACAGGCCACCCCTTTGNCAGGCCACCCCTTTGACGGGCCACCGTCACAGGATTTCGACTTTCACGGCACGTTGACTGCCACGGAACCCCGACATGTTCTTCTTCCCCCTGTTTGATGACAACCCATCGCGCCGCACGCCTTATATCTCATGGCTGATTATCGCTTTGTGTGTGCTGGTTTTTGTCTGGCAGCAGTCACTCGGCCCGCAGGGTGAACAATATGCGTTTTACAGCTATGGGTTCGTGCCGGCCCATGTCAGCGGTGCGGCACCCTTGCCGGCACAGCTTGTGGTGCTTCCGGCCTGGGCCACTGCAATCAGTTCGATGTTTCTGCATGGCGGATTAATGCATATCGGCGGCAACATGCTGTATTTGTGGATTTTCGGCGACAATATCGAGGATTCGATGGGACCGCTGAAATTCATCATTTTCTANATTCTGTGCGGCATGGCGGCGGCAGCTGCACAATTCGCCATTGATCCTGCATCCCGGATTCCGATGGTCGGCGCATCTGGCGGCATCGCCGGCATACTGGGGGCTTATCTTATCCTGCATCCAAAGGCGGCAATCCGGACGCTATTGGTNATTCTGGTCTTCATCCGGTTTATCAATCTGCCCGCATGGCTTGTACTTGGCGTCTGGATTGGNGGCCAGTTTGTCGCTGTACCAAACGCGCTGGCCAATGATGGTGGCGGTGTTGCCTATTTCGCACATATTGGTGGCTTTATTGCCGGCATGATTCTGGTGCCGTTCTTCAAACATCGCGATATTCCGCTGTTTGGNNCTGACGATGCGCCNNCGGCCCGCTGGGACGGGCAGCCGGTCCCCTTTTCAACCATCCGTGCGCAGGCCANCGCCAAATATCGTGGCCGTCGGAATGCGCTGGGATCGCGCGTGGTATCACCTGACCGCAACGCGCNGCCGCATCAGGCCGCGACAGATCAGGAACACAGGACAGATCAGGAAGACCCGCAGCAAAGCGGCCCATGGGCCGGGCCGGGCCGCAAATCCGGCGGGTCAGTACCGCGGCATCGGCGCAAAACCCGCGACTAGGCGCGCATTACATTCATCAAACAGGGGCGATGCCGCTTATCCGGCATCATCAGGCGCTGTCATCAGGCACCATCATCGGGGGCCATGATAAAAGCGTCCGCCCCCATCTGCTGAACGCCCTTTGCCAGCGCCGCTGCTGCCGCATGCGTGACATCGGCATCCAGGCCGCTGACAACGGCGGCGGTACCGAACTGGCCCGGCTTAAACCAGGGATAGCTGCCAATGCTGACCCCGGCATGATCCGCCTGCACCGCCTGCATCAAGCTGGCGATCGTCCCCTCACCAATGGCGCATTGCACGGTCAGACGCGTCATCGCNACACCGCCCGGCAGGCTGTCACGCAGCCCTTCAAACATGGCCTGCAGAATGGATGGCACACCGGCAAACACATGTACGTTTTCGACAATGAAACCGGGCGCGGCGCTCAGCGGATTGTCGATCAGCGTGGCGCCTTCAGGGATATCCGCCATTTTCTGCCGCGCCGCATTGAACTCGATCTCGGTATTTTCGTAATGCGCCAGAAGCCGCGCCTCGGCCTCGGGATGACGAATTACCTTGCGACCAAAAGCAGCGGCGATCGATTCGGTGGTGATGTCGTCATGCGTCGGGCCAATGCCACCGCTGGTAAAAACAAGGTCCACAGCGGCAGACATCGTTCTGACCGTATCGATGATAACTTCGCGCACATCCGCAATGACCCGCGCCTCGCGCAGCTGAATCCCCTGCGCATTCAGCTGTTCGGCCAGCCAGCCGATATTCTTGTCCTTGGTGCGGCCCGACAGGATTTCATCTCCGATGATGATAATGGCTGCAGTGGGGTTGGCGCGGGATATGCTGGACATGCTGGCTCTCTTTGAAACACTGAAAAATGAAATCTGTGCTGCGGTCATGCCGCCGCCGCTATCAGACGGACATAAAGGTTCTGGCGTTGCGGTCAAGGGGTGGCAGCGACATCTCTGCGCTTGGCAAGACGCATTATTAAGGATAGTGCTAGGCGCTGTACAACAGGAATTCGGCACGGGGACGATGCGAACAGAACCGGTGATACTTCATGGTGACGAGGGCTTTGCGGGAATGCGTGCCGCCGGCAGGCTTGCCGCCTCGGTGCTGGATATGATTGGCCAGCATGTCATCGCCGGCGTGACCACAGAGGCGCTGGACCAGATCTGCCATGACCATATCCTCGCACATGGCGCGGTGCCGGCCCCGCTGAATTACAAAGGGTTTCCGAAATCGACCTGTATTTCACTGAACCATGTGGTCTGTCACGGTATTCCCGGGCCCAAAACGCTGCGCGATGGCGATATTCTGAATATTGATGTCACAGTCATTCTGGATGGCTGGTATGGGGATACCTCACGGATGTATTTTGTCGGCGCGCCCTCGGTGAAGGCCAGCCGTCTGACCGAGGTCACCTATGACTGCCTGATGCGTGGTATAGATGCCGCACGGCCGGGCAACACGCTCGGCGATATCGGCCATGCCATTCAGGAACATGCCGAATCGAACCGCTTTTCCGTCGTCCGTGATTTCACCGGGCACGGTCTTGGACAGACATTCCATTGCGCGCCTACAGTCTTGCATTACGGCAACCCCGGGGCAGGCATGCGGCTTGAACCGGGGATGATTTTCACCATCGAACCGATGATCAATGCCGGCCGGCATGAAACCAAAATCCTTGGTGATGGCTGGACAGCGGTCACCCGTGACAGGTCCTTGTCGGCGCAATTCGAACATTCGATCGGTATCACCGATGGCGCACCGGAAATTTTCACGCTGTCACCGGCTGGTTACACCGCGCCGCCCTATGCTTGATTGCCAGCAGCCGGCCTCCACTACGCAGTTCAAATTTCGGACAAGGCGGATGTGGCACCCTAAAGGCGCGTTAATCTAAAATTATCCTTTATCGTCTACCCAATAGGGTATGGATGATCAAACTGACCCAAAAGATCCCCTGCCCGGAAAGACCCGCCCAGATAAGCGGCACCCCGCCCGGCTCCCGCCGTCTGACCATATGTCCGGACATCGCGCCCGCATGCGCGCCAAGGTGATGGAGAAAGGCGCCGAAACGCTGAGCGAGCTGGAACTGCTGGAGATGATTCTCTATGCCGGCAGTCCGCGGCGGGACACCAAGCCACTTGCCAAGGACCTGATCCGGCATTTCGGCTCGCTGTCGGCGGTGCTGCGCGCACCGCAGGCACAGCTGATTGCCTTGGATGGGGTTGGTGAGGCGGCGATATCCGCCATCCGCATTGTCGAGGCGGCAGGCCTGCATCTCAGCCATTCAGATATCCGCAATCGCCCGATCCTGACCAGCTGGAGTGCGGTGCAGCATTATTGTGTAACCCTGCTGGCGCATGAACCTGTCGAATATTTCGTCATGCTCTGTCTTGATAACCGCAATCGGCTGATTGCCGAGGAAACCTTGTCGCGCGGCACAGTAGACCAGACGCCGGTCTATGTGCGCGAGGTCATCAACAGCGCGCTGAAACATCACGCCAAGGCTGTGATCCTTGTCCACAACCATCCCAGTGGCGAACGAGAACCCGCGCGCGCCGATATCGATATGACGGCAGAGTTGAAAGCCGCGCTGGCATTGGTCACGGTGACGCTGCATGACCATCTGATTGTCGCCGGACAGGATGTGGTCAGCTTCAAAAGCCTCGGGCTGCTATAGACCGGCCTAACGCCCGTCCTTTGGCCCGTCTTTTGGCCCGTCCTTTGGCCCTTGTCGCTTGCCGCCCTTGCCTTTGGCATTGCCCCTGACCCTGGCCTTGCCCTGCCCGCCGCCAGCACCGTTGATGGTGTCCTGGAGTTTATCACTTGCCTTGCGGGTCAGTTCGCCAGCGCGGTGGCTGGCCTTCATGAGGCCGGGGCGCGCCTGTTGCATGGCCTTGCCGGCAACTTCGCCTGCCTTGCGCTGAACATGCGGGTTGCGCGCGGCAGTCATCAGGGCCCTAACGATCAATCGGCGGAACAGCATTGGACATTCCCGTAATGCATGGCATGCGCCCCAAAAACGCAGCGCGTTGCGGAAAAAATGCCAGAAAACCTCGAAGTTGTCGCCCCTCAAGGTCTGGTATTTTCATACCCCCGATGCTACAACCACTAGCGTTCAGTGACAAAGGAAATCACCCTTATGATCCCTCGGTATTCGCGGCCGGAAATGACGTCTATCTGGTCAGAGGACAGCAAGTTTCAAATCTGGTTCGAGATTGAGGCGCACGCCTGTGACGCGCAGGCCCGTCTGGGAGTCATCCCTGCCGAGGCCGCCGCCGCGGTGTGGGAACGCGGCGCCTTTGACATAGACCGCATTAACGAGATCGAGCGCGAAACCAAACATGATGTGATCGCCTTTCTGACGAACCTTGCCGAGCATGTTGGCGAGGAAGCCCGTTTTGTGCATCAGGGCATGACATCATCCGATGTGCTGGACACCACCCTGGCGGTACAGATGGCGCGGGCCAGCGATCTGCTGCTGCAGGGGATTGACCGCTTGCTGGCGGCGCTGAAAACACGCGCCGAGGAACATCGCTACACACCCACGATCGGGCGCAGCCACGGCATTCATGCCGAACCGACAACCTTTGGATTGAAGCTGGCCAGCTTTTATGCCGAGTTTGTCCGCTGCCGGACACGGCTGGAACATGCGCGCGCCGAAATCGCCACCTGTGCCATTTCCGGTGCGGTCGGCACCTTTGCCCATATTGACCCGTCAGTCGAGGCGCATGTTGCCGAGAAGATGGGCCTGACCCCGGAACCGGTATCAACACAGGTGATCCCGCGTGACCGGCACGCCATGTTCTTTGCAACGCTTGGCGTCGTCGCCAGTTCGGTAGAGCGTCTGGCAACCGAAATCCGGCATCTGCAGCGCACCGAACTGCGCGAGGCGGAAGAATATTTTTCAGCTGGCCAGAAGGGATCATCGGCCATGCCGCACAAGCGGAACCCGGTGCTGACAGAAAACCTGACAGGCCTGGCGCGGGTCGTGCGCGCTGCGGTGACACCGGCGCTGGAAAATGTGGCGCTGTGGCATGAACGCGATATTTCACATTCATCCGTTGAACGGGTGTTCGGGCCTGACGCCACCATTACCCTTGATTTCGCGCTGCAGCGGCTGGCCGGTGTGGTTGAGGCGCTGGTTATCTATCCTGAGTCCATGCAGGCCAATCTCGATCAGCTTGGCGGTCTTGTTCATTCACAGCAGTTGCTGCTGGCGCTGACGCAGCAAGGCGTCAGCCGCGAAGATGCCTACAGCATGGTCCAGCGCAATGCGATGGAAAGCTGGAAGACAGGCGCCAGCTATCGCGATCTGCTCAAGGCGGATGCAGATGTCATGGACAGCCTTGGCGCAGACGGTATCGATGCCCTGTTCGATCTCGACCAGCATTTTCGTCATGTCGACACGATCTTTGACCGTGTCTTCGGGGCGGTGTCATAGGTATGGATGTCATGGAACGCACCGCGCTTTATGAAGGCAAGGCAAAGATCATCTATCCGGGCCCGGATGCGGAAACGCTGGTGCAGTTTTTCAAGGATGATGCCACGGCTTTCAACGCACAGAAGAAAGATGTCATTTCCGGCAAGGGGCTGCTGAACAACATCATCAGCGAACATGTGATGGGTGTTCTTGGTGATGCGGGAATCACCACCCACTTCATCCGCCGGCTGAATGACCGCGAACAGCTGATTCGCCGGCTGGAAATCGTCCCGGTCGAAGTGGTTGTCCGCAATGTCGCCGCCGGATCCATTTGCCCGCGCCTCGGACTGGACGAAGGGGCGCCCCTGCCCGCAACGCTGGTGGAATTCTGCCTNAAGGATGACGCGCTTGGTGATCCGATCATTGCGCGCGAACATATTCTGACATTTGGCTGGGCCAGCGCCCCCGAATTTGAGCAGATTGTCGCCGAGACTCACAAGATCAACCATCTGCTGACCGAGATGTTTGCCGCCATTGACCTGCGGCTGATTGACTTCAAGCTGGAATTTGGCCGNACCCATGACGGCACGGTGATGTTGGCTGATGAAATCAGCCCCGATAATTGCCGTCTGTGGCAGGTTGGTACCGATGAAAAGATGGACAAGGACAGGTTTCGCCGTGATCTTGGCGGCCTGACCGAAGCCTATTCCGAAATAGCAAGACGCCTTGGCCTTTCGCTACCGGCGCTGTGATGCGCGCCCAGCCGCCTTGGTGGTTTCACCTCTCAATCTGACCGGGACAGAGACATGCAGGTTATCGTCAATATTTCACTGAAACACGGGGTTTTGGACCCGCAGGGGCGTGCCATTGGCCGGTCCCTTTCCGATCTTGGTTTTGACGAGGTATCGGATGTGCGGGTTGGCAAGCGGATTATGCTGGAAATCGACGAGGCAGACGAGGCGCGTGCGCGCCAGCGGGTTGCCCGCATGTGCGAGACGCTGCTTGCCAATACCGTGATCGAAGATTACGAGATCGAGATTGCCGAAGGAGACAGCGAATGAGCCTCAGCGCACTGCGTGTGGCCGTCATCGTGTTTCCCGGATCGAATTGCGACCGCGACATGATGGTGGCCATTGAANGGCTGGCTGGCCGTCGCCCGTCNCTGGTCTGGCACAAGGAAACGACGCTTGACCCGGTTGACCTTGCCATNATTCCCGGCGGCTTTTCCTATGGTGACTATCTGCGGTGTGGCGCGTTGGCTGCCCGCGCGCCAATCATGGAATCCGTGCTGGATCATGCCGCCCGCGGCGGGGCGGTGATGGGGGTCTGTAACGGCTTTCAGATCCTGCTGGAAACCGGCCTCCTGCCAGGTGTCCTTGTCGAAAATGCCGGGCTGAAATATGTCTGTCGCAACACCGCGATTGAAGTGGTTGACGGCACCGCATCCCCCTTTACGGCGGGGCTGACTGCGGGCCAGAAGATGATCATCCCGGTGGCACATAATGAAGGCAATTACTTTGCATCCGATGATGATCTGCAACGGTTGGAAGATAACGGCCAGATTGCCTTTCGCTATACGGAAAGTGATATCACCGGCCCGGCCAACCCCAACGGAGCCGCCCGCGATATTGCCGGAATCCTCTCGGCAAATGGCCGTGTCATGGGCATGATGCCACATCCCGAACGGGCCATTTCATCAGCACTTGGCAGCGCCGATGGCGCGACCATGTTGACAGCCGCGCTNGAGGCGCTGGCAGCATGACTCAAGAGGCAGACAAGGCGATAGACAGGGCGATGGACGAACCGCGTATGGAATTTGAAAATGCGGCCGCAATGGGTCTTTCACGCGATGAATGGGACCTTATCCTCGACAGGNTGGGACGCAGGCCCAACCTGTGCGAGCTGGGTATTTTTTCGGCCATGTGGTCAGAACATTGCTCGTACAAATCGTCAAAACGCTGGCTGAAAACGCTGCCGGTGGACGGGCCACAGGTCATTGAGGGGCCGGGCGAAAATGCCGGTGCCATCGATATTGGTGACGGCCTTGCAGCGATTTTCAAGATCGAGAGTCACAATCACCCCTCCTTTATCGAGCCTTATCAGGGCGCGGCCACCGGCGTTGGCGGCATTCTGCGCGATGTCTTCACCATGGGTGCGCGGCCGGTGGCACTGCTGAATGCCTTGCGCTTTGGCGCGCCCGATCATGAAAAGACACGCCACCTTCTGGGCGGTGTTGTGTCCGGCATCGGCGGCTATGGCAATTGTATCGGCATTCCGACGATCGGCGGCGAGGTCAATTTTGATCCCTCCTATAATGGCAATATCCTTGTCAATGCCATGGCCATCGGCCTTGCCAACAGTGACCGGATTTTCCGGTCGGCCGCNACCGGCCCGGGTAACCCGGTGATCTATGTCGGGGCAAAAACAGGACGCGACGGCATTCACGGGGCCACCATGGCATCGGCCGAATTTTCCGACGAAACCGAATCCAAACGCCCCACCGTGCAGGTCGGCGACCCCTTTACCGGCAAGCTGCTGATGGAAGCCTGTCTCGAGCTGATGGCGTCTGATTCTGTGCTGGCCATTCAGGATATGGGGGCAGCAGGGCTGACATCATCATCGGTGGAAATGGCCTCAAAGGGCGGTCTGGGNATGGAGATGGACCTTGATCTGGTGCCTGCGCGTGAGGAAGCGATGAGTGCCTATGAGCTGATGCTCTCGGAAAGCCAGGAACGCATGCTGATGGTGCTGAAGCCTGACGCCACGGACACGGCGCGGCAGATTTTCGAGAAATGGGACCTCGATTTCATGCCGATTGGCAAAGTGACAGAAACCGGCCGGCTGGTGTTGCTGAAGGATGGCGGTGTCGCGTGTGACATCCCGCTGGCCCCGCTGGTCAATGACGCACCCGAATATGACCGCCCGCAGGCAGACAGCCCGCCACACCCGGTGCTGGACAGTGCCAGCATTACCGACGATGCGCCGGTCAGCGCTGTTTTGCGCCGCCTGTTGGCAAGTGCCGATCTTGGCAGCCGGCGCTGGATCTATGAGCAATATGACAGTCAGGTCATGGCAGACACCATTTCCGGGCCTGGCGGCGATGCCGGGCTGATCCGGGTACATGGTACCCGCCGCGGCCTTGCCGCCAGCACTGACTGTACGCCGCGCTATGTCGAAGCGCATCCGCATACGGGTGGGGCGCANGCCGTTGCAGAAGCATGGCGCAACCTGTCGGCCATTGGCGCGCGCGGACTGGCCATCACCAATAATCTGAATTTCGGCAATCCGGAAAAGCCCGAAATCATGGCGCAGATGGCGCAATCGGTTCTGGGCATGGGGGATGCGGCGCGTGCGCTGGACACCCCTGTCGTATCAGGCAATGTCTCGCTCTATAACGAAACCGACGGCAAAGCCATATTGCCCTGCCCGGTGGTGGGGATGGTGGGCACCATTGACGATATTGATGCCGCGATCGGCATGGCNCTGCCGCGGACGGATCTGGCGCTTATCGTGATCGGACAGGATGCGGCATGTGATGATGGCTGGCTGGGTGTCAGCCTCTATGCCCGCATGATGGCGGATGCGCCAGCCGCGGCACCGCCGCCGGTCGATCTTGCCGCCGAACGCCGCCACGGTGATTTCGTGCAGGCCCTGATTGCCGACGGCCATGTTGTTGCCGCGCACGATATCAGCGATGGCGGGCTGGCCGTCGCGCTTGCCGAAATGTGTATTGCCGGGCGCACTGGCGCCAGCATCACCTGTCCAGCTGGCGGAAACCGTCATGGCTGGGCCTTTGGCGAGGATCAGGGCCGCTATGTGCTGGCCGTCGAAGATGGCGATGCGGTGATCGCCGCTGCCGACAAGGCGGGGATACCGGCGATCACAATCGGCAGCAGCAATGCCTCGGGTGAATTGCAATTCGCTGACAGCGATGCCATATCTGTGAAAGAGATGGAACATCTCGTCGAGACGACCATTCCGGACCTGATGGCAGGGCCGGGCACAATCGGAGACTGATGCCATGCCCATGCAGGCAGCCGATATCGAAACGCTGATCAAGGACGCCTTTCCTGACGCCACTGTGGTGATCGAGGATTTGCGCGGCGATGGCGACCATTACGCCTGCCGCGTTGTATCCGAGGCCTTTGCCGGCAAAAGCCGCGTGCAACAGCACCAGATGGTTTACAAGGCGCTTGGCGGGCGCATGGGGGGTGAGCTGCATGCGCTGGCCCTTCAGACTTCGGCCCCGTCGGCAGACTGAACCGAACGACAGCAGATACAGGACAGACCCGGCGCATCATGACGCGCCTGCCTTTTTAAGGAGAAATCACATGCTTGACGACGCAACCAAGGATCGTATCGAACAGGATATCAAGAGCGAGGATGTTGTCCTTTACATGAAGGGCACACCTGTCTTTCCACAATGCGGTTTTTCGGCTGCTGTGGTTGGCGTGTTGACGCATCTGAACGTCCCGTTCCGCGGCATCAATGTGCTGGATGACATGGCCATTCGCGAGGGCATCAAGGCCTTTTCCGACTGGCCCACAATCCCGCAGCTCTATGTGAAGGGCGAGTTTGTCGGCGGCTGCGATATCGTGCGCGAAATGTATGAGACCGGCGAATTGACAGAAATGTTCCAGACCCGCGGCATCGACGCCCAGCCGGGCGCCTGATCCCGCGCCTCTGCCGGTCAGGCCTGCCCGTCGGACAGATCGTCCGGCAACGGGTTATGGGCGGCGTCAACCGCATCCTGTGAATCGAATGTGCGGTGCGCCACCACCTCTGCAACGCGGATATGGTACCAGCTGTAGAATTCCTGGCGCCCCATCTGCTGTGCGGCCAGATGCTCAATATTGATCCGCCAGTTCCGGATGGATTCGCGATCCCGCCAATAGGACACGGTGATGCCGATTCCGTCTTCACCGCGCACCGATTCCAGACCCAGAAAACCGGGTTGCTGTTGCGCAAGTTCGACCATGCGCTGCGAGGTGAGGCTGTACATATCCTCATCTGACAGCGTGCGTTGCGCTGTAAAGATCACCGCAAAATAACGGTCTGGCCAGCCCGCTTTGGATGGCGCGGGGACACGAATCTCCTGTTCACTCTGGGTCATTCATCTGCCTGCATCATTCATCTGTCTTATCGCAGCATACCCCGGTTTCACCAAAAAGACCCGATTTGCCAGCACATGAACCCGGCCACCTTCTTTAAGGCTCGGTTAGAAAACACCATACAAAAAGGGCGGCCATGTGGCCGCCCTTTGGGATATCTCTGGCGCGCGGATCAGCGCGAGTAATATTCGACCACCAGGTTCGGTTCCATCTGCACCGGATAGGGCACTTCGTCGAGGCCCGGGATGCGGACGAATTTTGCGGTGAATTTGTTATGGTCCGCTTCGACATATTCCGGAACATCACGCTCTGCCGAACCGATGGCTTCCAGAACGGCCGGAATGTTCTTGGCCTTTTCCTTCAGCGCGATCTCGTCACCAGGACGCAGCAGGGCCGAAGCGATGTTGCAGCGCTTGCCGTTCAGCATCACATGGCCGTGATTGATGATCTGGCGTGCGGCAAAGACGGTTGGCACCATCTTTGAGCGGTAGAGAACCGCATCGAGGCGGGTCTCGAGAATACCGACGAGATTCTGGCCGGTATCACCCTTCAGACGGGTCGCCTTCTGGTAATATTTCTTAAACTGCTTTTCGCCAATATTGCCGTAATAGCCCTTCAGCTTCTGCTTGGCCATCAACTGCACACCGAAATCGGTCGGCTTTTTGCGTCGCTGACCATGCTGGCCGGGGCCGTATTCACGGCTGTTGAGGGGTGACTTGGGACGTCCCCACAGATTGACACCCAGACGGCGGTCAATCTTGTGCTTGGCGGAATGCCGCTTGTGATCAGACTTTGCCATAATTGGCTCCTCATTCTGTCTGCAGGCGCGCCGTTAGCGCTGCCTTTTTTGTGGCCCGGTAGGGTTTCGGCCTTGCGGCCAAACCGGCATCACACCCCGCTGGTGCAATCCACGTTCCCGGGAATGGCCGGAAACTAGGCATCAGCAGGCCTTCTGTCAACCGGATTTGTTACGATTCCGCGTCTTCGTCAGCGCCTGAATCACCCCGTGCAGCGTGCTGATTTCCTGACTGGTCGGGTTGGCGCGGGCAAAAAGGGCGCGCAGGTTGCGCTTTACCGCCGGTGCCATTTCCGGAGAAATGAAAAAACCGCCCTCATCAAGCGCGGCTTCAAGGCGTTGATGGAACCGGTCACGTTCCTGAATGGTCGCTGGCGCATGATCCGGCGGCGGTGTGGCACCGCCATCCGCAGCGGCTGCCGCAACACGCCATTCCCATGCCATCATCAGCACAGCCTGCGCCAGATTCAGCGACGGATAATCNGGGTTCAGGTCAGCCGTTACCAGATAATCGGCGCGCACCACATCATCATTATCCAGCCCGGACTGCTCGGGCCCGAACATCAGGCCCGCCTTGCCAGCATGCGCCAGAATGTCTGGAATGACCCCGCGCGGATCGGTGCTGCGCACCGGCATGTCGCGCCGCCGCGCGGATAATGCCGCAAGAAAAGTCAAATCATGCGCGGCGTCGGCAACACTGTCATAGATGGTGGCGGTCTCTATGATGCTGGAACCGCCAGCCGCCATGGGCAGCGCCGCCGGGTTTGGCCAGCCATCTCGTGGCGCAACCAGCCGCAAATCCGTCAGACCGCAATTCATCATCGCGCGCGCGGCAGCACCGATATTCTCGCCAAGCTGCGGACGCACAAGGATGATGACCGGAGGTGTCGTTATGCCCATGGCCTCAGCTGGCACCATTGGGGCCCGGCACACCGTCATGCTGCAATTTCCAGATCATCCCGTCACCCAGCGCAACCACCGAGGCATCAATGATATTGGTGGACAGACCAACCGTGCGCCAGACAGTACCATCGGGCGTCCCAAATTCGATCATCACACGTGTGATGGCACCGGTCCCGGACTGGCCGTCACGGGAATCCAGAATACGGACCTTGTAATCCACCAGCTCGACATCCTCCAGCGTCGGATAGGCCGTCATCAGCGCCTTGCGCAGCGCGGTATCCACCGCATTGACCGGCCCGTTTCCAACGGCGACCTCGTGATAGCTGTTGCTGCCGACGGTTATTGTTGCCGTGGCTTCGGATTCAACAACCAGCTGCCCCCGCACATTAAAGCGGCGCTCATCCATCACCCGGAACCGGCCGATGCTGAAGTAATCAGGCACCTCGCCAAGCGCCCGGCGGGCCAGCAACTCAAAGCTGGCTTCGGCTGAATCAAAGGCCCAGCCTTCATATTCACGTTCCTTGACCTGTGCGATCAACTTGTCGAGCCGCTGATCCTTGACGTCAATTTCGATACCGAACTCGGCAAACCGTGCCAGCATGTTGGATTTGCCAGCCTGGTCGGACACCAGATACTGGCGGGAATTGCCCACCTTTTCCGGCGGAATATGCTCATAGGTGCGCGGGTCTTTCTGCGCGGCAGAGGCATGAAGCCCGCCCTTATGCGCAAAAGCTGCCTCACCGACATAAGGGGCCTGCACATTCGGCGCGCGGTTCAGCCGGTCATCCAGCATACGTGACAGCGCCATCAGACGCGGTAAATTCTCTTCGGGGATATTCGTCTCATATCCCATCTTCAGAATCAGCGTCGGGATAATCGAAATCAGGTCGGCATTGCCGCAGCGTTCGCCAATCCCGTTGATCGTGCCCTGGACCTGCCGGGCACCAGCCCGTACAGCCGCCAGCGTATTCGCCACCGCAAGGCCGGCATCATTATGGGTGTGGATCCCGAGACAGGCATCCGGCAAGGCAGCGCGCACAGCGCTCACAATCTCGAACACCTCATCGGGCAGCGTGCCGCCATTGGTGTCGCACAGCACAATCCATGCGGCCCCGCCTTCATGCGCGGCACGCGCGCAATCGATCGCATATGCGGGGTTGTTCTTGTAACCATCAAAGAAATGTTCGCAGTCAAACATCGATTCCCGGCCACGTTCCCGGGCTGCTGCCACAGACTGGCGGATCATCTCAAGGTTTTCTTCANGGCTGGTCTTCAGGGCAGTCTCGACATGAAAGTCCCAGGTCTTGCCCACAAGGCAGGTTGCCGGCACCTGCGCATCCAGAACCGCATTCAGCCCCGGATCATTGGCCGCGCTGCGCCCGCCGCGACGGGTCATGCCAAATGCCACCATGCTGGCATTTTTCAGCGCAGGTGGATTGCCGAAAAACGCGTCATCAGTGGGGTTTGCCCCGGGCCAGCCGCCCTCGACATAATCGATTCCGATCTCATCCAGCGCATGGGAAATGGCAATCTTGTCGGCATGCGAAAAATCCACACCACGCGTCTGGCCGCCGTCACGCAGCGTGGTATCAAACAACCAGATCCTGTTATCCNTCATAAACCGGTCCCCCGACTGCCCNATGNNNGCAGCCCCCTTTGGCGCTTATTTCATGTTGGCTTAACAAAAATGATGCCAACTGGCTAGGTGCGCCGCCAGATCGTGCCTTCCGGCCCGTCTTCCAATGTAATGCCCTGCGCCGCCAGTTCATCACGAATGGCATCCGCGCGTGCAAAATCACGCCCGGCACGCGCCGCCTTGCGCTCGGCAATCTGCGCCTCGATAGCGGCTTCATCCAACCCCCCGTCAGCATCGCCTGCCCTATCCCCGCGCGCCCATTCTTCAGCACCGCGCTCCAGCAGACCAAGTAACCCGGCACTCGATCNCAATGCAATTGCCGCATCGCCGTCACCCTTGTTGGCTGCACCGGCCAGCTCGTGCANGCGTGCCATNGCTGCCGGCGTGTTCAAATCATCCGAAAGTGCCGCCAGAAACGCATCATCAATGGCCGCAGGGTCAGCTTTTGCCGTGCCGGCTGCGCGATACAACCTGTCCAGAACGTTGCGCGCCTCGGCAAAGGCATCGTCGCCTAGTGCAACCGGCGCGCGATAATGTGCGGCCAGCAGGGCCGCGCGCACCGTTTCACCGCGATGTGCTGCAATCGCCTCATGCGCACGGATCATATTGCCGAGCGATTTTGACATCTTCTCGTCACCCATGGTCACAAAGCCGTTATGCATCCAGACAGTAGCCATAATCTCGGTGTCATGCGCGCAGCAGGACTGGGCGATCTCATTCTCGTGATGCGGAAATACAAGGTCCAGCCCGCCAGCGTGAATATCAAAGGTCTCGCCGAGATAATGCCTTGCCATGGCCGAACATTCGATATGCCAGCCCGGCCGCCCTTTACGGCTGTCAAAGGGATTGTCCCAGCCCGGCTGGTCATCACTGCTTGGCTTCCACAGCACAAAATCGGCGGCATCGCGCTTATAGGGGGCCACCTCGACCCTGGCACCGGCAATCATGTCATCCATGCTGCGTCGCGACAGGGCGCCATAGGACGGCATTGTCGCCACGCTGAACAGCACATGGCCTTCGGCAACATAGGCATGGCCCTTTTCAATCAGCGTCGCAATCATCGCAATCATGCCGTCGATGAATTCTGTGGCAAGCGGTTCATGGTCGGGCGGCAGCGCGCCAAGCGCCGCAATATCCTGATGAAAGCAGCGGATCGTATCTTCGCACAGCCCGCCAATATCAATCTGGCGTTCAGCCGCGCGTGCGATGATCTTGTCATCCACATCGGTGATATTGCGCACATAGGTAACCTTGTCGAACCTGTGGCGCAGCAACCGCACCAGCACGTCGAACACCACGATCGGGCGCGCATTGCCAACATGGATGCGGTCATAGACGGTGGGGCCGCAGGCATATATGCGGATATTTTCTGGATCAAGCGGGGTAAAAGCCGCCTTTTCGCGGGTCAGGGTATTATACAGCGTGATTTCGGTCATGCCGTCTCTCCGCGCAGACGGGCCTGAATACGATCGCGCCCCATAAATGCCAGCATCGGCGCGATCTCCGGTCCCTTTTCGCGGCCGGTCAGCGCCAGACGAAGCGGCATGAACAGGCCCCGTCCCTTTGCGCCTGTCTCGGCGGCAACCGCCTTGGTCCAGTCGCCCCAGATATCGGCGGACAGATCACCCGCGGGCAACAGGTCCGCCGCCGCAGTGGTAACCTCGGCTGCCGTAATCTGCGGGGCCAGCGGTGCGGTGCATACAGTCCACCAATCGCCCGCCTCGGCCAGCGTCGCCAGATTATCGCGCACTGCCTGCCAGAATTCGCTGCCGCCACCGACACCGGCCGCTTCCAGTTCTGCTGCGACATCTGCGAAATCCAGCTGCTGGATCACCCTTGTGTTGATCTGCGCCAGTTCTGCAGGATCAAATTTTGCCGTCGCACGGCCAAAGCGCGACAGTTCAAACCCGGCAATAATCGCGTCCAGCGCCGCCTGTGCCACAACAGGATCAGAGGTGCCGATCCGCGCCAGCAGGCTGGCAATCGCCTCTGCCCGCATACCATCGCCGCGCAACTGGCCGATAGACAGGCTGCCAAGTCGCTTTGAGAGGCCTTCACCGTCGGCGCCAGCCAGCAATGCCACATGTCCCATAGCAGGGGCCTGTGCGCCAAGCGCCTCAAACAGCTGGATTTGCGCGGCTGAATTGGTCACATGGTCTTCGCCGCGAATGATATGGGTGATGCCATGATCGATATCATCAACAACAGACGCCATCGTGTAAATCACCCGGCCATCCTCGCGAAACAGAACCGGATCGGACAGGCTGGACATGTGATAGGCCACCTCCCCGCGCACCATGTCATGCCACGCCACCTCGGCATCATCCAGCAGGAACCGGTAATGCGGCCGACGCCCGTCCGCCTCGAAACCGGCCTTTTGCGCATCGGTCAATTTCAACGCGGCGCGGTCATAAACAGGCGGGCGACCCGATGACAGCTGTGCCTTGCGCTTCAGGCCCAGCTCCTCGGGGGTTTCATAACAGGCATAGGCGCGCCCGTCGGCCAGCAGCGTCTTCAGCGCGTCGTCATAGCGGTCAAGCCGCGCCGACTGCCGGTCTTCACTGTCCCACTGCATACCCATCCATTGCAGATCTTCACGGATCGACGCTTCAAAAGCAGCCGTCGACCGGTCTGTATCCGTATCATCGATGCGCAGCATGAAATGCCCGCCCTGGCGCCGTGCAAACAGGAAATTCACCAGCGCTGTGCGCAGATTGCCAACATGCAGATTGCCGGTCGGGCTGGGCGCAAAGCGGACCTTGATATCAGTCATTCAGGCATCCTTTCCGGATAGCTGCAGCGGATTGAAACCCGAGGTCAACGGCAGACGCCGCTCGCGACCAAAGGCAAGCGCGGTGATTTTCGGGCCAGGTGCTGCCTGGAACCGTTTATATTCGGCGCGGAACAGCAATTGTGAGGCACGCGCCACCTCTTCGGTATCAAAGCCGCGGGCCACGATGGTTTCTACATCCACCATTTCTTCACACAGCGCTCTCATGATAGCATCCAGACGGTCATAGGGTGGCAGTGAATCCGTATCCTTCTGGTCAGGACGCAATTCTGCCGATGGCGGCTTTTCAATGATCCGTGTCGGGATAATTTCGCCCGACGGGCCAGCACCGCCGCGCGGCATGTTTTCATTGCGCCAGCGGCACAGATCAAATACCTGCACCTTCCACACATCCTTGATCGGGGCAAAGCCGCCACACATGTCGCCATAGAGAGTCGAATAACCGGCGGCATATTCCGATTTGTTGCCCGTTGCCAGAACCATCGGGCCCGATTTGTTTGAAATGCCCATCAAGATCATGCCGCGCAGGCGCGACTGGATATTTTCCTCGGCGATGCCGGGGTCGGTACCTGCAAACTGTTCGGCCAGCATGCCATCCATCGCCTGCATCGCAGGTGCGATTGAAATCTCGTCCAGCCGGATGCCAAGCCGTCCTGCAAGGTCAGCCGCATCATCAAGGCTTTCCCGGCTGGTATAGGCCGACGGCATCATCACCGCATGCACGGCATCAGGGCCAAGCGCATCCACTGCTAGCGCGGCCACGATGGCGGAATCGATACCGCCGGACAGGCCAAGCACCACCCCCGGAAAGCCATTCTTGTTTACATAGTCGCGCAGGCCCAGCATCAGCGCGCGCCATATTTCGCCCATCCCTTCATCCGGCGGCGCCATCGCCCCAGTCAGGGTCAGCGCACCAAAATCATCCTTCATCTGAAGGGTGGTCACCGCTTCTGAAAAGCTGGGCAAATGCGCCGCAAGGCTGCCATCGGCATTCAGCGCAAAGGAGGCGCCATCATAGACAACCTCGTCCTGTCCGCCGACCAGCGCCACATAAATCAACGGCAGGCCGGATTCCGTTACCCGTGCCACAGCGTTGGAAATACGCTTGTCCCGCTTGCCGATCTCGAAAGGCGATCCATTGATCGACACAATCATCTCGGCACCAGACTCGGCAAGACATTCGACAACATCCGTGCTCCAGATATCCTCGCAGATTGGCAGTCCCAGCCGCCATCCCCGGACCATGACCGGCCCCGGCATCTGTCCGGGGGTAAAATTCCGGCCATCGTCAAAGACGCTGTAGGTTGGCAGCCCAACCTTGTCGCGGCAGGCCTTGATCTCGCCATCATCCAGCACAAACACGCTGTTATAGACCTTGCCGTCACGGGCGCTGGGTGCGCCGACAATAATCGCCGGGCCGCCATCGGTCGTCAGGGCGGCAAGCTGGTCCAGCCCGGCCGCAATTTCAGCCATGAAATCACTCCGCAGCACCAGATCATCGCATTGATAGCCGGACAGATACATTTCTGGCGCAACGATGATCTGCGCCCCGCTTGCCTGCGCCTGCGCGCGCGCTTCAACCAGCCGCGCAACATTGGCGGGGATGTTGCCCATATGCGGGTTCAACTGCGCCAGTGCAATGGCATTCGCCTTTGCCTTTGTCATGATGTCCGCTCCCTACTTGCGCAGAAGAAATTCTCGGCCAGCCTTCACACGCGGTACGCCGTCATAGGAAATAATATCCGCAGTCGCATAGGTTTCCGACCACTTCTCTGGCAGGTAGGAACCCGTGCCGATCACATCAACCGGCGCACGGGCAAATGAAAAGATCCGGCATTTGTCGGGACCAAATCCACTGGAAGCGACAATCCTGACCTTTTCAAACCCGTTGGCGTCCAGCGTTTCGCGGAGATACCAGATCGCCGCCACACTGACGCCAGTTCCCATCAGATGCTTGAGTTCAGCCTCGGTGCGATAGCCGCGTGTGGCATAGGGCACATGCCGGTCAAGAACTGCATAGGATTCAGCTGTATCAAGACCCTCGACAAAACGCCCGCCATGCGTATCGACACGCACCGCAAGACGGCCATCAGCCGCCAGATCGGGAAACCGGTTGGCAACGGCCAGGGCGTCGGTGATTTCCTGGCCGAAATAATCCACCAGAACGGTCAGCGGCGCATCGGGGATGGTGTCATGAAACAGTTCTGCCGCCCGCAATGTCGATCCGGCATAGCCAATCAGCGCATGCGGCATCGTGCCGGCACCGGCCTCCTTGCCGAAAAAGGGTGCTGCGGCATCCGTTGATGACCCGACAAACCCGATAGCACCCGTCTTGGCAGCGGCCTTCCTTGACCCGACAGATGCGCCATACGCCATCAGCTCTGCCATGTCCGAACCTGCACAATGTCGCGCATCCATTGCCAGAAATGCGACACCAGGCAGTTCAACACACATGTTGTAGGCGTTATAGGCGGCAACGCAGGATGAGCCCAGACGCTGCAGGAAAATGGTTTCCAGATCAGCAAGTGCGGATAATGACCCGCGCAGAAAGCACAGCACCTCGCCAGACCCGACCCAGGTTCCTTCCGCGTGCGGCTCGTCAATGGTGACCTCGGCCTTGCGATGGGCGCACATCGATTGCAACCATGCCACTGCCAGACGGCCGGCATAGGTTACGGGCCGGCGCATGAACACCGCATATTCCACAACACAATCACCATGCGCCGTAACAATCTGGCGGGTGTGTTTGAAATAGGTATCTGTCAGGGCAGGTTGCCTGTCAGGCGACGGCCCCAAACTGTTTGATTCAGCCATGCTGATATCTTTCCGTTGGCGAAGTGGCGTCAGGGAATGGCGATGGCCAGAGGCTGGGTCAGACCGCCTCGGACATCGACATGCTCCCGTCCCGGCGTTGTTTCAGAAGGTCGGCAATCAGGAAAGCCAGTTCCAGTGCCTGCGCCCCGTTCAGCCGCGGGTCACAATGCGTGTGATAGCGATCACCCAGACGGGCCTCGGTCACATCGACGACGCCGCCAACACATTCCGTGACGTTCTGGCCGGTCATCTCGAAATGCACGCCGCCCGGATAGGTGCCGATCTCGTCATGCGCATCAAAAAAGCCCTTCACCTCGGCCATAACGTCATTCACGCGCCGGGTCTTGTAGCCGCTGCTTGCCTTGATCGTGTTCCCGTGCATGGGGTCACAACACCACACCACGCTGGCACCGCTTGCCTTTACCGCCTTTAACAGTGGCGGCAAACCGCTGCGCACCTGTTCCGCGCCCATGCGTGCGATCAGCGTCAAACGCCCTGGTTCATTGTCCGGGTTCAGTGTTTCGATCAACCGGACAAGTTCGTCCGGATCAAGGCTTGGGCCACATTTCAGCCCGATCGGGTTGCCGATGCCGCGCATATATTCAACATGGGCGCCATCAGGTTGACGCGTCCTGTCACCAATCCAGACCATATGGGCCGAGGTGGCGTACCAGTCCTTCTCATCGGTGATGGTATCGCGGCGTGTCAGCGCCTCTTCGTAATTCAGCAGCAGCGCTTCATGCGAGGTATATAATTCGGTTTCAGCAAGCGGCCGCGCGGTTTCAGGCGTAATCCCGCAGGCCCGCATGAAATCAAGGCTTTCAGTGATGCGTCCGGCAAGCTCGGCAAACCGTTCAGCCTGAGGCGTCCCATCAAGGAATTCGACAACCCAGCTATGAACCTTGCCAAGATCGGCAAGACCACCCTGCGCAAAGGCGCGCAGCAGGTTCAGCGTCGCTGCCGACTGTTCATACACACGCAACAGACGCTTTGGATCCGGAATGCGGTCCTTGGCAGTGAAATCCATCGCGTTGATCATGTCACCGCGATAGCTTGGCAGCTCAACACCATCGATGGATTCAGTATCTGACGAACGCGGCTTGGCAAACTGCCCGGCAAGGCGGCCCACCTTGACCACCGGCATGGAGGCGCCAAAAGTCAGCACCACAGCCATCTGCAACAGCACCTTGAAGGAATCACGGATATTGTCAGCGGAAAATTCTGCAAAGCTTTCAGCGCAGTCGCCGCCCTGCAACAGAAAGGCGCGGCCCGACGCGACCTCGCCCAACTTGTGCTTCAGGCTTTGCGTCTCGCCGGCAAACACCAGCGGCGGCTGGTTCGAGAGCTTGTCTTCAACCTTTGCGAGAACCGCATCATCGGGATAATTCGGCACCTGCTTGATCGGTCGTTTGCGCCAGCTGTCGGGCTGCCATGTCATGGGACACCATCCATGTCGTGCGATGCATCCGTCCGGGCATCGCTTCAGTGAAAAATCAGGCAGGCCCAACGCCTGCCGCCAATGCCCCGTATAATGCGGTAATTCCGATATTTTTCAAGTTTTTTGCATGTATCGCCAGCAACCACATGCGACCGACATCCCCGGCCGACATCCCCGGCCAGCGCCATATCAGCCCGCAGCGTCAGTCGCGTGGCGTGCGCATGGTGACAAACTCTTCGGCCGCCGTCGGGTGGATGCCGATTGTCGCATCGAAATCAGCCTTGGTGGCACCGGCCACCACAGCAACACCGATCCCCTGCATGATTTCACCGGCATCCGGACCAACCATATGCGCCGCAACGACCCTGTCACTGGCGGTTTCGACGATCAGCTTCATAAAGGTCTTTTCCGAACGACCTGACAGGCTGTTCTTCATCGCATTGAATTTACTGGTAAAAACTGTAATTTCACCAAACATGTCGCGCGCCTCATCCTCACCCGGGCCAACCGACCCGATTGGTGGCTGGGTAAATACGGCCGACGGCACATTGTCATGTGAAACCGTCCGCGGACGCCCGCCAAACATCGTATCGGCAAACGCGTGCCCCTCGGCAATGGCCACCGGTGTCAGGTTGATCCTGTCGGTAACATCGCCAACGGCAAAGATCGACGGCACGCTGGTCGCCGAGCGGGCATCCACCGGAATTTCACCGCGTGGCCCCAGATCAATGCCCAGCGCAGGCAGATCCAGTCCGGCGGTATTGGGCACCCGCCCGGTCGCCGCCATGATCTGATCCGCTTCAATAACGCTTCCGTTACTCAAGGTGACGGCATGTCCATCATCACCCGGCGCAACGCTGTTGATCGTGGTGCCGGCATGCAGCGTGATACCGCGTCCTGCCAGTGCGGTGGCGATTTCGGCGCGCACATCCGGATCAAATCCACGCAACGGCAGATCGCCGCGGTAAACGAGGTGGGTGTCCACCCCAAAGCCGTTGAAAATACTGGCAAATTCAAGAGCAATATAGCCAGCGCCATAGATCACGATACGCCGCGGCTTTGCAGGCAGATCGAGCGCTTCATTCGACGTAATGGCACAGTCGGCGAGTCCCAGCACGTCGGGGATTTGCGGTGTGCCGCCGGTTGCGATCAGAATATGCGCTGCTGTCAGACTGCGGTCACCAACCGAAACGCTGTTCGGGCCGGTCAATCGTGCCCATCCCTCTATCAATTCTGCGCCGGCATTCTTCAGCAGATTGCGATAAATGCCCTCCAGCCGGTCAAGTTCTGCATTCTTGGCGGTGATCAGATGCGACCAGTCATGGCCGCCAATATCGACCTGCCAGCCATAGCCGGCAGCATCTGCTGCATCCGCTGAAAAGCTTGACCCATACATCAACAGCTTTTTCGGGACGCAGCCACGAATGACACAGGTGCCACCAGGACGATCACCCTCGATGACGGCCACTTTTGCGCCGTGACCTGCTGACATGCGCGCCGCGCGCACGCCGCCTGATCCCGCGCCAATCACAATCAGGTCGTAGTCATAAGTCATTCCGGATGCTCTTCTTGCTGGTTATGCTGGTCTTGCCGTTATTTATGAACAGCTAGCGGGCGGGCATGTCAGTGCCATCACCCGTTGGCGACCCACAGCCCTAACCTAGTGCGCATGCGGCAGGATGCAACCTGTCTCTTTTGACCATTTCGCACTGTGACAGGGTCAATGGCAAAGACAGTTGTCCCGGAATCGGTTTCAGGAATCGGTTTCAGGCGATCTCGCGTTCATCTTCGAGCAGTGCGCCCGGAAGACCGATGCCACGCTTTGCAAGCGCTGCCGCAGCAACATGCGCAAATTCCGCCAGACCGCTAGCGATGCTGTCTTCGGTGGCATCAGTGAGATCGACAAATCGGTAAATGGTAATCGTCGCCTCACCCGAAAAGACCCCATAGGGATGCATGCTGTTGGCGATTGTGTCCTCCAACAGCAACATGGTGGTAAAGGCAGCACGCAACGGCCCGCTGCCATCACGCGCGGTGGTGGCAAAGACAATTGCCTGTCCCGGGGCATCAAGGCATTCCAGTTGCACAATGGGGCCGGCATCCGTATCCACCATCCAGCGGCGTTTGGACATCCCCTTTACCGGAAAGGGCAGAGATGCTGGAGGTGACGCCACAAGATTCTCCATAATCGCATGGATAGAACCCGAGGTGGCGGCGTTGATTGACAGGGGCATTCGGAGCCTCATTGAGCAAGCAGATGATGGAATTTTCACGAAAGTGTTAGCATGCGTTAACTATCTGTTTAGCATTATTTTTCAAAACACCCGTGCATCCTGCAAAAGGATGATCCTATCGACAGCAACACAGCAAAAGCCGCTTCCATCGCTAATTGGTTGTAGGTTCATTTGCTGGGCGATAAGGTCAATCAGCGACCCGTCAGGATCATCGCAATGCACCACCACTGACCGGACCATGACACGCGTATGACGAACCAGATTTCAAACGGACAACTTCTATGGACACCGGCGGATGACGCGGCAGCAAGCGGCCAGCTTGCCGACTTTGCAACTGCCCTGAAAGACCGCCACGGCTTTGACTGGCAGGGAGATTTTCAGGCGTTATGGCGCTGGTCTGTTGATCATGATCTCGCCTTCTGGGATCTGGTCTGGGACTGGCACGGGGTGATTGGCGAAAAGGGCCAGCGCCTGATTGAAAATGACGGGGCAATGCCCGGCGCCTGCTTCTTTCCCGATGCGCAGATCAACTATGCCGAAAACATGCTTGCCGACGCCGATGACAGGCTGGCCATCTCTGCCCATTGTGAAGATGGGCGTCATGTTCAGCTGACACGCGCCGAGCTGAAAGCGCAGGTCATGCAGCTTGCCGGCTGGATGCAGGCAGCCGGCATCGGCAAAGGCGACCGTGTGGCGGCCTATATCCCGAACATTCCGGAAGCCATCATCGCCATGCTGGCCACGGCCACTCTTGGCGGTATTTTTTCAAGCTGCTCACCCGATTTTGGCCTTGGTGGCGTATCAGACAGGTTTGGCCAGATCGAACCCAAGCTGCTGATCGCCTGTGACGGCTATCACTATGCCGGCAAGACATTCGACCGGATGGCAATCCTGCGCGACCTGGCCGCTGCCCTGCCCTCGGTGACGCATATGCTGGTCATCCCTTTTCTCGACCCGGCACCAGACCTGTCCGGCCTGCCGCAGCCCGCCCTGTTTGATGCCGCCCTGCAAGCAGCGACGCCGGTCAGCAGCTTCACACCGGTCAATTTCAATGATCCGCTCTATATCCTGTATTCCAGCGGCACGACGGGCGCGCCGAAATGCATTGTGCATGGCGTTGGCGGGGTCATCCTGAAACATATTACCGAAATGCGCCTGCATAGCGACATGGGCGCAGATGACCGAATGCTGTTCTTTACGACCTGCGGCTGGATGATGTGGAACTGGATGGTGTCCGGCCTGATGATCGGGATGCCGCTGGTCACCTATGAGGGCAACCCGTTCCATCCCGGACCGCAGCGTTTATGGGATATCGCCGAGGCTGAACAGCTGACCCATCTTGGCGTGTCGGCAAAATATATCGATGCCATTCGCAATGCCGGATATCGCCCCGCGGACAGCAATGACCTGTCACATCTGCGCTGTCTGATGTCGACAGGGTCGCCCCTTTCAAGTGACGGCTTTGGCTTTGTATATGAGGCGATCCGAGACGATGTGCAGCTCTGCTCGATGTCGGGCGGCACTGATATCATGGGCTGCTTCGTCCTTGGCTGTCCGGTGCAGCCGGTCTATGCCGGTGAAATTCAGGCGCGCGCGCTGGGCCTTGCGGTTGAAATCCTGGATGATGACGGACAGCCTGTTACCGATGAACAGGGCGAATTATGCTGCACACGGCCATTTCCCTCAATGCCTGTCAAATTCTGGAATGACACGGATGACACGAAATACAAGGCCGCCTATTTCGAACATTATCCAGGGCTGTGGCGGCATGGTGACTGGGCCACATTGACCCCGCGCGGCGGCACAATCATCCATGGACGGTCAGACGCCACGCTGAACCCCGGTGGCGTGCGCATCGGCACCGCCGAAATCTATCGTCAGGTTGAATTCTTTGATGCGGTTGTCGAGGCGCTGGTGGTCGGCCAGAACTGGGACAATGATGTGCGGGTGATCCTTTTTGTAAGGCTGGCAGAGGGCATCACCTTTGATGACGATCTGGCCGACGCCATTAAACAGCGGGTGCGCAGCGGTGCAACGCCGCGCCATGTGCCGCGCCATATCATCGCCGTGCCCGATATTCCGCGCACGCGTTCTGGCAAGATTACCGAGCTGGCTGTGCGCGACATCATCCACGGGCGTGCGGTCAAGAATACAGAGGCACTGGCCAATGCCGAGGCGCTCGACTTCTTCCGGGATTTACCGCAGTTGGCGAAATAGGCACTGGCGGTCGAAAAGACGCCTTGTCTTGTGTCAGCCGGCTAGCTGTGCTGCCGGATGAGCGTTTGCACCGCGCTGCTGTTTGCATATTGCTTGCGCATCCGGCGATAGCGCGGCACCGACATGATCAACTGCGTTGTTTCAGATTGTTTCCGGGCAGCGTCATCATCAAGATCGTCAAGATGTGCCGCGTCGCAGCAATGCACAAGATAGGTATGCGCCGCACCAACCCTGTCGGCCTTTGCCTGAAAGTCTGCCTTTGACCCCACCGGCCATTTTTCCCGCAAAATCGTGATCACCACGAAATTGACGCCATTGCCCGGCTGGTCTGCCGCAAGCTGTGATCCGATGGCGGTCATCGCTGACTTGAAATCGGGATCATCCTGCAGTGCCTCGCCGCGGTCCTGATCAAGCCAGTGACCGAGCAAATTCACCCGGTCATCTGCATCCAGCCCCATCAGCTTTGGATGCGCGCCGCCATCATGGCTGGCCGGATCAATATCAACAATGTCGGTTTCGCCAATCAGGCGGATAATCGTCCTGGACATATGACCATCCTTTGTCGCTGCACCCCGCCGGGCCCGCTTTGTTTCAGCCTTTTAGGGCAGCCGGGCTGGTCTTGGCAACCGCTTCATGCCGCATCCGTGCTGTTGATCGTCTGCCGGTCCCGTGCGCGCACAAATTCACGCCATGCGATAAAGACGCAGCTGATAATCACAACAGCGGCACCGATCAGTTCCACCGGTGCCATCACCTCGTCAAACAGAAGATAGGCAACAAAAGCAGCCATCGGGATCTGCAGATACCGCATTGAAGAAATCACCACCGCCTCGGCAAAGCGGAAGGCCGAGGTGATGCAGAGTTGCAGTCCCGCTGCCACGACCCCCAGCAACAGCAACAGTTGCAGCACATCTGGTGACAGCGCAAACAGCGTTGCATCCCCTTCCGCAACAACCATGGTGACCACCAGCAATGTCAGCATGACGCTGCCGGCGCCATTATACCAGACCGCCACGCTGAACGGGTGGTCGACCTTGCCGAGACGACGCAGGAAAATTGATAGCCCGGCCCCTGCCAGAGCCCCCATAAGGCCGAATATGACATTGCCCGAAAAGCCGCTGCTGAACGGGTTGGTCAACAGGACAATGCCCAGCATGCCTGTAACCACCGCGCTCCACCGAAAGATGCCGATGCGTTCGCCAAGCAAAAAGGGGGACAGGATCGTCACAAAAATGACCGACGTTTGCAGAAGTGCTGTTGCCTGACCAAGTGGCAGCAGGCGGATGGAGGTGAACCAGCACGCCATGGCCGCGCAACCAAAGACGATACGAATGGCAAGGGTCCATTTTGCGTTGATCTGCAGGAACTGGGACCGCCGCGCCGCGACAGCCGCCCCGGTCAACACCGGCATCGAAAACAGGAACCGGTACATCAGCAGGCTTATCAGGGCGATCTCTGTTCCAATCGCCTTGACGATGAGACCGGTCAAGACGCCAAAGCAGGTCGCCAGCAGGGTCAGGAAAATGCCTATGAAACCGCGTGGCATGGATAATGGGGGCCTTTTTTTGTGAGGAGCCGGGATAGGGTGCCGACATAGTAGGACCAGCACCCAAGCCTAGCGGGGATACGCTTTTAATTCCACCACAGACCGGCTGCTAACCTCTTTACATCAGGTGATTAATGCCCATCTCACTTAAAGGCCAAAACGGCCATCGGGGGACAGATTTTGAACTGGCTGTTGTACGGCCTGATCTGGAGACACACGCACATGCCTTTCCGCACCTTTTTGTCCGCAGCCCTTTTTGCCGCTGTCAGCATGGCTGCCAGCCTGCCTGCCGCTGCCGATGTCATTGAAGAGCGAAAAGCCAATTTCAAGGCAAGTAATGCGTCCATGCGCGCCATGGGTGCG
>NYYG01000030.1 GCA_002686685.1 SAR116 cluster bacterium | reverse complement strand
TGGCGGAGAGGGTGGGATTCGAACCCACGAAGGGCTCGCACCCTTGCCGGTTTTCAAGACCGGTGCATTCAACCGCTCTGCCACCTCTCCGCTGGAACGGGTTTAGAAATTCTCGCCTCCGCTGTCAACCGCAACTGCAGCAAAGATTGCAGCATATGCCAAAAAGCACTCAGAGCAGGTGCCAACAGCTTTACCCGTTCCTTTTCGAAAACTGTTTTGCGCGGGAATTTCCGTCCCGCCGCTTGATAGGGGCAATTCACTGCCNTTAAACTGCGACNTTCTGTCAACCTCTGNATAATTCCCTGCCTGATCAGTTGTTTTTAATTTGACTTTTAGGAGGCGCGCGTGGCCCCGCATAACGAAAAGCTCATGGTGCATTATCTATTCAATCATCTATGTGCACCTTTTCGGCACCTNGCTATCGCAGCGCTTTGCCTCGGCGTTTTGCTTATCGGGCAGCCAGCTGCAGTTCACGCGCAGTTTGGCGGACGCGTCGCTACAGTCGCCGTTGAAGAGGCAGGTGAAGATGTGTTGTCCATCTTTGCTGAAATACCTGGNCGNGTGGCAGCCGGCCCCNCCACTGCAATCACAGCCACTACCAATGCAATCACGACAATNGGCGCCCTGCAAATTGGTGACCNGGTGCGCGCCGGACAGCTTGTCGCCACGCAGGACTCTGAAAGCCTTAGACGACAGCTTGATTTGCTGACCGCACAGCTGGCAGAAGCGCAGTTGCGCCTCGCGCAGACNGAACAGGGTATGGCTGATGACCGTGTCCTGATCACGCTTCTTGAGGAACAGCTGGAATTACTGGCAGGCAAGTCTCAACGTGCGCAGACACTTGCATCGCGAAATGCGGTTTCTGCAGATGCCGTGGATACCGCACGGTCTGCGGAAATCCGNGCCCGTGAAACGCTGGCACAGCGACGTGCGGCACTGGCTGGAAAGACGTATCAGCAAAAATTGGGCACAGCNGCGATCAGCCGTATCACGCTACAGATCAANGCGCTTAAGCAGGATATTGCCGACACGAAAATTACCGCACCTTCGGATGGCCAGNTCATCTTCATTCAACCATCTCAGGTNGGGTTTAACCGGACCGGGGACGTGCTTATGCGGACCCGAGCNGTNGACGANTTTGAAATTGAAGTCGATATCCCNCTGGAATATCTGGGTTTTGTTGCCATGACAAAATCCCTGAAGGGTATGGATTTTGCCGGAACCGGTGTTGATTTGCAGCTGCGCGTAATCCTGCCAGTGCAGAATCTACGTACCGGCACCCAGACAGCGCGCTTTGCCGTGGCGGGCGCACTGCCGCGCAGCCTGCGCGCCGAGAATGCGCCTGTCACATTGCAGGTGCCGACGACGTCGCCTGCACCTGTGGTTGTCGTCCCAAAGGACGCGGTCATTCCNGTGAGTGGCGGGCATGTGNTGTTTGTGGCAGAGGAGGGCGTGGCTGTGCAGCGCCGTATCCGGCTTGGCAGTGCCGCTGGTGACAAATTTGTCGTNCTGGACGGGGTCAAGGCAGGNGAGCAGGTGATCACCCGCGGCAATGAAGGGCTGGTTGACGGCAAGAAAATCAAGATAGGTGACCCCGGCAAACGGGCGGACGGGCCGAAAGGCGAAAAATGGACGCTGAACTGGAACACACGACGTGGGCCGGCATCCGGTGAACTGCTGATCGGCAAGGATAAATCCCTGTTCAATGACGAGCCGGTCGAGGTTGTTCGCGCCGGCAATGACATCAATTTCATCGGCAAGCTTGTACTGCCCTTTGGGGTGCTGAGCCTGGACTTTAATGGCACGATTGACGGAGACAGCATGGCCGGAAAGCTGACCATTAGCGGCTTGCCGGGGGGCAGAACGCTCGATGTTGACTTCACCGGCACAAAGGAAGCGGGCTAATGGGTGGTTTGATCAAGCTGGCAATCGAACGACCGGTTGCCGTATTGGCGCTGATCATGCTGACCGTGCTGTTCGGCATCGTCGCTTTGCGCAACATACCAATCCAGATGAGCCCGGATATCGAGAAGCCAATTCTCGAGGTACGCGTTGGATGGCCCGGGGCATCACCGGAAGATGTGGATCGCGAGGTTGTGGCCCGCCTTGAAAGCGAACTTGCCGGGCTGAATGGCGTGGATGAACTTGTGTCTGCGTCACGGCGTGGACGCGCGACTGTCACGCTTACCTATGCGGTTGGACAGGATATGGACAAGGCGCTCGTCCTGCTACTCAGCAAATTGTCATCCGTCACCGGGCTGCCATCGGATGCCCGCACCCCCGAGGTGCGCACCTCAAATTCAGATGACAGCCCGATTGCCCGACTGGCGCTCGTCGCGCAACCGGGTGCCGATATCGATCTTGAAGGGTTGGGTAACTTTGTTCAGAGCCAGATTATTGAGCCTTTGGGGCGCGTAAATGGCGTGGCTGAGATCACCTTTAATGGTGGTGGGGCCAAGGAGATGCGGGTCTTTATCGACCCCTCAAAACTGACTCAGTTCCGGCTGACCCTGACTGAAGTCTTTGATGCGCTGCGTTCATCATCCTCGATGATGAGCGTCGGTGTGGTGAATGAAGGCAAACGCACCTATGCCGTGCGTACCGAAGCGGTGAATTACACCCCGGATGCCGCTGGCAATATTGTTGTGCGCACCGATGTGTCGGCAAATGGCGCGGTCATACCGCTGCTGCTGAAAGACATTGCCACCATTGAATTGCAATCACAGCAAAGATCCAGCTATCGGCGCCTGAATGGCGAAAATGCGGTGATCATCAATGCATTGCGCGNACAGGGCACCAATGTTGTCGAGACNATGGGACGGTTGCGGGCANCCATCGACACGCTCAACAGCTCGGTTCTGAATGCCCGTGGTCTTCAACTGAATGTGGTCTATGACGAAACGAAATATATTTCGTCGGCCATCGACCTCGTGCAGCAGAATATCTGGATTGGCGGTTTGCTGGCGCTGTCGATTCTGCTGCTGTTTCTGCGCAGTATTCTGCCCACCATCGTCATTTTCGCGGCCATTCCGGTTTCGGTGATCGGTACCTTTGTGGCGATCGCCGGACTTGGGCTGTCGATCAACGTCATCTCTCTTGCCGGACTCGCCTTTGCCGTGGGCATGGTTGTCGATGCGTCTATCGTTTCGCTGGAAAATATCTTCCGATTGCGACAAAGGGGGATGCCATCTGACGTCGCCGCCTATCACGGCGCGCGTCAGGTCTGGGCGCCAATCCTTGGTTCAGCCCTGACGACCGTGATCGTCTTTATTCCGGTGTTGCTGCTTGAACTGCCNGTCGGGCAGCTTTTCCGTGATATTGGCATTGCCATTTCGGTGGCAGTGCTGATTTCGGTGGTTGTGTCTGTAACCGTTATCCCTGCACTGGCGGCACGCCTTCTGGGCGGGTCAGCCGACAAATATCAACGTCTTCTTCCCGTGCCGGGGCTCGACCATCTGGCGCGTGCCTTTGCCCGCATGATCGTTTCTTACGCGCGGTTGACCGTCAACCGGTCACTTGTCGGTTTAATTGTTGTCGCTGTTGTTGTAGCCGGGGCAGCCGGTTTCACTGCGCGCTTCATGCCACAGCTGGATTATCTGCCTGATGGCAACGCTAATTTTGCCTTTGGCCGGATTTTNACCCCGCCGGGCTATTCAATGGATGAAACCCTGCGGATTGCCGAAAAGATGGAATCCGCCGCGCGTCCCCTTTGGGAGGAAGAGGTGGCGCCGGATGGTCCCCCCGCCATTGAACGCTTTTTCTTTGTGGCTTTCCCAGGCGGTGCATTTGCCGGTGCGTCCGCGGTGGATCCAAACCGCGTGTCTGAACTGCAGATGGTGCTTATGCGCCCGATCTTCAGTGAACCCGGGGCAGGTGCCTTTGTGCGCCAGGCATCTTTATTTGGACGTTCGGTTGGCGGATCACGGTCAATACGCATCGATATAAGCGGCCCAAACCGTGATGCCGTGCTGCCGATTGCCTATCGGGTTAATGAACGCATTGCCGAATTGTTCCCGCGTACCGAAGGCAATCAGGTTCGTGCGATTCCAAATCTGGATAATGGTGCGCCACAAATCCGCATTACCCCGGATCTGAATGCGCTGGCGCGCGCCGGCGTGTCTGTCCGTGACGTCTCGTCTGCAGTGGATGTGTTTAATGATGGTTCAAACGTCATCCAGATACCGATCAATGGTGAATTGATTGATTTGGTGGTCGCCGGAAAAGATGCCACCAATCTGACAGCCGCTCAGTTGTCAGATATTCCGATCGTCACCCGCGGTGGCAATATCCTGCGCCTTGGACAACTTGCCAAAATTGATATTGTCAGCGCCCCCGAACAAATACGCCGGATCGGTGGACGGCAGGCGATGTCGCTGCAGTTGCGCCCGAATAGCAGCCTGCCACTTGAACAGGCTGTTGCCAAAATTGAACAAGAAATTATAAATGAAATCAGAGATATTGCCGGTGATGCTGGTGTAACAGTTTCACTTAATGGTGCGGCCAGTGCGTTGAATGCAACATGGCAGGCGATGCAGGCAAATGTTCTGATTGCCCTTGGCGTGATCTTCCTGCTGATGGTTGTGTTGCTTCGCAATTTTGTCTTGCCGCTGATCATCCTGCTGGCAGTGCCGGTTGCGGCGGCCGGCGGCATTGGCGGCCTTGCCTTCCTGAATGTCTTCATCCAGCAACCGCTGGACATGCTGACAATGCTGGGATTTGTCATATTGACCGGGGTTGTGGTCAATAATGCCATCCTGATGATTGAACAGGCGATGCTGCATATCCGTGAAGAAAATATGGATATCAGTGAGGCCGTTATCGAAGCGACGCGTAATCGTGTCCGTCCGATTTTCATGTCGACGCTGACATCGCTCTTTGGTCTGGTGCCCCTTGTGATTTTCCCTGGGGCAGGGGCAGAACTCTATCGCGGCCTCGGTGTTGTTGTCTTTGGCGGGCTTGGCCTGTCCACATTGGCAACGCTGATTATCGTGCCGCCTTTGTTGGCAATGGCGCTGCGCAGTCCATTTGCTGGCAGGGTGACGCAAAGGTCGAATCTGGACGCTGTCTGACCCTGATNGCCCCATCGATTACAGGTTTTGGTTGGGCGGCCCCACCAANACGCCACCAGTTGTGGTTTGTCTGTACGCTTTACACAACATCGTGTAGAACAGCTTAATACCGTTGTGCGGCGCTTNTTGTTGCATGGATAGACCGGCCCAAATCTTGGTGACGCTGTGACCACATTTCGTTTTCGATCTCCTGCNACAGGTCCTTGTNGGACNAGCNGCGCATTTGGCAATTGGCTCCGTGCCTGNATGCTCATGNTGCTNCTTNTAGNAGGATCGCATCCCGNCNTGGCCGATGACTTTTCTNNNTGGATGAAGNANTTGCGCGCCGAAGCACGCGCCGCNGGCATTNCTGAGGCCACGCTGGATTCCGCATTCAAGGATGTCACGCTGGTGCCGCGGGTTGTCGAACTGGACCGGAACCAGCCTGAATTCAAGATGACGCTGGACAGGTATCTTGGAAAATTCGTGTCCCCCTGGCGCCGCGACACCGCTGCCAAAATGCTGATCGAACATGCTGACATTCTGGATGCGGTATCAGCAAAATACGGGGTACAGAAGCGCTATATCGTCACCTTCTGGGGCATTGAAACCAGCTTTGGCAAATATCTGGGCAGNTTCAACGTACCGCAGGCGCTTGTCACGCTTGCTTATGACGGGCGGCGCAGCCGGTATTTCCGGAAGGAATTGCTGAATGCGCTGCGGATTATTGATGAAGGGCATATCTCTGCTGACAAGATGATGGGGTCCTGGGCCGGCGCAATGGGNCAGAGCCAGTTCATGCCGTCGAGCTTTATCGATTATGCGGTCGACTGGGACGGCGATGGAAAACGGGATATCTGGGGCACAACCGCCGATGTGTTTGCTTCCACTGCAAATTATCTGGCCAAGGCCGGTTGGCGAGACGACATAACCTGGGGACGCGAGGTGCGCATTCCNCCCGACCTTGTGATAGGCGGCATGGGCGCAACCAAGCTTGGCAAGACGAAAACGCGCCTTGCCTTGCCTGCCTGGCAGGCGGCAGGGGTGCGCAATCTCGACGGATCTGNCTTACCCAAACGGCCCCTGAAAGCACGGCTTGTATTGCCGGATGGCATCGGCGGACGGGCATTTCTAGCCTACTCAAACTATGATTCCATTTTGCGATGGAACCGATCGAATTATTATGCCATTGCCATTGGCTCTCTTTCGGATTCACTTCGATAGGCAACAGCAATGCGATTTGTTTCCCACCTGACCCAGAAAATACCACGGCGGCTGCTGCAGGCGGGGTTCATCTGTGTGCTGCTGGGTGGCTGTACCACAGCTGAACTGGCGGTTGACCTGTTAAAGAAGACACAGAAGTCACAGGAACGAACCGAAAATGCGCAAAAGCTAGCCGACGGAACCGTGGTCGCGGCGCCGCGCTACAAAATTGGCGATCCATATAATGTGGGCGGCGTATGGTATTACCCGACGCGTGACCTGTCTTATGACGAGAGTGGTATCGGGTCCTGGTATGGTGATGAATTCGCCGGCAGGCTGACGGCGAATGGCGAGATCTTTAATCCGATGAACATTACGGCGGCGCATAAGACCCTGCCGATGCCGTCTGTCGTCCGGGTTACGAATCTGGATAATGGCCGGTCCCTCGTTGTCCGGATCAATGACCGCGGTCCGTTTGTACCCGGCAGGATCATCGATCTTTCACGCGAAGCGGCGCGCCTGCTGGGTTTCAAGGACGCTGGCATTGCAAAAGTGCGTGTTAAATTGCTGACAGAACAGAGTCTGCGGCTTGAAGAGCTTGCCAAACGCGGCAGTTTTCCCGAAGTGGAGGGGCTCCCTGAAGAAGCGAAGCCGGCGTTCAATGCGGTAGGGTCGTCTGATGTCACCTTTTCTGCAACATCCAGTGATGGCAAGACTTACAAGGCAGAAGATGGTCAATCGGCCCTTGAACTGTTAGAGCGGTCACGCGTTGGCGAAATCATTACCGTGCCACCAGTCGAGACAAGCATCTGGATCCAGCTTGGCGCGTTTCATTCGAGGGAAAATGCTGCAACGGTGCTGAAACGGGTTAACAGCATTGGTGCCGGGTCAATTACACAGGTCGAGGTTAAAGGGCAGACGTTGCATCGGGTGCGCCTTGGCCCGCTGGCAGATGTCGCGCGTGCAGATACGTTGCTGAATGATGTTTTGGGTCTTGGTTTCAAAGGGGCGCGGATCATCGTTGACTGACAACAGCAGATGCACCGGTCATTTTTGTGCCGCTTTTTTTGGCTAGGTCAAATCAGAGGTTCATATTTTTGAAAAGGAAATCAACGTGGGGCGTTTTTTCAGTTCAGGCATAAAGCGGGTGGGCACCTGCATAACCNTATTGGCCTTATCCGTTGCCGTGTCGCTCCCGGTGCGCGCGATTGAAATTACNAGCTCGGCAGAATTTGCCTATGTGACGGATTTTGGGTCAGGCAAGGTCCTCATGGCAAAATCACCTGATACGCCGATGAAGCCGGCGTCGATGGCAAAGATCATGACAGTCTATATCGCGTTTCAGCGGATTGCNGATGGCAGCCTGTCCCTTGATGATACGTTTCTGATTTCCGAAAAAGCATGGCAGAAGGGCGGATCAAAAACCTTTGTNGAGGTTGGCAAGCAAGTGTCTGTCAGCGACCTGCTTTATGGCGTCGTTGTCCAATCCGGCAATGATGCCGCAATTGCCCTTGCNGANGGTATTTCAGGTACCGAAGACGGGTTTGCCGAAGAAATGAACTANGTGGCNCGCTCGCTCGGGATGAACAATACCAATTTNCGCAATTCNACCGGTTGGCCAGATCCGGACCAGTTCACNACAGCGCGTGACCTGAACATCCTNGCNACAGCACTGATCCGTGATTTTCCGGTTGATAGCTATCCCGAACTCTATCCGATGTTTGCGGAAAAGAATTTTACCTTCAACGGTATTAAACAGGGCAACCGCAATCCCCTCGTTTATGGAACGCAGGGTGCTGACGGGCTCAAAACCGGCCACACGGAAGAATCAGGCTATGGGCTTGTGGGCTCGGCATTGCGCGAAGATCAGCGTGTGGTCATGGTTTTGAATGGCATGGACAGCATGAAACAGAGATCATCGGAATCGCGCCGTCTGATGGATCTGATGTTCCGCGAATTCAGACTGTATAAATTCTTTGATGCGGGTGAACCGGTAGACCATGCCAATGTCTGGCTTGGGGCTTCTGGAAAAGTTGGTCTTGTTCTGGCCGAACCCCTGCATGCGGTGATGGCCCGCAGCGATCGGCGGAAAATGAAGATGACGCTGCAGTGGAATGACCCTGTGCCAGCGCCGATCACCGCTGGACAGACTTTGGGAACACTGGTGGTAGAGGTGCCGGGCAACACAACCCGTTATGATCTGCTGGCAGCGAAAGATGTGTCCGGCCTCGGAATGTTTGATCGCGTAGGCGAAGCCTTGAAGTATCTGATATTCGGCGCTGGCCCAAATCCGGACCTGATGAACTGACGGCTTGGCATATGGCGGGCTATTTCATCAGTTTTGAAGGCGGCGAGGGCAGCGGAAAAACCACCCAGATCAAGCTGTTGGTTGCCTGGCTTGCCGCGCGGGGACTTGCTGAAAGAACGCGGGTCACGCGTGAACCCGGTGGCACGCCATCGGCTGAGGCCGTGCGCAGCCTGCTCGTTGAAGGTGCCGCAGACCGCTGGTTGCCAGCGACTGAAGCCATGCTGATGTCTGCCTCACGCCATGAACATGTCGAGCATGTTTTGCGCCCGGCCCTTGCTGCCGGCGACATTGTTCTTTGCGACCGGTATAATGATTCGACCCGTGTTTATCAGGGCGTGGTCGGCGGTGTGCGGTCTGACGCCATCGAGGCCCTGAACAATTTGGCCTGTGGCGGTCTAGTGCCTGATCTGACCATTCTTCTTGATATGGATGTTGCGGACGGCCTCAGCCGGGCTGATGGCCGTGATTCCTCAGAAAACCGCTTTGAAAGCAAGGGCCTTGCCTTCCACCAGAATGTCAGGGCTGCTTTTCTTTCGCTGGCAGAAGCGTCACCGGGGCGCTTTGCCGTAATTGATGCGGCACGCGATGCCACAGCAATCCATGATGATATCGTCGACATTATCTCGCCAAGGCTGATATCTGCAGGGGTGACGGTGTAATGGCCGCCGATGAGGCATCTTTCCCGGGGCTTGACCCAGATCAACCTCTTATTGGCCATGACGCTTTAACGGCCGGGCTGACCCAATCCATGGAAAGTGGCCGCGTGGCACATGGCTGGCTCCTGACTGGACCGGCAGGCAGTGGAAAGGGATTGATGGCGCGTATGGCGGCGGCCTGGATTCTGGCCGAGAATCGCGATCAGGGCAATCTCCTGATGCCGGGTGAGGTCGCAAGCTTTTCGCTTGATCCGGACGATCCCGGGACCAGGCTTGTCATACGCTCGTTGCATCCGGATCTCAGCATCATTGAACCCGATCTGGAAGACAACAAATCCGGACAAATCAAGCTGGCGCAAATACGNAAGCTGATTGCCTTNATGGGGCATAAGCCGGCACGTGACGGCTGGCGCGTGGCGATTATCGATTCCATGGATGACGTCAATCGCAATGGCGCAAACGCCCTTTTGAAGTTGCTGGAAGAACCACCCGAAAAAACCGNCCTGTTTCTGACCGCATCCCGCCCTGGCAGGTTGCCGCCAACAATCCGGTCGCGATGTCGCGTTGTACGTATCGCTGCACCTGAACTTGANAGCTGTGTTGAACTTCTGGGCAAGCTGATGCCTGANGGCGGCTTGCCACATAAAGACCTTGCANATCTCGCAGAAGGTGCGCCTGGGCGCGCCCTGCGTCTGGCTGAAAGTGGCGCAGCAGATTGCTATGTTGCGGTGTGTCGTTTACTGGCAGCACCCGTGCTTGATGCACCGGCACTGGCAACCATCTGCACGAAATGGGGCAAAGGGGGGGCGGATGGTGCGGCCTTGCGCGAAGGCGCGCAGTGGCTGATTGCGCGTCTGCTGCGCCTCTCGGCCATTTCTGCGGGTGCCGGTCCATCGACAGATATCTGTGAATTTGAACATCCGGCAATTGCACATCTGTGCACCGTTCACTCAGCCGACAGGCTGGCCACGGCACATGCCGAATTCCTTGAATCCGCCCAAAAGGCAGACGGNTTATATTTNGATTTTGCCCATTTTCTGGAACGTGAGCTTACGAAATTGCACCAGAAATCCTTGCCCTGACGCGGTGTAGTCGTTACATCCTGCCATAGGGATTTGCCGCGGCAGCCTTGCGCTTTCACAATATCATGGACAGCAGAATGACAGGCAAGGCCAAGACACCGTTTTATGTCACGACGCCGATCTATTACGTGAATGACAAACCGCATATCGGGCACGCCTACACAACACTTGCCTGCGATGTGCTGGCGCGATTNAAGCGACTGGACGGCTATGACGTCATGTTCCTGACGGGGACAGACGAACACGGCCAGAAAGTGGAAAAGGCCGCACAGGACAAGGGTGTCTCGCCGCAAGCCTTTACCGACAGTGTCAGCCAGAATTTTCGTGATCTGACCGGACGGATGAATTTCTCGAATGATGATTTCATCCGGACCACGGAACCGCGTCACCGGGCCGCCTGTCAGGCGCTGTGGCGCAGGCTTCTTGACCGTGGGCATATAAGCCTCGGCAGCTATGCAGGGTGGTATGCGGTACGTGACGAGGCGTTTTACACCGAAACCGAAATTGTTGACGGCAAGGCCCCGTCCGGCGCGCCAGTCGAATGGGTAGAGGAACCATCCTATTTCTTTAACCTGTCTCAATGGCAAGACAGATTGCTGGAATTTTATGACGCCAACCCCGATTTTGTCGGTCCGGAGTCACGTTTCAACGAGGTAAAAAGCTTTGTGAAGGGTGGATTGCGTGATCTGTCAGTCAGCCGTGCCAGTTTTTCATGGGGCGTCCCTGTTCCTGATGATGATGCACATGTCATGTATGTCTGGCTGGATGCGCTGACCAACTACATCACCGCCACCGGATGGCCGGAAGATGGTGCGTTTGGTGACGCCGAACGAAACCAGCGATATTGGCCGGCTGATCTTCATATGGTTGGCAAGGATATCCTGCGCTTTCATGCCGTCTACTGGCCTGCATTCCTGATGGCAGCGGATCTGCCGCTGCCAAAGCGGGTCTTTGCGCATGGCTGGTGGACAAATGAAGGTGAGAAGATTTCAAAGTCGCTTGGAAATGCGATTGACCCGAATGAACTTGCTGATAGCTATGGGCTGGACCAGACGCGCTATTTCCTGATGCGTGAAGTGCCCTTTGGCAATGATGGTGATTTCTCTCAACAGGCAATGATCCACCGGATGAATGGCGATCTTGCCAATGATCTCGGCAACCTGTCCCAGCGTGTACTTTCCATGATCTTCAAGAACTGTGATGGTGTGATGCCGGCGCTGCCTGCCACGCCGACGGATGACGATCAGGCAATGCTTGATGCGGCAGACGCGCTCTTGCCCGCAGTGCGAAACGCCATCGACATGCAGGCATTTCACGAGGCGCTGCGTCTTATCTGGCANGTTGTGGCTGACGCGAACCGTTACGTCGACACAACCGCACCCTGGGGTCTGAAGAAAACCGATCCCAAGCGTATGGAAGAGGTGCTGGCAGTGCTGGCTGAGTGCATTCGCCAAGTGGCCATTCTGGCGCAGCCGGTTATGCCCCAGGCAACAGCATTGATGCTTGATCAGTTGGGTGTGGCCGCAGAGTCGCGTGACTTCACGGCGCTTGGTGGGGCAGCACGGTTGTCCTCCGGCCATAAAATTGAAAAGCCTGTGCCTGTTTTTCCTCGTTATGTGGTGGAAGAGGGGCAATAGATGATCATCGACAGTCATGCGCATCTTGACTATCCGCAGCTTGCTGCAGATCTACCAGCCGTGCTGGCAAGAGCAGGTGAGGCGGGCGTCGATTCTGTTATTTCAATCGGTGTAAAGCTGACAACGGCTGACCAGCCACGCCGCATAGCCGAAGCCCATGATAATGTGTGGTTCAGCGTCGGTGTCCATCCACATGAGGCCGGCAATGAAGAAGATGCCTGCAATGTCGATGCCTTTATCAAGGCTGCGGATCACCCCAAATGCGTTGCCATTGGCGAGGCCGGACTGGATTATCATTATGATTATGCGCCGCGCGACCGTCAGGCTGANAGCTTTCGCGCCCAGATCACGGCGGCACGCGAATTGGATTTGCCCGTCATCGTTCATGCCCGCGAAGCTGATGCGGACATCGCCAATATTATTGAGGATGAGATGGGGAAAGGGGCTTTTTCTGGGGTGTTGCATTGCTTCAGCTCGGGATCGGAACTGGCGCGCCGTGCCATTGACGTCGGCTTTTATGTCAGTTTTTCCGGCATCCTGACCTTTCGTAATGCNGAGGTTATTCGCGAAGTTGCACTGACCGCGCCCGAGGATCGCATTCTGGTGGAAACCGACGCCCCGTTTCTGGCGCCTGTGCCAATGCGCGGCAAACCAAACGAGCCGGCATATACCCGTCATACGCTGGAATGTCTTGCCGGACTGCGCAATCGCAGTATTGAGGATATGGCGTCAATCACCCGCGGCAACACATTACGCCTGTTTTCGGGAATGGCAGGATCATGANGGTTACGCTGCTTGGATGCGGTACGTCTGTCGGGGTGCCAGCGCTCGGTCATGCTGGCTGGGGTCGGTGTGACCCGTCAGACCCGCGCAACAGGCGTCAACGCTGTGCTGTGCTCGTTGAAACAGGCAGCACGACCATCCTTGTTGATGCTGGCCCGGATATCAGAAACCAGCTTCTGCCGCTTGGACTGAAAAAAATTGATGCGGTTCTGGTTACCCACACGCACTCGGATCATATTGCGGGAATGGATGACCTGCGGGCTTTTTTCTGGCCGGACCGGATTGAACTGCCCATCATGACAACCGAGCATCACGGGGCGGATATTGTGGCCAGATTCCCCTATCTGTTCAGCAAGAGCCCAAAATCACCCAGCTATTTCGTACCTCCGATGCGCCTTGAAACCATAGCGCCAGGTACGCGGATCCGGATCGGTGATTGCGATATCGATATTTTTCATCAGGCGCACGGCAATGCGGACTCACTCGGTTTTCGGTTTGACGGCAAGTTCGCCTATTCAACGGATGTCGTCGAATTGGCAGACGATGTGCTGGACAGCCTGCGCGACGTACCCTTGTGGATTGTCGAGGCCCTGCGCGATACCCCGCATCAGGCACACAGCCATTATGAACAGACTTTTGAATGGATTGAGCGTGTTCAGCCNGGCAGGGCAGTGCTGACACATCTAGGCCTCGAGGCAGACTACGCGGCTTTGGCAGCGATTTGCCCGGACGGCACAGAGCCAGGTGTCGACGGGATGACCTTCACCCTCGACTAAATCCTCGCAGCCGTCAGTTCCAATCACCGCTTTATGCGTAATTCAGATTTATCGAATCGATGCTGCTCGTATTTTCCTTTACTTAATTCCATAATATACATTATGCGACANTTTGNTTAAAGATAGTGGCAGTCAGCACGCGGCCTAAAGGGCTAGTGCCATAGAGCTGTTGCATACCGTCATCAGAAACCCCTGCTGCGAAACCGGCGGGGGTTTTCGGTATCTGGTTGNCGTTGCGACAGAAACGGCTTTCACNGTAAATCAATGCTTTAAAATGCGCTTTTAGTCTCTTATAGTCATCGCGTCGCTTGGGGTGCCCGGTTATCGGATCGGGCTGAGAAACACCCATAGAACCTGAACCAGGTCATACTGGCGGAGGAAAGCGGTCATCAGGTCAGCCTGAACCTCGTCAGGTCGCCAATGACACATTGCATTTTCCCTACCGCCCAATATGGCTTTCCGAGCCGCATTGGAGGANTACATGCGTTACANAACCTTGCTGACAGCGACAGTTGCAGCACTTTCAACAAGTATCATGGCGGGGCTGTCTGCCGCCCATGCCGAAACACCCATCCTGACAATTTACACCTACGAATCCTTTGCCGCTGAATGGGGCCCCGGGCCAGCCATTGAAAAAGCGTTTGAGGCAGAATGCGCCTGCGATGTGAATTTTGTCGCACTGGACAGTTCTGTCGGGATCCTTGGCCGTGTACAGATCGAAGGCCCGTCCTCAAAGGCGGATATCGTTCTTGGGCTGGATACAAGCCTCATGGCAACGGCGCGCAGCACAGGTCTGCTTGCGCCGCATAATGTCAGCATGGCCGGGCGCAGCGCCCTTCCCGTTGCCTTTGATGACGACGTATTTGTGCCATTTGACTGGGGATATTTTGCATTCGTGTATAACAGCGAAACGCTGAGTGATGTCCCGTCATCTATGCAGGCGCTGCTGGATGCACCTGACGATTTGCGTATCGTCATTCAGGACCCGCGCACAGCAACGCCGGGGCTGGGTCTGCTCTTGTGGGTAAAGTCGGTTTATGGGGATGATGCTGCCAAAGCCTGGGCGAAGCTGGAGCCAAAAATTGTCACTGTTACAAAGGGTTGGTGGGATTCCTACTCNATGTTCCAAGAGGGCGAAGCTGATATGGTGCTTTCATATTCCACCTCGCCTGCCTATCACATGATTGTCGAGGAAACAGACAAGTACAAAGCAGCTGATTTTGCCGAAGGCCACTATATGCAGATCGAGGTTGCCGCGATGCTGAAAAATGCACCGCAGCCGGAACTGGCAGCGCAGTTCATGGATTTTATCCTGAGCGACAATTTCCAGTCAGTCATCCCGACCACAAACTGGATGTATCCTGCTGGCAAGGCCGCCCTTCCCGATGCCTTTGGCAGCCTTATAACCCCATCAACATCACTGCTGTTCACCCCGCAGGAAGTGGCTGCCAGCAAATCCGCCTGGGTTGCCGAATGGCAGGCCGCTCTTAGCCAATAGGCCCTAAATGGCAGGACACTGGAACAACCCTGGCAAGGCTGGCATTGCCGGCCTTGCNCTCGCCGCCGCACTCTTCGCGCTGGCGATCGCGGCCCTCGCTGCGCTGGCAAGCACGGCTGGAATGCCGTCATCTGCATCGGGCGCCNATAACACCGCCTACATTTTTCATATTGCCAGATTTACCCTGATACAAGCGGCAGCATCTGCCCTGCTGGCGCTNTTTGTGGCGATTCCAGTGGCGCGCAGCTGTTGGCGCAGAACATCACTTATATCTTCTAGATTATTACTTTTATTTACTTTTATACCTGTGATTCTACCAACAACCGTTGCGGCAACCGGGTTGATTGGCGTGTGGGGACAATCAGGCTTTGTGTCAGGACTGTTGGTAGCCGCCGGCGGCAGTCGCCTACCCCCTATTTACGGGCTTGGCGCTGTCTTGCTGGCGCATGTCTTTTTCAACGCCCCGCTGATGATGCGCGTTTTAACAGGCGCGCTGGCGGGNATCCCTCAATCCCACTGGCGGCAATCGGCACAATGGGGCCTTGGAGAATGGGCGCGTTTCTGGCTCATTGAATGGCCGGCGCTGCGACGGGTCATTCCCGGGTTGCTGGCACTGGTGTTCCTGCTGTGCTTCACCTCATTTGCACTGGTCCTGATGCTGGGAGGTGGACCGGCCGTGACAACGCTTGAAGTCAGCATCTACACCACCTTGCGGTTTGATTTTGACCTGTCTGGCGCAGCGAGGCTGGCCTGCTTGCAATTGATAATATGTGCTATTGTTGTTGCCGGCCTTGCAGCTTTTTCAGGGCCATCATGGGCTGCGGTTCCGGCCCGCCAGCACGCAATTGCACAACGCGGCGACACCAGCCTGCTGGCGCGCGCCACCGATGGCGTCATCATGCTCAGCTTTGCAATTCTGGCAGTGCTGCCCGTTTTGTTGGTGATTGCCAAAGGGCTTGGCCCGCACATCATTACTGTCCTCTCATCTCCGGCGTTCTGGCGCGCTGCCATTGCCTCGCTTGCCATCGCATTTACCTCGGGGGTACTGGCATCTGCCTGCGCCTTATTGATGGCCATAGCACGCACGCGGCGTGCGCGGTCAGGCAGATCCGTCTGGTGGCTGGATGTGTCTGTATCGCTGTATCTCGCAGTCTCGGCAATTGTTCTTGGCACCGGTCTGTTCATCCTGCTGCGACCGGTGGCCAGTCTGTTCACTTTGGCGCCGGCGCTTGTTCTGTTGGCAAATATGCTGGTGGCCCTGCCCTTTGCCTACCGTGTCATTGAAGGCCGGTTGGCCGCGCTGGCAGCCACACATGACCGGTTATGTGCCGGCCTTGGCATTCGTGGCTGGCGGCGTTTGCGCTGGATCACCCTGCCGGCCCTTGCCCCTGAACTTGGATACGCATCTGGCCTCAGTGCGGCGCTGTCACTCGGCGATCTGACAGTTATCGCACTTTTTGGCAGCCAGCAATTTCAGACACTGCCCTGGTTGCTTTATCAGACAATGGCGCGTTACCGTTCAGGCGAAGCGGCAGCGCTCGCNNTGCTGCTCTTGTGCCTGACTGTCGGCATCTTCATGCTGTTCCAGTTTATGTCACGCAAAGTTGGAAAGCCGATTCATGCTTGAGGTTAAGAAGCTGACTTTTCTGCGGTCAGAAACGCTGCGTTTCAGCTTTGACTTTTGTGTCCGGCCGGCCAGCATCCTTGCCGTGCAAGGCGCCTCTGGCGTTGGNAAGACAACGCTGATGGACCTGTTGGCAGGTTTTGAGCACCCAANNAGCGGCAGCATCAGCTGGAACGGCATTGCCTTTCATGACGACATGCCCTGGGAACGGCCAGTGACGTCCGTTTTTCAGTCTGACAATCTGTTTGCACATCTGACCTGCCACCAGAATGTCAGTATTGGCCTCACCGATAATGCTGTGGATGCCCGGCAGATTGACGAGGCCTTTATCCGGCTTGGTATTGACGGTCTTCAGGCGCGTCTTCCATCCGCAATTTCGGGCGGCCAGCAACAACGCGTTGCCCTTGCTCGCGCTCTTTTGCGCAACCAACCGATCCTGTTACTGGATGAAAGCTTCAGCGCACTGGACTGGGATACCCGCACCGGCTGTTTCGATGCCCTCATGTCTCTATGTGAAGACCGTGGCATGGCCGTGCTGCTTGTCAGCCATGATGATCGTGACGCGACNTATCTGGGGTGTGATGTGCTGTCGCTTGCTTGAGCAGCCATTATCTTCAATCACGGATCTGTTCTATCCGCATGTCAAAGGACGGGTGCGAATCAAGGAAGCCCCCGCCATCGCACATGACGCCGCAATCTTCTGCCAGTTTTTCAAAGAAAGACACAAGGGCGCGGGGATCCCTGCCGGTTGCCACCAGCCATTCCCGAGATGCGATATCCGCTTCTATCTCAAAGGCGCGTGACTGTCCGGACAACACCAGACCACCACCAAAACCGATTATTTCCTCAAGTATCGATTCCTCGGCCCCGACAATAAGGCTGACACCCATCGCGACAACCGCGCTACGCATGACCTGTCGCAAGGCATGGCGGCCGGTAACATGACCGAGCTCATGCGCGAGGACGGCAAAAACGACATCATCATCCTCGACATATGTCACCAGCTCGTCCAACAGCACAATATCATTGCCCGGCAGCGCAAAGGCGTTGGGTCCGATGAGGCTGGAGCTGCGAAAGTGCAGCCTGGTATTCTGAAATTCAGCCGGCGCGAATGTAAGCAACTGATCAAAATCGCGCTGAATCCGTGCGCGGGTCTCATCCGGCAAGGCGCTCTCTTCAAAAAGTTGAACATCAAGCTGCGCAAGGACCATTGTCGACCCACGTTCCACCAGATGGGCGGGGACGAAACGTGCCGCCAGATCGCCGAATGGTGCAATCGAATATCGAATACCGACAATCAAGCCAAGAAAGAGCACCGCCAGCACCACGGCACCACGCCATTTGACAGATTCAAGGCGAGACAGGCCGGCACTGCGCTGNGCCCCNCGGGGATANAAAGATCTCAACGCTGATTTGTCGGCGCCTGCTGGCAGGTGAAATACATCCCCGCTGGACAGCCGCAGACGTGTGTCACCGCCCGCTATGGCTGCAACGACTTCAAGGATAGTGACTTCGGTAACAGATGCAGTGTCACGACGGGCCAGATACAGGCTGTGCGGCCTTTGCCCCGGCTCGCCAACCAGCAACGCGGCATCAACNCGCATTGTCGTCCCTGCCCTGTTCAGACTGCCATGGAACTGCATNGACCCGCCTTGCCGCTACCTGTTCTAGAAACTGATCTCGACGCCGCCTGCTTCACCGATGGCATCNCCGACGGAATGACCCGCACGCAATTGCCGNTCAATAAAGCCGTTCAGATCACTTATCGGGCGGATTTCTGTATTTTCCGTGAGGTAACGATATTGCCGGACCTGTGCCCATGGATGCAGCAATCCAAGCGAGATGATGGTCANGAAGAGATTGCTGAGGATGATCCACGCCAGAACAAATCCTGACACCAGCGAGCGAAACCGGATGCCGCTTTGCAAACGCAAACTGCCAACCATGATATTGCGGGTCAGGGCACGATAATAGCTGCCGGTAATGGCGAACAGGATGAACAGCAAGACCGGCAGGCCATATTGCAGCATTGCGAGGGATGCCTCATCTAGTGCGCCGACGGCATCCTTAACTGCCGCGCCATCGCGCAACGCCAGAATTGGGCCAAGAAGCGGCAGAATACCGATGGCAATAATAGGAATCGCCAGAACGAGGAACAGCAAGAACGTCTTGAAACCGGCCCCGTAATAGGCCCCAAGCGTGCTTTCAGAAAAGAATCTTGCATTCCCGAAGCTGTAATTGCTGGCGATATAGTCGCGCATGGAACGCGACGCCATGGGAATCAGCAACCCGAGGCTCAGAATGCCGATAAGCGGAAAGATAAAGAAGTTCCAGAACGCCCCCAGGTAGCTGCCTTTGAAANCAAAGCGTACATCGCGCCACGCAAGGTTTCGCGCATTGAACCGCAGCGACTGGTTGAGGGCCCATGGATATACAAACACCAGCAGAAGGCTGAACCCTTCTTGCAGAAACGGTATCCCGAGCATTGGTAGCGCATAAAACAGGACCAGAACGACGGTGACAATCAGCCATCCCTTGAAGATATCAAAACCCGTGGCGAGGTAATCGAGGCCCTCGTCAAGAATACGGGTGTTGTTATAGAAAAACCGGCGCTTTCGCACTCTGGCCCATGGAATCCAGATCCCAAGCGTAATAGCAATTAGCAGAATGTTTACTAACTGAATGCCAAACAGCTGCATGCCGGTTCCGGAGAACTCCAAAGGCGTGAACCGGTTCACGACACGCCGTTCACCACTGGNCGAAGCCGTGGATCCACCTCCGCCCTGCCCACCAAATTGAGGCTGACCAGACATCGGCAAGTTTGCAAATGGGTTTTGTGGCTGTCCTGTCATTATGCCTTCTAANGATGTTCCTTCATCTCGGTTGCTAAATATTTACCTCAGTTAACGCGAAACCAAAGGTAAATAGCGCATTTTTTCGCACCGTTGTGATTAGCATTTAACGATTCATTAAAGTTTTAAGCCCTATCGTTGGATCAACGGCGGGGCAAAGCTTTCCTCCACTTTGTCACCGCCGGCACAACACAGGTCTAAAGGAATTCTGGTCATGTCTGTTGTCACTGTATCCTTCTTCAGCGATCTGGATGTCTCTAGCAGGACGCGTCGCGTTTCCTTCCCTCGCGCAGCACGTCCCACGCTTCACATGGATATCCGCCAGGCCATGCAATCCCGTGAATTCTATGCCTGTTACACAACGTCTGATGGCGGCACGGTTGCCCTTGACCGCCAGGGCGTTACCGTTCGCATCTGATAGCTTTTCTCCCGGCAAACAGGTGCAAACAGGCCCCCGGTCTTATGGCCGGGGGCCATATTTCATACAGCCTATTGCAATGTAATTAAATTTTCGTTTACAGGCTTATCGCCTACAGGCCCTTCGAAGGCTGCATGACTTGCAACACATCCCAGCAAGCGCCCATCGTATGATAGTCCACCTTTCCCGCTGGTGATTTCTCAGGCTCTATCCATGTCCCTTCACGCGACAGGATGCGGAACCAGGCGCCATATTCATGATCGACCAGATGCTGCCATGACCACGTCCAGAGGCGGTGATAATCCTGTCGATACCGTTCTTCACCCGTATGGGCAAACAACCGCCATGCGGCGGCAATAGCCTCTGCCTGAACCCAGAAATATTTGTGTGCATCGGCGAATGATCCGTCCGGACCATAGCCATAGACAAGGCCGCCAAAGTCACGGTCCCAGCCCTTCTCCATTGCCGTATCAAACAGTCGCCGCGCCACCTCGGGATACCAGTCCTCCGGTGCCAGCATATGCAATTGCATCAACAGCTTGGCCCATTCGATCTGATGACCGGGTTGAAAGCCCCAGGGTTTGAACAAATCATCCGGCTTATCAATGTTATATTGCCAGTCGATGTCCCAATCAGCGGTGTAATGCTCCCATATCTGGCCGTCTGCCTTGCCTGCAAGGACAATGCAGAATTGTCGCGCCACAAGCTGGGCCCGGTTGAGGAACATCTGGTCCTGTGTGGCCTCATAGGCGGCAATCAACGCCTCTACCGTATGCATATTCGCATTCTGCCCGCGATAGGCTGCCAAATGGTTCAAGGTTGAATCCCGCTCATCGGCATAGGCGCTGTGATCCGCCTCCCAGAAATGGGCCTCCATGAAGGCCCATACATCGTAAAGCGTTTCGCGCGCGCCAGCGATATCCAGCCTTGCCGCCCAGGATGCTGCCAGCATCACAAATGCATGCCCATAAGCCATGGCACGCCCGTCATCGACTGCCCCGCCTTTCAATTGCCACACATAATGGCCAGACGGCTGCAGATGATGATTTTGAAGAAATGCCATGCCATGCGCCACCCAGTCACGATAGACAGGGTCCTTGGATTGCAAAAAGGCATTGCTGTAATTGAACACGAACCGCGTTGAGCTGACGAGGTGTCGGGTCTGCCGGTCATAGATCGTGCCATCATCCAGAAAATGATGGAAAAATCCGCCTTCTGGATCCAGAACATGAGGCGCATAGAAGGCAAGAATCGAGTCGATATGTGCANGCAGGAACGCACGGGATTCAAAATCCGGAAATGCCCTGTCATTCATCGAACTGCCCTCCCAAAGCTGATTGAGACCATAATGGCTGTTGCCGCATCCCGTCCGCACTATGTAACGAGGCGCACATAATATGCGTTACAGCCGCACGCCGTCTGCGCCGAATCTGTAAAGCCGCCCTTCATCAAGCACCAGGCTGACGTCGNTCCCGGGTTGCAGGTCCGTATCCGGCGCCACCCGTACCGTCACCATCTCGTCAAACCCGCAATCAATGTAGGCGAATTGTTCTGATCCCAGATATTCACAAACGGCAACTTTACCTGAAAGGTGGCCCCGCTTCGGATCTCCAATAATCACATTTTCAGGTCGGAACCCCAAACTGTCGATCGCGGTGGATTGAGAGGCCAGGTTTTGCGCCCCTTTGGCTCCACCAACAAATTCAATGCTGCCATTTGCGTCGCGGCAGGCCAGGATATTCATTTTCGGGCTGCCAATGAATTCGGCAACAAACCGGCTGTTGGGGTCATTATAAAGGTCGCGCGGTGTGCCCGCCTGCATGATTCGCCCTTCATTCAGAACAACAATGCGGTCTGCAAGGGTCATCGCTTCAATCTGGTCATGCGTGACATAGATGGTTGTGATTCCCAACTGTCCGTGAAGCCGCGAAATTTCCAGCCGCATATTCACCCGAAGAGCCGCATCCAGATTGGAAAGTGGCTCGTCAAACAGGAACCCAACAGGCTCACGGATGATGGCACGGCCAATCGCCACACGTTGGCGCTGCCCGCCCGATAATTGCTTTGGCAGACGGTCGAGAAGGCTTTCAAGTTTCAAGATTTCCGCTACGTCGTTGACGCGAGTGCGGATTTCGGCCGCCGGCACCCCTGCCGTTTTCAGCGCAAAGCCTATATTATCTGCCACATTCATATGTGGGTACAGCGCATAGGATTGAAACACCATAGACAGGCCGCGCTCTGATGGCAGCCGGTCGGTTACATCCCGCCCCCCAATGACCACTGCGCCGGCGCTGGCGTCTTCAAGGCCGGCAATAATACGCAGCAACGTGGATTTGCCACAGCCCGACGGCCCGACGAAAACCACGAATTCTCCATCAGCAATTTCCAGATCAACGCTCTTGATGACCTGCAAATCGTCAAACCATTTTTCGACAGCGTTCAGTTGAATAGATGCCATGAAATATGCCTCAAAGCCCGCCAGCCAGCTTGGCCGCAACCGCGTCGCGGTTCAGATCAAGATAGATCGCCGCCGTCCAGGAGAAATCCATACCGCCAAGGCCGGTCCCGTCTTTCGGGTCAAAATATTCAGCCATACCCTTTTCATTGATCAGCCGGATGGTGTCATTGCGGACGCGTTCAGCAAGATCATGATGGCCTACGTCTTCCAGCCCTATGATAATCATGTGATTCATGATCGCCCAGACCGGTCCGCGCCAGTATCTCTGNGACTCAAAGGCGGGATGTTCAGGGTCCCAACTTGGCATGCCATAGCTGCTGGCATCAAGAATACGACGGCAATGCGCTTCCATGAGCTGGTTCTGTTCCGGCGTGCCGACACCGGCATAAAAACATAATGCAGAGGCATTGGTGATCGCATCGCTGAAGGTGCCAGTGCGAATATCGCGCGCGCAATACCCGTCCACGGCGTCATTCCACAACCAATCCGACCCACGTTCCACACGGGCAACCCACGCTTCGATCTCGTCAATAGCCATGTCCATGCCAAGATGGCGCGCCATCGCAAGCAGGTCNCGGCTGGCACGCAGGAAAATGAACTGCACGCCCGGATCAGCCATCAGAAAGGGCCCATTCGCATGAATCTGTTGCTGGTCCCAGCCGCATTCCCGCCCAAATTTGACGATTGTAATGAAGCGGTCATATTGCTCCTGCGTCGGGCGCTGCTCACTGTCGATATGCGTCGTGTCACGGCGCGTGTAGCTTTCAAGATTCTCCGGAACAACAATATTGTTCATCCCGATATCCCAGTCGGGGCAATTATCACGTCCCGATTCCCAGGGATGAATGATGCCAATGACACCTGTCTGCTGAGGGTCACGGGCCGCACAGAACCAGCGGTGATAGGCCATCAGTTTCGGGAACAGCTCCCGAGCCTTTCGCGCGTCATACTCGGTGCCCTGCTGAACAAGCTGCCAGATAATGCTGGCCAATACCGGTGGCTGGGAATGCCCGCTGGTCGGGGGTTCGGTTTCGGTCGACCAGACATTTGGACCCGGAAAATAATCTGGGTCATTATGGCGAAACACAATATGCGGAACCATTCCGTCCTGCCATTGCGCATCAAGCAGCGCCATGATTTCCAACCAGGCACGCCATTTATTGAAGTGCCATATGCCAAGGGCAGTGAAACCAGAATCCCAGTTCCACTGATAGGGGTATAGGCGGCTGGTNGGAACGGTATAACCGCCACGATCATTCATTTTGATGATGTTGATTGCTTCTTCGATGCGTTTGGCCAAGAGGCTATCCTTTCACACTTCCCGCGGTCAGACCCGACACAAGGAACCTTTCAAACCAGAGAAAAATAAACATGACCGGCGCCGTTGCGATAACCGCGCCCGCCATAAGGTGCTGGCGGGGCACCTCGGATGAATTTAGTGACACAATACCCCGCGACAAGGTGAACAGCTTCACATCGTCGAGGAACATGAAAGCAAACAGGAACTCGTTCCATGCGATCATGAAAACATACAGCGCAACGGACGCAATGGCGGGCATTGACAGAGGCATCGCAATCCGCGTGATGATCTGCAGCCGTGACAGGCCATCCATGAGACCTGCATCGTCAAGATCCGACGGCAGACCGGCAAAATACCCGCGCAGCATGTAGAGGGCGACAGGTATGGTCGTGGCCGGATAGACAATGCANAGCCCCAGAAGNGAGTTGCGCAGACCAAGCTGGCTAAAGACNGCATAGAGCGGAATGACGAGAATAATTGCGGGTATCAGATAGATCAGCAGCACCGACCCTGACAGCCATTGCCGTCCGGGAAAGCGCAGCTTGGCAACTGCATAGGCACCCGGCACCGAAAACAGCAGGGTCAACACCACGGTCGCTACAGAGACGATCGCGGAATTCAACAGCAATGTCAGAAATCCGTAATCGGCAAACAGCTCGNTATAGGACCGGAACAAGGTTGCAAAGCCGACACTCAGATCTATCGAAAAATCCAGCGGATTTTGCAGCAGACTCTGCTGGCTTTTGAGACTGGTCATGAACATGACATAGAAGGGCAGTGCCACAATCAGCACAAACATCATCAGCCCCAAACCCCAGAGAAGACGAAGATAAAACTCCTCAGCCGCATAACGCGCCATCCGACCCGGNCCAGCTGTACCAATGGTTTTTTCAATGCTCATCCAACCTGCCGCTGTCAGCATGAGCAACAGCATCAGATTTTGCCAGACAGGCAGTATTCCTTGTGGGTCGAAAGGCGCGCCAAGCGACAGCCCTACCAACAGAATCAAAAGCAGAATCATACCGCTAATCCTGCGGATCAGAGGCGCTGCCGGTCTTTGCGCAATACCAAACAGGGCTGTCAGCAATCCGGCCATTGCAGCCGGTCCTGGTTGCAATGGCAGTGCCACACCAGTGGTCAGGATCGCTGTCATGCTCAGCACAAGCTGCCACAAACCAAGCCAGATAAAGCCGCTTAACGCGCTGGCAAAGGTGCCTGTCATCCAGAAACGCATCAGCCNGCATCCTTTGGTGAGAAGCGGATAAAGATGATTGAGAACAGCAGAAGGAAGACGAAAATCACCACGGCGACAGCGGCCCCTGCCCCCAGATTTGAAATGGCAAAGGCCTGTTCATATACATTCACCGTCAATGTGCGGGTGCCGGCATTGCCACCTGTCAGAAGGAAGATGTCGTCAAATTTGTTGAAAGTCCAAATGAAACGCAAAAGAAACAGCACCGCCAGAATGCCGGCTATGAAGGGCAATGAGAGAAATCTGAACTGCTGCATGGGTGTCGCGCCATCCATTTCGGCAGCCTCATAGATGTCAGACGGTATGGATTGCATACGTGCCAGGATGAACAGGAAGGATAACGGGAAATAGCGCCACACCTCGAACAGGATCACCATCGTCAACGCCATTGGCAGCTCAAAAGTCAGGCCAAAGAAGCTGATATCAACCTTGCGTTGACCGAAGAAATTGATCGGTCCGTCTGCGGCACCAACCTGTNACAGCATGGCNTTCACAACACCGGAGAATGGATCAAAAAGCACCACCCATGAAAATGCCACCGCGATGACCGGCGCCACATAGGGAAATAGCAGCAGCCCGCGCACAAAGGACCGGCCAACAAAGGCCTTTTGCATGATCTGTGCTGCAAACAGGCCAAATATCAACGCCCCGGCAGTGCCAAAGACCGTGTAATAAATAGAGGTTTTCAAGACATCCCAGAATTCCGCGGCCGAAAACACCTTCCTGAAGTTTTCAAGGGTGAAATCCAGCGACGTCATGACATTTGTCGTCACAAAGCTGGTTGTTGGCACACTGTCCTTGAAGCGTGCTTTGTTGACCNGCGATGGGTCGTCAACAATTGCTTCAATCCGCAATCTTCCGCGCGCCTTGGGATCCAAATCTCCAAGGGTACAGGTCACCATCTTCGCGCCAGCGCCATCCGCGGGCTGATCAGATTTCGTAATGTCACAGGCCGGGTCACTTGCNGTAATGGTGATGCCACCCGGCAGCACATCACGCATAACCGAGTCAGCAAGCGGATAGGTGAGCGAGGAATTGCGATACCGATATTCGATCCTGAAGCTATCGCCAGCACCCACAATGTTACCGCGTATATTTTCTTTGATGATAAGCGATGGCGGTCGCAAATCGCCAAGGGTTACCGGCTTGAAAGAAATCCAGAAATTGGCCACCAAAGGCAAGAGTACAATCGCCAGAACCAGCAAGAAAGTTGGCAGCAGCAACAGATATGCCAACCGCTTTTCGCGGCGTGCCAAGGCGCCCTGAAATTCTGAATTTCGTTTGGATTCCATGTCTCTGATTCTGACCAGTAATGGGTCAAATGGAAACGGGCAGCCGCAAAAATACGGCTGCCCGGGATAGATTTATTCGACGGCCGCCAGTTCAGCGTTCATCTTGGCAACAGCTGCTGCTGCATCGATTTCGTCATCAATATACTGACGGACGATACGGTTAATCGCCTGTGAGTTGATGATTTTCGAAGCAAGCGAAAGCTGACCTTCCTTCACGCCCCAGCGATCGGCTGTTTCCAGACCGCCCACAATGCGGTTGATGGTCGATGCCGAATAGAAATCGGACAATGGTGCCTTACGGTCCACACCAACAGGCAACTTCGACCATGCCTTCACATAGCGTGCTGTGTCGGTCGGCTCACCACGACGCACGGGGAACTTGCCTTCCGGCGCAATCGACAAGGTTGCTGTATAGCCATCCTTCATCGAATAGGTCACGAATTCTGCCGCCACATCGGTGTTGGCGTCGCTGGTGATACCGAAATAACGGATATCGGCCCAGGCAGCACCGGCCGCATTTGACGGCCCACCAAAAGTTGTGACAACGGCTGTCTTGGATGCCAGCTCAGGCGAAGTTGGATCTGAATTGATAGTTGGCGGAGCGGAATCCCTCAGACCGGCTAGCTCATCAAGAATGAAAGGCGACCAAATGATCATCGCTGCTTTACCAGCAAAATACATTTCGCGCGACTGCTTCCAAAAAAGCTCACCCGGAGGCGATGCCTTTGCCAGCTTCTTGTAGAAATCCAGAACTTCTGTGGTAGCAGTCAAATCAAAGGGCGCAAAACCGTCCGCGCTAACAGGTGATACACCATTGGCTAGAAATACATGCTCCAGCACCTGGCTCATAAAATTCTCATCAACCTTTGTTGCTGCAACAAAACCGTACATTGATGGAGGGTTGTGAAGGGCGTCAAGAGCAGCCTCGATCGCTGCATAACTTGTAGGGGCAGCAAGACCTGCTGCATCAAACAAATCCTTCCGGTAAACTACCATCTGGGTCCAGCCATCAACAGGTACTGCAGCAGTCATACCGTCAAACTGAGCCATTGAAATAGCCCCGGGAGCGAATGTGTTTGTCTGCAACGCATCAACAACATCGTCGTTGGCTTCGACATCAAGAATTCCAGCTTCCGCCCATGGCAGGACATACTGCAGTGTATGATAGATGACATCCGGAAGGTCACCGGCGGCAAAGGCAGCGGTTGCCCTTGTGCCAAGGTCTTTTTCCTCAACCGGAATCACCTCGACCGTATGGCCGGTGCGCTTTTTGAAGTCATCCGCCATAGCCTGCTGCTTTGCAAGCCTTTCCGGCTGATTTTCGGTTGTCCAGAACCTAATGCTGTCGGCAGTTGCTACACCCGAAACCATCACAGACAGAATGGTTGTGGCTGCGACCAAATTGAACTTCTTCATAGTTCATTTCCTCCTGTTGTTTTGTTGATAATCGGTCAGCTTTTTGACCGGCTTCTTGCTGGCCAATCCGCAGAAGGCGGATTGTCAGTTCCCCGCCGCACCAGCGTTGCGCGGTAGAGTTGCTGATGATCAGCGGGCATGTCGCCCTTTTCGACCATGCTTGTTACAATTTTGACGAGTTGTTGACCTGCTGATTGGAGAGGCTGTTTCATCGTTGATAGAGGTGGCTCAAGCCAAGCTCCGATATCAAGCCCATCATAGCCAACTACAGACACTTCCTGCCCCGGCACGAGTCCATGTGCACGTAACGCGCGCATCGCTCCGATAGCAACCACATCTGAAATACAACAAACGGCGGTCGGCGGGTCCTCGAGAGCCAGCAGGCGCCTCATAGCTGCTTCACCACCGTTAAAGCTAAGATCTGCCACTTCCAGAAGGTCTGGTGTGGCCGATATACCGTTCTCTTCCAGCGCCGTGCGCCAACCCTTGGCACGTTCAACGGCAAAATTATATGTATCGGGCCCGCCAATATGACCAATACGACGGTGTCCAAATGCAATAAAATGCGCTGCCATATCTCTAAAGGCAGCTAAGTTATCGACATCTATCCATGCCGCTTGGTCGCTATCAAGAGAACGACCATGTGCGACAAAAGGGATCCCAAGCTCCTTTAGGAACTGAAACCGGATATCTTTGGTGAGGGTCCGCGAAATGATCAAACCGCTTACATGGCGCGTACGCGAAATATTACGATACATCGCCAACTCTTCATCAAGGCTGCGTGGCACAAGCACCGACAAATCCCAACCGCGCGCCGTCAGCGCCTCAGCCATGCCTGTCATTAATTCGCCAAGAAAAGCAGCGTTCAATTGTCCATCAGTTCGCGGCATGACAAAGGCTATTGTGTCCGCCTTTCCAGAGGCCAGCCTTCGCGCATGCATATTTGGCACATAACCAAGTTCGGCAGCTGTCTTACGAACTAGCTCCTTGGTTTCAAGCGCAATGTCTTGATAGTCATTTAAAGCGCGCGACACTGTACTTTCTGACAGTTTGAGCCGCTGTGCGATCATTGATAGCTTCAAAACTAATCCCCCATCTCAGAGTGACGAAAGCGCTTTCGGAGTCAACCGAAACCGATTTCGGAAATATTCCTTCATTAGTTAAGTAATTTTTAATATTTTATTATTGGAAAAAATGCTGGATAAGAACATGCAGCACGGACACCAAAAAGCCGCTGTCCCGCAACAAGGAGACAACGGCTTTGATGTGGTGAGCGCGACAGGATTCGAACCTGTGACCCAGTGATTAAAAGTCACTTGCTCTACCAACTGAGCTACGCGCCCGATATCCTTGCGGAATACGGAAAGCCGAACGTTAACACGCCGCGACTTGGCAGACTGTATAGTCGTTCAGTTACAGGCTGTCTACCCATAAATGCCTAGGGTTTGCAAGGCTTTCAGNGGTNACGGCGGCGGATCGAAAGATGACGCGCCGGGCAGTTGCGTTNAGCCCGCCCCGCCTTCTTTCGCGGCCAGCCTTTCAGCCCGTTTCGCCAGTTTCAACACCAGCCTGTCGCCAACCCCGGGACGGCTCCACGGACAGACCGCGATGCAGACCGCACAGCCCTGATGCTGGTTGAAGAACGGCAGGCAGCGGTCGAAATCCACATACCATTTTTCAACGCCGCGCACGGTCTGCTTGTGAGGGNCGATGGCATCCGTCGGACAGGCGGCCTCGCAGACGCGACAACTGGCACAGAACGCATCAATACCGTGATCGGCCGGCGCGTCCAGCGGTAGCGGACAATCCGTCAGTACGGCAGACAGCCGGAAGCTGGCACCGAAGGCTGGATTGATCACGGAACCATGCTTGCCAAGCTCGCCAAACCCGGCGGCTAGCGCTGGCGGAATCATCGTCACCTTGCCCGACATCGGCCCGGTCAGCGGTTCAGCATCCCAGCCCCGTTCACGCAGCCAGCCCGCCACCTGTTTGGCACCCTGTGCCGCGCGTAAGTACTGACGCATGACCTCAAGCCCACCTTNGGGGGCTGGCGCTTGCAAAATTTTATCATAGGTATGCTGAAAGCCTAGGATGATGATNTGGCGCTGATGGATCTCCACTCCCTCAAAGGCCCATTGCGGGTCAAAACGCGTCACGCCGGCCTTNTCAAAATCCCCGGCCGCTACAGAGGCGTCAACGAAAGCTCGCCAGGCATCCGCATCGACCGCCATCTGGTCCGGCGCCAGCGGTGACAACGCCTGGTCCAACACCAAAGCGCGTTCGTGGCGTATCTCGGCATATTCGGCAAGCCCAGGGTCGACCGTGTAGAACCATTTTTGCAACGCGCCATGAGCAATTTCGTCAGGATCATTGCCCCAATAGACATAGCTCGGGCGTCTTGGCGCGGTCTCGCCAAGCCCGTTGATTTTGTTTCCCGACACATCGGGNAAAAGNGCCATCTGCGCCGGGTCNGGGATAAATCGCTCATTGCTCATGGCGACAGATTAGCGTGAAATGGACAGNCTGCCAAAAGCCAAGNGCTGTGCCCTTGCATAANNGCCACACACACCCGCGCGTTANTTGGCCAATTTACGCGCNTCCAGCGCGGTCANCGCTGCCGTTACNANGGAAACNGTNAAGGGCACGAAACAGGTNGCAATCATCTTGATCCAGCAATCAGNAGTCAGGTCGCCTGATATGATTTGGTCACCATGATTGATAAANGCCANAATGGTGCCGACGATGATCGCGACAATNACNGCGCGTTTGGCGACCTTCTTGCTAAAGGCCACCGATAATGCAAAGCTGANATCGTCATATGTCATCATGGTTTCNCCNCGTTTGGGTAATTTGAATGATCACAAAAATCTTCATCCGGACATTCCCGTCAGCAGAAGAATGTGAACTNTTCGAATCTATTCTGCAAACAAAATGGCCTGAATTGCTGAAAGACACCAGCAACGTTAAATTCCAAGCTTTCCGAAACGCGCAGGCGCCACATATCTCAACCGTGATATGGGAATTTCCTGATGAGGCAACGCAGGCGACCATCGAGAAGTTGATCCAGGATCACATTGCTCGGTTTACCAAAACGCTGTCTCCAAAGACGCTCACATTCTCAGGCACCCGCGTCATGCATCTGGAAACCTGACGCGGTTTACAGACTGTTCATCTTGCGGACGACACTTGCCGGTGCAAAGCTGGAAATATCACCGCCATATTTGTGAACTTCCTTCACAAAACGCGATGCAACAAAATGCTGATGCTCGGCCGCCATTAGAAATACTGTCTCAAGGTCGCCGTGCAAGCGCTTGTTAATACTTGCCATTTGAAATTCGATTTCAAAATCAGAAACAGCACGCAAACCACGCACAATGATGGATGCTTGCTGCTCGCGGGCCAGATCTGTCAACAGGCTGGAGAAAGACAATACGCGAATAGGTGTGGTGATCGTGCCGTCGTCACTCAGACGCTGTCCCTCGCCAGCCACAAGCGCTGTCCGTTCCTCAACGGACAGCAATGGCCCTTTCCCGGCATTGGATGCCACCGCCACTATCAACTCGTCACCAAGGCGCGCCGCGCGCTCGATAATATCAAGATGCCCGAAAGTCAGCGGATCAAAGGTCCCAGGATAAAGGACTATTCGCGACGTCATGCCTCGTCCCCCGACGGCGAATCATCTGATGCAACATCCGGATTCTCGGCTCCAGCATCAGCGGAGCTTTCATCTGCATTTTCGGCGGTGTTGTCTTCATCACCTGCGGCATCCCCCTCATCATCATCGTCAGCATCGTCAGCATCGCGGATCAGACCGGCAGATACGACGCGTTCATCCGCATCACCTGAAACGTCAAACAGTCGTACGCCTTGCGTCTTGCGACCGGCGATCCGGATGGAATCGCCCTCACCGCCATGCACGCGGATGCGGATGATCTGTCCATGATTGGTAACCAGCATCAACTGGTCTTCCTCAAAAACTGTAAAGCTGGCCATCACGCGGCCATTGCGATCACTTGTCTCGATGTTGGCAACGCCCTGGCCACCCCGCCCTGTGCGGCGGTAATCGCCGATGGCCGTGCGCTTGCCATATCCATTCTCGGTGACGGACAGCACAAATTCGCGTTCGATATCTGAAATGATCGACATCGATACAACCCGGTCATCTCCCAATAGCCGGATGCCACGCACGCCGGTGCTGCCGCGTCCACGGAACACACGCACCGCATCCACCGCAAACCGGATTGCCTTGCCATTGCGCGTTGCGAGCAGCACATCGTCATTCTCGCTGCAGGGTGCCACCCCGACGAGCTCATCCCCCTCATCCAACTTCATCGCAATCTTGCCATTGCGCATGATGTTGGTGAAATCACTCAACCGGTTGCGGCGAATATTGCCGGATGCGGTGGCGAACATGATATGCAGGTCATCCCAGCTGGACTGGTCAGCCGGCATCGGCATAACGGTGTTGATTGTCTCGTCAGGCTCGATCGGCAGGATATTCACCATCGCCTTGCCAAGCGATTGTGGCGCAGCCTCGGGCAGGCGATAGCATTTCAGCTGATACACCATGCCTTTTGAGGTAAAGAACAGGATCGGCGTATGGGTGTTGGCCACAAATAGCTGTGTGACAAAATCCTCGTCCCGTGTCTTCATGCCCGCACGCCCTTTGCCGCCGCGCCGCTGGGCGCGATAGACAGACAAAGGCACGCGCTTGATGTACCCCCTGTGGCTGACCGTCACCACCATATCTTCCTGCTGGATCAGATCCTCATCATCCTGATCGACAAGCTGGTCCGAAATTTCGGTGCGACGCGGATCATCAAGCCGTTCACGCGTAGCGGCAAGCTCTTCAAGGACGACTTCGTTTACACGCTCTACCGAGCCCAGAATATCCAGATAGTCAGCAATCTTGCCGGCAAGCTCGCGAGTCTCATCTGCCAGCTTTTCGCGCTCCATTCCGGTCAAACGCTGCAGACGCAGATCAAGAATGGCGCGCGCCTGCGTTTCTGAAAGCATATACTCACCATTGATGACCTCATGCCCCGGATCATCAATCAAGGTGATAAAGGCCTCAACTTCGGCCGCTGGCCAGCGCCGCGCGCACAGCTCGTTGCGGGCGGTTTCCGTATCGGGGGCGCGGCGGATCAACTCGATCACCTCGTCAATCGAGGCCAGCGCCACCATCAGACCGGCCAGCACATGGGCGCGTTCCCGCGCCTTGCCAAGCAAATAAACCGACCGTTTTGTGATGACTTCCTTGCGGAAGTCACAAAAGGCGGAAATGACGTCTTTCAGGCCCATCTGCACCGGGCGGCCGGCATTCATCGCCAGCATATTGACCGGAAAGCTCGTCTGCAGGCGCGTATGGCGATACAGCTGGTTCAACACCACATCACCCGACGAATCGCGCTTTACCTCAATCACCACCCGCATGCCGGTGCGGTCGGATTCGTCCCGGATGTCCGAAATGCCTTCGATTGTCTTTTCACGGACAAGTTCACCAACGCGCTCAAGAAGCTGTGCCTTGTTCACCTGATAAGGGATTTCGTGAACGATGATGGACTCTCGGTCGCGCGAATCCGTAACCACCTCGGCCCGCGCCCGCATGATCACAGATCCCCGTCCGGTGGTATAGGCATCGCGAATGCCTGCGCGCCCCATAATCAGCGCACCCGTCGGGAAATCGGGCCCGGGAACAATGTCCAGCAATTCCTCGACGGTGATGCCAGGGTTGCGGATATAGGCCTCACAGGCCGAAATTACCTCGCCAGGATTATGCGGCGGTATATTTGTCGCCATACCAACGGCGATGCCATTTGCACCATTGACCAGCAGATTGGGATATTCCGCTGGCAGCACCATCGGCTCAAGCTGCGTCTCGTCATAATTGGCGCCGAATTCAACTGTCTCTTTGTCAATATCGCGCAGCAGGCTCTCGGCGGCGCGCGCCAGCCGTGATTCGGTGTACCGCATGGCCGCCGGCGGATCACCGTCAACAGAGCCAAAATTGCCCTGCCCGTCGACAAGTGGCAGACGCATGGAAAAGGACTGCGCCATCCGCACCATCGCCTCATAGATCGAACTGTCGCCATGTGGGTGATAGTTACCCATCACATCACCGACAATCCGCGCTGATTTGCGTGGCGGCTTGGACCAGTCGTAATTCCCCTCCATCATCGCATACAGGATGCGACGGTGTACCGGCTTTAACCCGTCACGCACATCAGGCAAGGCCCGTGAGACGATTACGCTCATGGCATAATCGAGATAGGATTTCCGCATCTCCTCGGAAATGGAAATCGTCGGGCTGGACGGTTCGGTAGATGGTGGGACTATGTCGGACAAAACAGTCTCTTGATGCGGGTTTATCGTCGATCAGACACCGCGAGATCAGACCCGCGAATACCTACAACATATATACCACATACACGCTGAAAACCCCAAAATATTGTTGTTTTCTGACAAAAATTACCGGCGCCCGAATAGATCTCGGACACCGGTTTAAGTTTTCCAATCAGTATATTGATTTAAAACGGAATATCATCATCTATATTATCACCACCATGCATAGGTGGCGGGGTGGCCGGGGCAGCAGGCGCGCTTGGCGCTGCAGCAGGGGCGCCGGCACCGTAGCCGCCACCCCCCATATTACCGCCAGCACTGTCGCCAAAGCCACCGCCAGCAGCATCACCGCGACCGCCCAGCAAGGTCAATTCACCGCGATAACGCTGCAGCACAACCTCGGTCGTATATTTCTCGACACCCTGCTGATCAGTCCATTTGCGTGTCTGCAACTGGCCTTCAAGATAGACACTTGATCCCTTGCGCAGATATTGCTCGGCCACACGTCCCAGATTTTCGTTAAAGATCACAACGCGGTGCCATTCAGTACGTTCACGTGGCTCGCCCGTATTGCGGTCTTTCCAGCGCTCAGAGGTTGCAATCGACAATTGTACGATCTTGGCGCCGTCCTGGGTGTTTCTGATTTCCGGATCTCTGCCGAGATTACCCACCAGAATCACCTTGTTCACACTGCCTGCCATGGCTGCCTGCCTCCCTTGCGCGGATTTTGTGGATTTTTGCCAAAAAAGCACTGGTAAGGTCTTTAGATTACCTGCCCGGATGCACATGTGACAAGCATACAATTATCCTTTTGGGTTCACCGACTGGCGGTCTGATTTCGCTGGTCGCTGTGTGTCCCGCAGATTATGATCGCGCCATGCCAAATGAAACCAAGAAAAGCCCCGATGCCAACAGCCGGCATGCCGATAGCGGCGCGCTGTTAACACGCAGTGGAGACATTCATCCGCCCGCAGATGCATCGTTAGAGGCCCGCACCGAACCGCGTGTTATTTCCGTGCGTGGTGCCCGTGAGCACAATCTTGCCGATGTCAGTATCGATCTGCCACGCGACCGCCTTGTTGTCCTGACCGGGCTGTCGGGGTCTGGCAAATCCTCGCTTGCCTTCGACACTATCTATGCCGAAGGGCAACGCCGTTATGTCGAATCGCTCTCGGCCTATGCCCGGCAATTCCTCGAAATGATGCAAAAGCCGGATGTGGACCTTATTGAAGGGCTGTCACCCGCCATCTCGATTGAACAGAAAACAACCTCGCGCAATCCGCGCTCGACCGTCGGTACCGTGACCGAGATTTATGACTATATGCGCCTGCTGTGGGCGCGTGTCGGGATTCCGTACTCGCCCGCCACAGGCCTGCCGATCAAAAGCCAGACCGTCAGCCAGATGGTTGATATCCTGCTTGGGATGGAGGATGGCACACGCCTCTACCTGCTCGCGCCGGTCGTGCGGGGGCGCAAGGGCGAATACCGCAAGGAACTGTCCGAATTCCACCGCAAGGGTTTTAGCCGTGTTCGCATTGATGGTGAAATCTACGATCTTGATGCGACGCCGACTCTCGACAAAAAGCGCAAGCATGACATAGAGGTCGTGGTTGACCGTCTGGTCATTCGCGGCGACGCAGATGAACTGGCGACCCGCCTTGCCGATTCACTGGAAACAGCGCTGGCCCTGACAGAGGGGCTGGCTTTTGCGGATAATGCCGACACCGAGGCACGGACTGTCTTTTCTGCGAATTTTGCCTGCCCGGTATCCGGCTTCACGATTGACGAGATTGAACCGCGTCTTTTTTCATTCAACAATCCGTTCGGCGCCTGTCCCACCTGTGATGGATTGGGGGTCAGCAGTCATTTCGACGAGATGCTGGTCGTGCCGGATTCCCGCCAGACACTGCGCGGCGGGGCCTTGGCACCCTGGGCCTCCAGCAGTTCGCGTTATTACATCCAGACACTGGAATCACTTGCCAGACAGTTCAATTTCTCGCTCGACATGCCCTTTGGAGAGCTGGATTCCGAAGTCCGGTCAATCATCCTGCACGGGTCCGGCACGATCCCCGTCACCATGGAATTTGATGATGGTATGCGGTCCTACAAGACCAAGCGTCCTTTCGAAGGCATCATGCCGAACCTTGCTCGCCGCTATCGCGAGACGGATTCATCCTGGGTACGCGAGGAGCTGGAAAAGTTCAGGGCCAATCACCCTTGCGAGGCCTGTGGCGGGAAACGGCTGAAGCCCGAGGCGCTGGCTGTGAAGGTGGCAGACCACGACATTTCAGACATCTCACGCCTGTCGATTGGCGATGCGCGGGACTGGTTTGCCGGCCTGAATGACCGGCTGCAGGGGCAGGAATCGGAAATCGCATCGCGGATTTTGAAGGAAATTAACGAACGGCTCGGCTTTCTTGTGAATGTCGGGCTTGGCTATCTGTCGATGGCGCGCAATTCCGGCACATTGTCCGGTGGCGAATCACAGCGTATCCGCCTTGCCTCTCAAATTGGATCGGGACTGACAGGCGTGCTGTATGTTCTGGACGAGCCATCCATTGGCCTGCACCAGCGCGACAATGACCGGCTGCTGGCAACACTGGTCAGGCTGCGCGATCTCGGCAACACCGTGCTGGTTGTGGAACATGACGAGGATTCCATTCGGCTGGCCGATTATGTGATTGATATGGGACCCGGAGCGGGTGTTCATGGCGGCCAGGTGATTGCCGCCGGTACACCACAGCAGATCCTCGACAGTACGGAATCTCTGACAGGACAGTATCTGTCCGGAAAGCGGGCCATTGCGGTTCCGAAAACGCGCCGCAAGGCCAAAAAAGGGCGGCGGGTGCGAGTCGAAGCCGCCAGCGGCAACAACCTGCATGATGTGACCGTCGATTTTCCGCTTGGCGTGCTGACCTGTGTGACCGGTGTTTCGGGCGGCGGCAAGTCGACGCTGGTGCTGGAAACCTTGTGGAAGGGACTGGCGCGCCGCCTGCACAAAGCACGCGAAATGCCGGCACCACACAAATCCATCCTTGGCGCCGAACTGCTGGACAAGGTCGTCGATATCGACCAGTCACCCATCGGGCGCACACCACGGTCCAATCCGGCCACCTATACAGGGG
>NYYG01000029.1 GCA_002686685.1 SAR116 cluster bacterium | reverse complement strand
ATTAATTTTGTCTGAATTCTGACAAACCGCATCGTCAAATTGTTTTTTTGATTTGCGACGAACGGCTTCTCATCATGCTTGCAAGACAGCACAGGCAAGGGAGGACGCCATGCAGTTAATGCCATCTTTACAGGTCAAGCAGAAACAGTCGCTTGTTATGACTCCCCAGCTGCAGCAGGCGATCAAGCTGCTGCAGATGACGAATCTGGATATTGCCGCCTTTCTTCAGGAACAGGCGCTGGATAACCCGTTCATTGAATTTGATGCCGATAACCAGGCAGCAGCCGAAGCTGGCACCAGCCCGTCCGGTGATGCCGGGGATGACCGCAGCGTCAAGACGGATGCTGTTACCGAGACCAGCAGCCTTGACCGTGACATGACCGAAGGCGCTGCCATCGCGGATGACCCGACCGCCCACGCCGATGTTGAAAACAGATATGAGTCTGCGGCGCTGGATTATGGCCGTGAACAGCGCGGCCGCCCGGCTGATACCGACTGGGACGCGCTTGCCAATCTTGCCGAGACCGGTCCGGAAAGCCTTGTCGAGTTTGTGCTGCGCCAGATTGATCTGACGATCTTTGACCCGGCTGACCGGGTGATCGCCTATGCGCTGGCCGAGGCGCTGGAGCCGACAGGCTGGCTTGGTCGGCCGCTATCCGATATCGCGGCTGTCTGCGGCTGTTCGGAAGCAGAGGTAGAGGCTGTCCTGAACACTGTTCAGCGGCTGGAGCCTGAAGGGGTTTTTGCGCGTGACCTCGCCGAATGTCTGCGTATTCAGGCGCGTGAACGCGGCCTGCTGGATGATGTGATGATCGTGGTACTGGATCATCTCGACATACTGGCGAATGGCGATCTGCAGCAACTGGCCCGTCGTGCCGGTGCAACGACCGAAGATATTGCCGCAGCCTTAAAGCTGATCCGTGAAATGAACCCGAAGCCGGGTGAGGCCTATGAAGCAGCGCCGCTGCGTGTTCACGCACCGGATGTGATTGTGACTGCGGGGCCGGATGGCTGGGTTGTCGATCTGAACCGGTCAACCCTGCCATCGCTGACAATCAATGAAACATATGCGGCTGCCGTCACCAACGGGCGCAAGAACAAGGCCGAAGACGCTGCCAGCCAGTTTGCTGCAGACTCACTTGGTTCGGCCCGTTGGCTGCGTCGCGCGCTGGACCAGCGCAACAGCACAACCCTTAAGATTGCCGGCGAGATCATCCGCCAGCAGGCTGACTTTCTGACAGACGGCCTGTCAGCATTGAAGCCGCTGGCACTTAAGGATGTCGCAGAAGCTGTTTCCATGCATGAAAGCACCGTCAGCCGTGTGACAAGTGGTTTGTTGCTTGCCACACCGAAGGGCTGTTTCCCGCTGAAGTCATTGTTCAGCGTGTCGCTGGCCACGGATGAAGGGGACAGCAAGGCTGCCGCTGCCGTGCGCAATATGATTGAAGCGATAATTGCTGGCGAGCCTGCGGGCAAGCCCTACAGCGATGACGCGATTGCCGGCATGGTGTCGGAAAACGGTGTCAAGCTGGCGCGCCGCACGGTCGCCAAATATCGTGACATGCTGAAAATTCCATCATCCTCAGAGCGCCGCCGCCGCGCACGGCTGGAAATGGCTGTCTGAGATGTATGGCTGAAATCCATATTCCTCCCTCGAGACCTTGACCTGCCGCTGGCAGGTCTTTTTTTAGGTCCGAGATGGGGCGTCCAAGATGGGCGTCCAGGATGGGGAAGGGGTAGCAGGATGATCCTGTCATTGCGGTCACGCGCTCGGGACCCGCGCGACGCACAACCGCAATGATGTGGTATCAGCTATCGGACTGGAGAAAGAAACTCAGCGGCACCGTTTCAGTTTTAGCTGGCTTGTCCGTCTCGTCGAAATGCACGATCTGGATACATGGCATGGCGTCATGCTGGCCGCTTTCGGTGGCATCATCTGCAATGGTGCCGAACAAGGTGGCATCTTCAAAGCTCTCGGGTGTATTTGTATATTGTTCCTGCATGACTTTTTCCTGCTTTTGATGGCATCAGCCTCTGATGGCAGAATGTCTGCAGGATTCATGCCATTGCAGCGATATGGCGCAGAAAGTCACTATGGGTTGCCGGCATGTCATCCAGTGTCTGGAACAATGCCGCCGCACTGAATGGCTGAACAGATGTCTGGCCGCTGGCAACCGCAGTTAACGCCCAGTTGCCGCCGGCCAGAACCTCGGGTATTCCCAGAATGTCGCCGCTGGTAAAGACAGCACGGCTGCGGGCACCTGCCTTGTCCAGCACAAGGATGCAGCCTTGGCGCACAAGATAGAACTGCTTGGCCTCCTGACCCGCCTGAAACAGGGCTTCGCTGTGATAGAGCCAAATCACGGGATGTTTTGGAGAGATGCCTGCCATTCGGATTCCTAGCGTGCCGTTTGGTCTAACTGGCCAGCCGGCGCTGGGTAATTTCTGCCGCAATCGATCGTGACAGAGGCCAGACCATGGCACTGCCCTCGGCAAGCGATTTCTGCAGCAGTAGCTGGGGCAGGGTGATGACCTCGCATGAGCTTTCGGCAATAACCGGCGTCTTGTAATGGGTCAGTGCCAGTGCTTCGCAAAGCAGCATTAGATCGCCATCCGGGCACAGGATACCGTCTGCGGCGCGTGCTTGGCCCTTGTCCAGAAGATGAAGAAGGTCGGTTGGATCGCCTGCCATGATGACAGACGCGCCTGCCGCCACAATCCGTCTTGGATGGCGTTCCCAGTCGATCAGCATGGCCAATGTGTCGCGCATGGTCTTCTCCTGTAAACGAAGACGACATGGCAGGCAGAATGTTAGTNTTTTGCGCGGATTTATTGCATATGCCGTTTGCAACCGGATCGGCGGGCCATGTCCTGGCGCGCCATCATGGGCACAAATGCGGGGGCCGGCTCAGCTTTTTGACAGATCCTCGGCCATTTCGGCTGTGTCGATACACCGGTCGGNAAAAGACATGGTGGCGGCCCGCCCATGCAGATAATACATCCGCATGAGCCCGAACCGCGCCGCGGCATATGCAACGGCTTCCGGGTCGCGCCGGATACCTGCAACCATGTTCAGCAGCGCTTCCACATTATCGCGGATAGCCTCCAGACGCTCGACCTCGTTGAGGGTCAGGCCGCTCTGCTGGTTCAGCGGCCGGTCGCCGCGCATGGCGCTGGGCAGATAAATCACGTCACCCATGTCAGGCCCCNTNNTCTTCGGGGCANCGCACCATNTTTGCACGGAATTTGTGCGGATGGCTGGCGCTTGCACTGTCNTAGAGGCCCAGCGGGATGATCCGGTTTGCATTGATCTGCANCGCCGTGTTGCGCAGCATGACCAGCCCGTCATCAAACTTGCCAAGATGCGATAAATTCACTGTTGTAATGATCCGGCAGCCCTGNAGTTGGGCGGTTGTGCTGTCCATGAAGGCAATGTTTTCACTGCCCGCCATTGGCTCGGGTGGTGGCGGTGGTGGTGTCTCTACCTTCGGGGCGAGAACGGCACCGTCAGGAAGCCGGTTTTCAAAATCGATCACATACATGTTGCAGCCCGCAAGCATAGCAATAGCAAGGCCGGCAACGGGCAGCTTCAGTTTCATCATTGCGAAGCGGATTTTACCAAACATGGCCTTCCTCACGGNCAGGGAGTGGCAAAAGGCCNCCCTCCAATACCGGTAACGACCTGAACGCAGCGCATNTTAGAAAAAATCANGNCNGATCAGTCAGCCGTGCGCAGCAATTCGCCACCGACACCGATGCGGTGGCCAATTGCAAAAAAGAATCGAGGATTGAGCGATTTCTTGCCAATCCGGATTTCATAATGCAGATGTGCGCCATCAACACGCCCTGTGCGGCCCATGCGCCCGACCACCGTTCCGACGCCCACATCCGCGCCCTTGCGCACCGTAATTTTTGAAAGATGCGCATAGGTGGTGATGACCCCATAGGCGTGTCTGACCTGCACGGTCTTGCCGAAAGAACCCTTNTTNCCAGCAAAGATGACTGTGCCGGGGGCCGTCGCATGNACGGTTTCCTGCCAGGTGCCGGCAAGATCTATCCCATGGTGAAAGCGTTTGGTCTTCAGCACCGGGTGGATGCGATAGCCATATTCACTTGTCACATAGAAATACAGCATTGGCGGCTTGAGGGGCACTTTGCGCAGCATCGACCGGTGGTCCTCTACCGCCATCGCAAGGCCGGCAAAGTCCTGCGCCTCGATCAGCCCGTCAATATCGTCAAGCTGGGGCATCAGCGTTTCGTTCAGCCCAAGGCCACCAAGGCTGCTGCGGATGTTTCTGACCTCGCGCGCCATGGACCGCAGCACTTTCAATTCGCGTCCGGTACGCGTCAGCACTGGCGGCTCTTCACCCGCACTGTCAGGCTCCAGCCCGCCGTTGGGTTCCAGTTTAGGAAAAGCCGGCAGGGCGGAGGCTGCTGAAAGGCCCGCCGCCAGTGCCAAGGGCCCATTCAACCGAGGGCTTTCACCGACATCCTTTGGCATGCCCGGCGCAACATTGCCAGCAAGCAAACCCTCACTGGGAGTATCATTGTCCGACATGGCCATCCGATCATCAACAATTCCTGGCACCGGCACCATCATGTCCGGTTCATCAAGATTTTCTGCCTTGGGGGTGGCCCTGATCGCTGGTCGTTGTAGCGGCAGGATCACGATCGGCGCCGCATCGCTGGCAGCAAGCGAGGGTGGCCATCTGATAACTGGTGCTGTCAGGGCTGCAAGCTCGATAATCTCTTCCGCCTGAACGCCGCCTTCAGGCTGAGCTGGCATTGCAGGACTGTCCATGTCGGCTGACAGAATCTCCACAGCTTTGCTGTTTTGCCGGTCGATATCCAGCTGGTCGATATCCAACTGGCCACTTTCTGACAGCCGACTGCCCAGGCCAAGCGGATCAGGCCTGGCACCGCCTTGCCTGTCATCAGAAAGGATGGTCGGCATGTTGGCTTCGGCCGTGGTGATGGATTCATTGCGCACCACCTCGACCGACTTGAAGCCAAGGAACAGTGTGGTTGCGGCAATCACCGAGGTTCCAACGATGCCGACAAAGGCGGCGGCGATAATCACCCCGGGCTTGACGATAATTTCCACTGGACCTTTGCGCGTCAGGAACAGGAACCGCGTTTCATGCGTCAGCCAGTGTCGCCGCCGCACAAACATGGGCCGGTCAGGGCTATCGCTCCGCAGCATCGGCGGCGTGACACGTTGTAATAGCCGTCTCAGAACCGAGGGCATGTCCTAGCCAAGCTTGTACCAGAGGGTTGCGATCAGGGCGATATTGGTCAGAAGCTGAACAATGATCAGAGTCACCAGACCCTTGTTCATCCCCTGATTCCGGACGTTCAGCTGGAAGGATGGCATCGCTGCCGCCATGTCCAGTGCGCCCTTGGCTTCTGTCAGTGTTTCGGTATCTGGCGTTTGCTGTTTCGCCATATCCTGTGCCGCGTTGCTGGTCACACCAGCTACTGAAAATTCGGCAACCTGGCCGGCGGGTTGTGATGCGATCGGACGCGATTCGATAACTGCGCCGGTCTCGGTTCGGATGGCCGAGGACACCTCGTTTCGAATTTCCTCGATACGTTTGCGAATGTCGATTACGTCTTCAGCCATCACAGAATCCCAGATTTTCGGTTAACGTTTTTTAGGTGGCGTCGTTATCAGATACAGACTAACAACCTATAATAACTCTTACGAAATCGTTAACGACTGTATGCCAAATTTGTTACCGTTCTAGAAGACGTAGATGCGATAAATATTTTCTGGAATTTTTTCGGATTAGAATCAGGAGGATAAAATGTTCGAGCGGGCAAAGCAGGACGGCGCTGGCGAAGGTGTTGCGTCATTGATCGACGAACATATGCGAATCACCGGTACTGTAGTGTCCTCCGGGGACATTATTCTGGCGGGTGGTGTCGAGGGCGAAATCAAATGCCGCAGCTTGCTGATTGAAGACAATGCATCGCTGACCGGCAACATAACGGCAGACGAGGCAATCATTGCCGGCAATGTGTCCGGCGAGGTGAAGTCAGCGGTCCTGCGGATCAAGAGCAGTGGAAATTTTGAGGGTGTCATTCGTTCTAATGGCATCGAGGTTGAAGAAGGTGCGGTTGTGTCAGCGAAGTTTCGTAAGGCGCGCAAATAGACAGCGCGGCGACCAACCGGCACCAGGCCAGAATCGGCGTTAGGGAGACAGGTAAATGGAAAGATCACGAGCTATTATTGGGGCAGACGCAAAGTTTGTCGGCCAGATTTCGAATGTAAAATCAATTGAGATTGAAGGCACTGTCGAGGCAGATCTTGCCGCCGAGAAACTGTCAATCGGTGCATCGGGTAAGTTCACTGGCCAGGTCAAAAGTGACCTTGTGGTGATTGGTGGTTCATATGACGGCATTATGCAGGCCGGTTCCATCTGGGCGACAGAAACNGCACAGATTGCTGGCGAAATTCACTATCANAGCCTGCAGATGGATCGTGGTGCGGCNCTNAACTGCCGCGTCGTCCATAACTGGCAGGAGCCNTCNGTTGCAGANGAAGCTGNNGANGACGNGGCTGAGGCTGAGGCTGAGGCAGAAGAAGCGCCNGCNGANGANTANANCAGNTTCTTGGAACNTGNCAGCGGGANAGANGANAGCCCGTNNCGANGGGCAGTAAAATGGGGTAANANTNATGAGTAACGCTACAACGATCATCGANGGCATGGTTATGGAAGGNAAGCTGGATGCTGGNGAGGCACCGGTATTNATTGCCGGCCATTTCACAGGCGAATTGAACGCGGTTGAGGTGATTCTCGATCCTACGGGCGTTTTTAACGGCCAGATGAATGCATCGCGGGTTGAATTATCCGGCAATTTCAACGGCAAGCTTGTGACAGAGGCGCTGGCAGTTGGTGCCACAGCGGTCATCGATGGTGACCTGAAAAGCAATGCGCTGACGATCGAGCTTGGCGCAGAAGTATCAGGCACAATCGGACGCAAATCCTGATTCTGTGACATGCGATAATGCGTGCAGGGCGGTCAGGACTTGACCGCCCTTCCCTTTTATCTAATAATTTAACGATCGATCGATTAAATAAAACCAGTATGACGGGGCGCAGGTCATGGCCCGCACAATCGGATCAAATGGTGAGGAAACCGCGGCGCGCATTCGCGCCTGCGCCCTTGAACTGATCGCCAGCCAGGGGTTCGAGGCAATGTCGATGCGCGGCCTCGCTGCTGCTGTCGGTGTGCAATCAGCGGCGCTTTACCATCATTTTGCGACCAAGCAGGCGCTTCTCGCAGATTTGATGATGAGCCATATGCGCGATCTGCTGACCGCCTGGCAAANGNCCTGTGCGGACCATATGGCGGGACAGGCCGCCACNGCTTCTGANCGGCTTGACGCTTTTGCGCGCTTTCATATCCGCTATCATATCTCGCGCCCGCAAGAGGTGTTCATCGCCTATATGGAACTGCGGTCACTCTCGCCCGNACATTATAACGCTGTCAGCGAATTGCGCCGCGATTATGAAAATCTGCTCAAGGCCATTCTGCAGGACGGGGTAGATGATGGCAGTTTTCAGATAGATGACATCCACGTGACNGCCATGGCGATCCTTGCCATGTTGACNGGTATTACCACCTGGTATCGACCGGGCGGGCGGCTGTCTGCCAGCGCTGTGGAAATGCAATATGCGGCGATGGTCAGGCGCATGGCCGTTGATGACATCGGGGAATCCCTGCCTGTACAAANGCAGGCAAAACAATGACCCGGTCAGGATTGGACAATGATCCNCAATCGGGCAACCAGACATCAGTCGGCCACATCAGGGCGCTGAGGGCATATGTAATCGGAGGCATCTCATGTTTGACGCAGTGATGAATTTCAATCTTGGTGAGGAAATTGACGCGCTTCGNGAAACCNTCAGGCGGTTTGCCGCGGAAGAGATTGCGCCGCGCGCCGCCGAAATCGACCGTTTGAACAGCTTTCCCGAAGATCTGTGGGAAAAGATGGGCGCGTTGGGGCTACACGGCATTACCGTAGCCGAGGCGGATGGCGGGGCTGGCATGGGATATCTGGCCCATAGCGTCGCGATTGAGGAAATCAGCCGCGCCAGCGCCTCTGTCGGGCTATCATACGGGGCGCATTCCAACCTGTGCGTCAATCAGATTGCCCGCTGGGGTACGGCGGACCAGAAACAGACATATCTTCCCGGACTGATCAGCGGCGCGCATGTCGGTTCGCTGGCCATGTCCGAGCCCGGTGCCGGCTCGGATGTGGTGGGGATGAAGCTGCATGCNGAAAAGCGGAATGACCGCTTCGTTCTGAATGGTAACAAGATGTGGATCACCAATGGCCCCGATGCCACGACGCTGGTCGTGTATGCCAAGACAGACCTTGAAGCAGGGCCGCGGGGCATTACCGCCTTTCTGATTGAGCGCGGCATGGCCGGCTTTAGCACCGGCGAGAAGCTGGACAAGCTTGGTATGCGCGGGTCCAACACCTGCGAACTGATTTTCGAGGATTGTGAGGTGCCTTACGAGAACATTCTTGGTGAGGAAGGCAAGGGCGCAAATGTGCTGATGTCCGGACTGGATTTCGAGCGGGTGGTGCTGGCGGCGGGCCCGGTCGGCATCATGGCCGCAGCAATGGATATCGTCGTGCCCTATATTCACGAGCGTGAACAGTTTGGTCAGCCCATTGGCACCTTCCAGCTGATGCAGGGCAAGATTGCCGACATGTACACAACGATGAATGCCTGCCGCGCCTATGTCTATGCCGTCGCGGCGGCGTGTGATCGCGGCGAAACAACACGCAAGGACTCGGCGGGCTGTATTCTCTATGCGGCGGAAAAAGCAACGCAGGTCGCGCTTGAGGCCATTCAGGCGCTTGGGGGTAACGGATATATCAATGACTATGGCGCGGCNCGATTGGTGCGTGACGCAAAGCTATATGAGATTGGTGCCGGCACGTCGGAAATCCGCCGCATGCTGATTGGCCGCGAACTGTTCAACGAGACTGCCTAGATGACTGTCCTGACATCCGATCATGATCCGAACAGCGCCGCTGCGCATGACAACCGCACAGCCATGCTGGCGGCCATTGACCGTGTGGCCACCCTTGCCGGCTCCATTGTCGCTGGCGGCAGTGCCGCATCACGCGAAAGGCATCTGGCCCGCGGCAAANTGCTGCCGCGTGACCGTGTGGCCGGGGTGCTGGATGCGGGTGCGGACTTTCTTGAAATCGGGCTGTTTGCCGCGCATGGCCTCTATGAGGATCCGATACCCGCTGCCGGGGTCATTGCCGGCGTTGGCAAGGTCTGCGGACGTGATTGTATGATCATCTGCAATGATGCCACGGTTAAGGGCGGTAGCTACTATCCGCTGACGGTGAAAAAGCATCTGCGGGCGCAGGAGATCGCGCTGGAGAATCATCTTCCCTGCCTGTATCTGGTGGATAGTGGCGGTGCCAACCTGCCACGTCAGGACGAGGTGTTTCCTGACCGCGATCATTTTGGCCGTATATTCTATAATCAGGCGCGGATGAGCGCGGCCGGTATTCCGCAGATCGCGGTTGTCATGGGGTCCTGCACCGCAGGCGGTGCCTATGTGCCCGCGATGTCGGACCAGACCATNATCGTGGCGCAGCAGGGCACCATCTTTCTGGCGGGTCCGCCGCTGGTCAAAGAGGCAACCGGCGAGGATGTTGACGCCGAAACGCTGGGCGGCGGGGATACCCATACCCGTCTGAGCGGCGTTGCCGACTATCTTGCCGAGGATGATGATCACGCCCTGGCGCTGGCGCGCCAGATCGTCGGTAATCTGCCCGTGTCGGCACCTGCCGAAACGCGTGATCCGATGCCGCCAGCCCATAATGGCGAAGAGCTGCTGTCGGTCGTGCCCGCGGATGCCAAAACCCCCTATGACTGCCGCGAGATTATCGCCCGTATCATTGATGGATCCGATTTTGATGAATTCAAGGCGCGGTTCGGTACCACGCTGGTCTGCGGCTTTGCGCATATCGAGGGCCAGCCAATCGGCATCATCGCCAATAACGGGGTGCTGTTTTCAGAATCGGCACAAAAAGGCGCCCATTTCATCGAGCTGGCCTGCCAGCGCAATATTCCGCTGCTGTTTCTGCAGAATATCACCGGCTTTATGGTCGGGTCTGCCTATGAGGCGGGCGGCATTGCCAAGGATGGTGCCAAGCTGGTGGCCGCCGTATCCTGCGCGAATGTGCCAAAGATGACAGTCATTGTCGGCGGGTCCTACGGGGCCGGCAATTATGGCATGTGCGGACGGGCCTATAGCCCCCGGTTCTTGTGGATGTGGCCAAACGCGCGTGTTGCCGTCATGGGTGGTGAACAGGCGGCAGGCGTGCTGGCGCGGGTGCGTCGCAGCGCTGTCGAGGCAAAGGGCGGCAGCTTTTCCGACACAGAAGAGGCAGAATTGAAGGCCCCGGTGCTGGATCAGTTCGCCGTCCAGTCTGACCCTGTTTATGCATCCGCCCGGCTGTGGGATGACGGCATTATCGACCCGCGTGATACACGGCGGGTACTTGCCGCATCGCTGCGGGTGGCCGCAAATGCGCCGGTTGTGCCGACGCGCTTTCCGGTCTTCAGGATGTAGGGGCGGGCCATGTTTTCACGAATCCTGATTGCCAATCGCGGGGAAATTGCCTGCCGAGTCATTGAAACAGCACGTCGTCTCGGCATCGAAACCGTTGCGGTCCATAGCGATGCCGATCGTGCTGCACGGCATGTGCGTATGGCCGATATCGCGCTGCCGCTTGGCGGTGGCGGCGACTATCTGGATATTGATGCCGTTATCGCGGCGGCGCGCGCCGCCAGCGCAGATGCCATCCATCCCGGATACGGGTTTCTTTCGGAAAACCCGGCATTCGCGGCCGCGGTACAGGCAGCCGATATGGTCTTCATTGGCCCGCCTGCTGATGCCATGCGCGCCATGGGGTTGAAGGATGCCGCAAAAACATTGATGGAAAAGGCAGGTGTGCCGGTGGTCCCTGGCTATCACGGCGCCGATCAGGACCTGGAAAGGCTGGCCGCTGCCGCCGCTGATATTGGTTATCCGGTCCTGATCAAGGCACGTGCGGGCGGGGGTGGCAAAGGCATGCGTCTTGTCGAACATGCAGATGATTTTGCAGCGGCCCTTGAAGGTGCCGTGCGCGAAGGCGCCGGCAGTTTTGGCGATGGGCATGTGTTGATTGAAAAATACATTGCCGCGCCGCGCCATATCGAGGTTCAGGTTTTTGCCGACAGCCATGGGAATGTGGTGCATCTGTTTGAACGCGACTGCACCATGCAACGCCGCCACCAAAAGGTGATTGAAGAAGCGCCCGCGCCGGGCATGACTGACCCTGTGCGCCATGCAATGTGTGCGGCAGCCGTAACCGCGGCACAGGCCATTGGCTATCAGGGTGCCGGCACGATCGAATTTATCGCGGATGGCAGCGACGGGCTGCGCGAAGATGGTTTCTGGTTCATGGAAATGAACACCCGTCTGCAGGTAGAGCATCCCGTTACCGAAGCCATNACCGGCATNGACCTCGTCGAATGGCAATTGCGCGTCGCCGCCGGNGCCCCGCTGCCCTTGATGCAGGATGCCATNAGNATGAATGGCCACGCGGTTGAGGCACGGCTCTATGCGGAAAATCCGCGCCATGATTTCATGCCCGCGCCCGGGGCGGTGGATGGTTTTGTACCCGGCCCCGGCATGCGGGTCGATAGCGGTGTTGAAGATGGCGATATCGTGACCCCGCTTTATGANCCGATGATTGCGAAGATGATTNCCCATGCGCCGGATCGGGCGGCNGCGCTGGATGCNNTGGCNANNGGTCTGGATGCCACCCATTTCATTGGCACNGTCACCAATATCGATTTTCTGGCATCGCTGCTGCGGCATCCGGTGGTGGGTGCNGCCGGCAGTGATCCTGCATTTGATACCGGGCTGATTGCCCGCGATCTGNCGGCATTGGTTGGTGAGGATGTGCCGGACCAGAATCTGCTGGCGCTGGCCTTTGCCGCAACCCTGCCGGATCCGGCAGCAGAGGGGTGGCGTCTCTGGGGTCAGGGCAGCGTGCGCCGTCATCTGCGCGTCGGCGACCATATTATGTGCCGGCGTGTTGTCTTTGGTCCTGACGGGCAATTGTCATTATGCGCTGACGGTGACCCGAACGGGCCAGACGGGAACGGACCAGACGGGGTCGGGCCAGACAGGAACGGGCGAGACGGGCATTTGGCCGTTACACTGGATCGCCTGCGCCGGAAGGCCGGCGAGATCAGCGCCGTTATCGACGGTCAGCTGGTAACGGCACGGGTGGCGCGTGCAGGTGCGTCCGTCTCTTTGTTGCGCGGCACGGCAAGGCTGGTGGCCAGCGTGCCTGATCACCGCGACCGCGCGACAACCGCGCGCAATACAGACATGGTTGTGGCCCCTATGGCGGGCACGGTGCAGCAGGTCGATGTTGCGGCTGGTGACAGGGTGGCGGCTGGTGACAGGCTGTTGGTGCTGGCGGCCATGAAGATGGAATATGCGCTGACCGCGCCGCGTGATGGTGTGATCGCCACGATCGCCTGCGCCGCTGGTGATGCCGTCGGGGATTCCGCGGTGCTGGTGCAGTTCGAGGCCGAGGATGAATAGCAAGTCCATAAGCACTGGTGGCGCGGTGCCCGACCCCGGACGCCGTGTCAGCATCTATGAGGTTGGCCCGCGTGATGGCTTGCAGAATGAGGCCTATCATGTGCCAACCGCTGACAAGATCGCGCTTGTGGACGCGTTGTCAAAGGCTGGCTTTGCCCATATTGAGGCAACCAGCTTTGTCTCGCCGAAATGGGTGCCGCAGCTTGCCGACGCTGCCGCTGTCATGGATGGCATCACGCGTTCCGACAGGGTGCGCTATGCCGCACTCACCCCCAACATGAAGGGCTTTGAGGGAGCCGCGGCCGCCGCTGTTGACGAGGTGGCCATTTTCGGGGCCGCCTCGGAAGGGTTTTCCCAAAAGAACATCAACTGTTCGATTGCCGAATCCATCACGCGATTTGCGCCAGTGACAGCCGCCGCCAATGCGGCCGGGATCAGCGTTCGTGGTTATGTTTCCTGCGTGATTGCCTGCCCCTATGATGGCGATACCGCGCCGGCCACCGTGGCAGATGTGACAGCCCTGTTGCTGGACCTCGGCTGCCGCGAAATATCGCTTGGCGACACCATTGGCAGGGGCAAGCCTGATGATGTCCGGCTGCTGCTGGATGTCTTGTGCGTGCGTTTCAATGCCAGCCAGCTTGCTGGCCATTTCCATGATACGGGCGGCATGGCCGTACAGAATGTAATGGTGGCACTGGATTATGGAATCAGGGTCTTTGATGCGGCTATTGGCGGTCTGGGCGGTTGTCCCTATGCGCCCGGCGCGCGCGGCAATGTTGATACGCATGCGGTGCATGATGCCCTGACAGCCGCAGGGTGGCATACCGGGCTGGATATGGCGGCACTGGACCGGGCCGGACAGATCATGCAGCGTATCGCGGCGGCGGCCGCCACAAACACAGAGCAGGGAACAGGCGATGACTGAGTTTCAGACAATTCGCATAGATGTTGATGATGACAGGATTGCCAGCTTGACGCTGGCACGTCCGGACCAGCACAACGCCTTTAACCGGCAGATGATCGACGAGCTGACCGCAGCGGCCGCAGAGCTGGCCGGGGACGACACCCTGCGCGCTGTGGTTCTTGCAGCCGAGGGCAAGAGCTTTTGTGCCGGGGGTGACCTGCGCTGGATGCAGGCACAGGCCCTTGCCGATCGTCACGGCAAAATGGCCGAAGCCCGCGCCCTTGCACATATGCTGCTGGCGCTGAATGATCTGCCGATGCCGCTGATTGCACGCGTACAGGGCAATGCCTTTGGGGGCGGTATTGGCCTGATGGCGGTATCCGACATCGTGATTGCAGACGCGGCAGCACGATTTGCACTGACCGAAACCCGTCTTGGACTGATCCCGGCAACCATTGGTCCCTTTGTCATGCGTCGGCTGGGACAGGCTGGCACGCGGCAAACCTTCATAACTGGCAGCGTGATGTCGGCTGAAAGGGCACGACAGTTGGGACTGGTGGCGATGGTTGCAGCCCCCGGCCAGCTGGATGATGCCCTGTCTGTCGAGCTGAAAGCCGTCAGGGCCGCCGCACCCGGCGCCATGCGCATCGCCAAATCCTATGCGCTGTCCCAGCTTGGCCAGCCGGATGCCGACACGATTGAAACAGCGATCCATATTCTGGCCGACAGCTGGGAGGGAGACGAGGCGTCCGCCGGCATTGCCGCCTTTTTTGACCGCACGTCGCCGCCATGGGCCAGCTGAACCGGTCGTTGGTTTGCCCGTCAGGCCGCGCCCAGAGGCGCCAGTGCCAGTTTCATGTGACGCACGAAACGCGCCGCCGCAACATCCGGATCCGCACGGTTGGACCAGATGGCNGCATGCGCCAGCGCCACGGGCGGACTGTCGGACACAATATGCACAAGATCGCTGGCACTATCGCTGCCGGCGATGATATAGCGCGGCACAATGGCCANATGATCCCCCATCCGCAAAAGNGACAGGATCATGTTNGATGGCAATTCATTCGCCTGAATGCTGTCGGTAANCCCCAGTTGCTGCAACAGCTGGTCTGCCGCTTCACGAATGCCGGTGCCGGGCTGATGTAATGCCCAGCGGGCGTGATCAAAATCCTCTGTGGTGATGATGCCTTTGCCGGCAAGCGGATGATTCCGCGCCGCCACGATCACCATCTGGCTATCAAAAAGNGGTTCCCAGTCACTGCCGGGAAGACCAGCGCAGATAGATGGCGGGCCAATCACCAGATCAACAATATTGTCGCGCAACCATTCGACCAGCAGGCCGCTATGTCCCTGGCGAATGTCCAGCCTTACCCCGGGATTTTCACGGGCAAAGCTGGCGATTGGTTCCGGCATGGCATGCAGGCTCAGTGTTGGCGTACAGGCGACACGCAATTCAGCATCATAGCCACGGCGCAGATTGTCAGTCAGCGCATTGATACGGCGTTCTGCCAGAACAATGGCATTGGCTTCCTGCAGGATGCGTTCGCCAAGCGAGGTCGGCACAATCCCCTGCCGCGAACGGATCATCAACTCGAAACCCAGCCGTCCTTCCATGAGCTTCATATTGCGGGTCAGNGCAGGCTGCGTCAGCCCGAGCGTTGTCGCGGCGCGGGTGAACGAGCCCGTGCGGATGATTTCGTGGAATTGCAGCAGATGCCGTGGATCAATGATGCGCATGTGGCATCATATCAAATTGCTATGCATGCAAGAAAGTGAATAAAGAAACCTTATGTCACGATGCCGCCAAGACGGCTCTTTTGGCAGTGAAGGACTGGTGCTGACGCCGCATGCATGGCAGTCTGGCAGTCGAGATTCACCATCGGCGAAAGGCAGGGTGTCATTATGGCGGGTTATCAGATCATGGGGCGGCCGATTGCCGGGTCCTTTTTTGCCGAATGTCTGTTACGCGAGGCTGGACAGGACTATGAATTCATCTGGATATCCAACACGCACAGCAAGAGTGCGGAATTTGCCGCGGTAAACCCGCTGGCGCGGGTGCCGGTGCTGGTCTGTCCTGACGGGCACCAGATCATCGAGACTTTGGCGATCCTCAACCATCTGATTGAGGCCTTCCCGCAGCTGGCGCCAAAGACCGGCGAGGCGGCTCGCGACGTCATGTGGCAGCAGCTTTCAGTCATGGCGACAAGCCTGTATCCGGCATTGCATCGCTGTCATCATACCTATTATTACGCCCCGGAAGAGATGTTCGATGCGGTGCGCGACATGGCCAAGAAAGATGCCGAACGCTGGTGGGATTATCTGGAGGCGCAGCTTGACCCCTATCTGGGCGGTGATGCGCCGATGGCAGCCGATTTCTATCTGATCATGCTGACCAGATGGGCACCTGATCTTGGTGCCGTCGTTGCCAGCAGGCCGCATCTGCGCGCCTTTGTCGGTGCGATGGAGGCCCATCCAACCGTATCTGCTGTCAAGGCAGCGCACGCTAAATAGCCGGCATTGACCGGCGCCTTTTCTTTTGCTGTTTCCCGGGAGCATGGTGATGATCAAGTCACTGGTGTTTGACAAGGATGGTGTTCTCCTTGACCTGATTGAGACCTGGTTGCCTGTGATGCAGGGGCTGGCGGAATATACGCTCAGCCTCGTGCCGGCTGATTCCGGCAGGCCCGTCAGCCGGGCGATGTTGCTGTCCAGTGTTGGCATCAATGATGACACTGGCAGAGTTGATCCAAATGGCCTGTTCGCCCGCGGATCCTTTTTCGAGATTCGTGCTGTATGGCAGACATTGCTGCCGGCGGGCATGATCAATCTGCAGGAAGATGAATCCTACCGCAGCGAGGTCAAAAAAATAGTCCGCGAACTGGGGCGTGGCAATGCGGTGGCAAAGGGGGATCTTCTGACACCTTTGACACAGCTGTCTGATGCGGGTTTCAAACTGGCCGTACTGACAAATGACAGCGAGGGCTCGGCGCGCCAGGGGCTTGAGGAAGTGGGCATTGCGCATCTTTTTGACCCGATCATCGGCGCCGATAGCGGGCATGGCGGCAAGCCAGATCCGCGCGGCTTGCTGCATTGCTGTGCAATGCATGGAAGTGCGCCGGCGGAAACGCTGATGATTGGCGATACGAGCGCCGACTATGATGCCGCGATCAATGCCGCTGTTGGCGGGTTTGTCTGTATTGCCGATGATCCCGCGCACCGCCCGGATGCCGCGATTCCTGAATCAGATGTGATTGCACGGCTGTCTGATTTGCCAGCGTTGCTGGTCCGGCGCGGGGACATGCGGTGACACGCAAGGGTGAAATGCCCGGTCCGGTCACGCCGGAGATATGGCACAGCCATGTCTATTTTGATGACACCACGCATAATCTTGCCGAGACGCTTGTCGCGCAAATGCAGGCGCATTTCCCAGCCGATGCAGAGATTATCTATGGGCGCTGGCATCACCGGCCTGTCGGTCCGCACCCTGATTTCAGCATCCAGCTGGCCTTCCCGCATGCGCAGTTTGCGGCTGTCATGGTCTGGCTTGGGCAGAACCGCAACGGGCTGACCATCTTTACGCATCCCGTCACGGGTGAAAGCGATGACGCGCAGTTGCGGGACCATCGTGACCATGCCATCTGGATGGGTGCGGTGCGGCCGCTGAAGCTGGCACAGTTTGGCGGTGTGGATCAGGCCTGAACGCGGCTAGCGCGTGCGGTAGGCGATGTTTTTTGTCTGCACATAGTTCCACAGCGCCTCGCGTCCNTTTTCCCGGCCATAGCCCGACTTGCCATAACCGCCAAAGGGTGTCTCTACCCCGCCTGCAAACCATTCATTGATGAAAATCTGACCAGCACGAATGCGCCGNGCGGCCCGGTGCGCNGCGTCGATATCAGCGGTAAAGATGCCGCCGACAAGCCCGTACTCGGTGCTGTTGGCGATGTCGATTGCCTGCGCTTCGCTGTTTGTTTTCAGTATCGACAGGACCGGCCCGAATACTTCGGTGCCGGCGATCTGCATGTCGGGCGTGACATCGGAAATAACGGTTGGCGCGAACAATGACCCCGGCAGGTTCAGACGACGCCCGCCTGTGGCAATGCTGGCGCCTTCCGCCGCGGCTGCCTCAACAAGCCCTTCCGCCCGATCGCGCTGCGGGTCGGATACCATGGCCCCCATATTCGCCCCAAAATCGGTCCGGTCGATCCCGGGGCCGACCGACAGCCCCTCGGCAAGCGCCACACATCGATCAATGATCTCGTCATGGATGTCCTCATGNGCGATCACCCGCGACATTGCCGAACAGACCTGACCTGCATTGAAGTAAATACCCCAGCGCACCGATTCCATGAAATTGTCCAGATCGGCATCGGGCATCACAATGGCTGCCGACTTGCCNCCAAGTTCAAGAATTGCCGNTTTCACATTGGCCGCCGCCGCCNTGGCNACCTTGATGCCGGTTTCGACCGATCCGGTAAAGACCACATTGCCGATATCGGGATGTCCGGCAAGGGCGGCCCCTGCCTCGTGCCCATAGCCACACAGGATATTCAGCGCACCGTCCGGNAGGCCCGCCGCCTCGGCGGCGCGTGCCAGCCAGTGACAGCTGAGCGGGTCCAGTTCCGGTGTTTTCACCACGCAGGCATTGCCGGTGGCCAGCGCCGCCGCAATACCGCGGGCGGTCATTTCCACCGGATAGTTCCAAGGAATGATCTGTGCCGAAACGCCAAAGGGCTCGTAGATCGTGAAATCGAGGTAGTCAGCACCAAGGGGGATTGATCTGCCTTCAACGGTTTCGGCCTGGTTTCCGTAATATTCAAAATAGCGCGCAGCCCCTTCAACCTCGATCACAGATTCCCAATAGGGTTTGCCGGATTCCAGCGTCAGCACACGGGCAATCTCGTCAATATGCTGCAATAGATAGCGCCCCATCGCCGCAACCATGCGGCCGCGTTCCACCGGGCGCATCGCTGTCAGCACGCCGCTGGCATGGCAGCTCAAGGCGGCAGCAACGGCCCTATCCATATCCGCTGCATCGGCAAGCGCGATTTCGGCAAGGGCGGTACCGGTGCCCGGATCCTCGACGCCGAGGCGGCCCGCACCACCATCTACCCATTTGCCATTCACATAATTCTGCCAGTAGGGTGCGATCTCGTTCTTCATTGCTTTCCCCTCTATTCCCGAACGCCTGTGCCATGAAGCGCAGGACGCGCTGAACCTTCAATAGTGCGGACCCTTGCACCGGCTGCCCAGACTGTCAATTGCGTGTCGCAGGAAAAGGGTTTAATCAGCTAGGTGACAAAATAATCAGGCGTAAATTACGTGTAATCTGGATAATGGGAACAAGCAGATGCGTGTTGTGATTGTAGGTGCCAGCCACGCCGGCATTGCATGTGCCGAGGCTCTGCGCCAGAACGGCTTTGATGGCGATGTCACAATGATTGAGCAGCTGCCCGGCCTGCCGCTTGAACGCCCACCGCTGTCCAAGACATTTTTGGGTGCAGACCCGTCAGATGATGCGCGATTTGCCTTTCGTGCGGCAGACTGGTTCGATGCGCAGGCGATAAATCTGCAATCCGGCCTTGCGGTCACCGGCATTGATGCCGATGCGCGCCTTCTGTCAACCGATGACGGCAACACCGTCGGGTATGACCGGCTGGTGCTGGCGACCGGGGCGACACCCCGCCGCCTGCCATCGACCGAGGGGCTTTCGGGTGTTTTCGAGTTGCGCCACCCGGGCGATGCCCGCGCCATCCGCGATGTGCTGGCGGACCATCGTAATGCCGTGATTGTCGGCGGTGGCTATATTGGTCTTGAGGTGGCTGCCAGCCTGGTCAAGCGCGGTGTGACGGTATCGCTGATCGAGGCCGCGGACAGGCTGCTGGCACGGGTGGCCAGCCCGCCCATCTCGGCATTTTTTGAGTCGCGCCACCGCGATTCCGGTGTTGACCTGCATATTGGGGACGGGGTGGCTGATATTCTGTCAGACGGCACGGCGTTTGCCGGTATCCGTTGCACAGGAGGGACCGAAATCAAGGCTGACATGCTGGTAGTCGGTATCGGTGTCTTGCCGGAAACAGACCTTGCCACCATGGCAGGATGCGCAACTGGCAACGGCATTCTGGTTGGCGCAGACATGGCNACGAGCATCGACGGCATCTATGCCATTGGCGATGGTGCGTTGGTGACAGAAAATGCGGCGCCGGCGATCGGCACGTCGCCGCTTCGCATTGAATCGGTGCATAACGCGCAGGATTCGGGCGCGCGCGCCGCGGCCGCCATCAACGGGCATGAACCGCCGGCGCATCAGGCCCCGTGGTTCTGGTCGGAACAATATGATGTGCGGCTGCAATCAGCCGGGATTGTGCCAGCGACAGCGGATGATGTTGTATATGTCCGCCGGCCGGGCAAGCGTGAACCGGGGTTTTCGATTTGGACCCTTGCGGGTGGCAATGTCTGCGCTGTCGAGGCGGTGCAGGACCCGGCCGGGTACATGCTTGGCAAAAAATGTCTCGAGCGTGGCCTGTCGCCGGATCCGGCGCAGATTGCCGACCCTGGTTTTGACATGAAATCATTTGTCGCAGGATAGAGGGCGCAAAAACCGGCAAGGTTAATCATCTTGCCTGTCAGGCAGGAATGGCGGCACTGTTGAAACTGTATCGGCAAGAGCCTGTGTCAGGTTCGCCAATATCAGGCACGCCAATATCAGGCACGCCAGCAGGGAGTGAATGGTTATGAACTATGCAGGAATGACCCGCGGGAATGCACCGGCGCGTGTCGATATGCGCAGCGATACGGTCACAAGGCCAACCGATGGCATGCGCGCCGCCATGATGGCGGCCGAGATCGGCGATGATGTCTATGGTGACGATCCTACGGTAAATGCGCTTCAGGATCGGGTGGCAGGAATGCTTGGCAAAGAAGCGGCCCTGTTCATGTCGAGCGGCACGCAGTCAAATCTCTGCGCCATGCTGGGCCATTGCGCGCGGGGCGAGGAAATCCTGACTGGCAGCGAATATCATGTGTTCATTGACGAGGCGGGCGGTGCATCGGTGCTTGGCGGAATCATGTTCGCCCCGATGCCGATTGCCGCGGATGGCAGTCTCAACCCGGATGATATCGACCGGACGGTCAAGCCGGATGACGAGCATTGCCCGATTTCAACNCTGCTGACCCTCGAAAACACCTGGCATGGACGTGTNATCCCGGCCGAAAAGATCCATGCGGCGGCACAGCGTGGCAAGGACCATGGGTTGGCNGTGCATTTTGACGGTGCCCGCATGATGAATGCCTGCGTCAAGCTTGGCATGTCGCCGGCGCAGCTGACAGCGGGGGCNGATTCAGTGTCGATGTGCATGTCAAAGGGGCTCGGCGCACCGGCAGGCACCGTTCTGGCGGGTTCAAAGGCACTCATCCGGCGGGCGCACCGTGCGCGCAAGCTGCTGGGCGGCGGCATGCGCCAGGTTGGTGTTNTGGCGGCAGCNGCGCTCTATGCGCTGGACCATCATGTCGAACGGCTGGCCGATGACCATGCCAATGCCATTCGTCTTGGTGAACAGCTGCGCTCACTGGACAAGCTGGATGTCGANATGGATGTGGTGGACAGCAATATGGTGTTTGTGAANATCCCCGAAGGAGCGTCAGCGCCGCTGCAGGCCCATTTGCACGCGCGCGGTATTCTGGTGAACGCCGCCGAGCCACAAATGCGCCTTGTTACCCATCTTGATTGTGGTGCTGATGAGGTGGATTTGTTTGTGGATGAAATCCGCGGCTTTTTTGCCTGAACCGACCCAGCTTGTGGCGGATGGTGGATATTGTCCTGAAATGCCTGTGGCAGTCTCCAAGATCGATATTGCGAGGGTTTTACGATGTCTATTGCGCTTTCCATCGGNCCACGGGTCCGCAAAAGCCCGTTCTTTGAATCNGCACGCAAGGCCGGCATGGCCAGCGCCAGCGTTTATAACCATATGTATATGCCGACCGGCTATGGCGATCCGGCTGCCGAATATGACAGGCTGGTGAACCATGTCGCCATGTGGGATGTNGGTGTTGAACGGCAGGTGGCGCTTAAAGGGCCGGATGCGCTGGCACTGGCGCGTTATCTGACACCACGCAATCTGGACGGGATCACCTTCGGGCAGGGCAAATATGCGCCGATCTGCAATTATGAAGGTGCATTGATCAATGATCCGGTCCTGCTGCAGGTCAGCGAGGATGAATTCTGGTTTTCCATCGCCGACAGCGATATTACCCTCTGGGCAGGTGGCATTGCCGGCGCGCGGGGTATGGATGTGCAGGTTTTTGAACCCGATGTCTCGCCGCTGGCTGTNCAAGGTCCGAAGTCATTTGACGTGGTGGCCGATCTATGCGGCGACTGGGTGCGGGACCTGAAATATTTCGCCTTCCGCGAATATGAGCTGGATGGCATCCCCTTCATCCTGGCGCGGTCTGGTTGGTCAAAACAGGGCGGTTTCGAATTCTATCTTCGNGATGGCAGCAAGGGTGCGGCCCTGTGGGACAGGGTGGCGGAAGCTGGCAAGCCTTATGGCATTGGCCCGGGAACACCCAACTATATTGAACGGGTGGAAAGCGGACTGGTTTCTTACGGCGCAGATACTGATGATATGACAAACCCGTTCGAGCTGGGGCTGGACAGGTTCATGAATGTTGACCAGCCGCATGATTTTGTCGGCAAGTCAGCCTTGCAGGCAATCCGTGACAAAGGTGTCAGCCGCCGGTTCATGGGGCTGCTGATCGGGGGCGAACCATTTGCCACCACCAATGAAAACTGGTGGGATCTCAGCTGGAACAACGCCTATGCCGGTTACGTATGCGCCAGTGCTTACTCGCCGCGCGCGCAATCCAATGTCGCCGTCGCCATGGTGAATATGGATGCGATCGATTCTGGAACAGCCGTGGATGTCCACACCGAAAGCGGTATTCGGCAGGCGGAAGTGGTGCAGCTACCCATCATCTAGCGGCCAGATGGCCGGCCCGTGACGGGCGCTGCACCCCGTTTGTTGATCTTGGTGTCTATTCAACCAAAGATAAATTCACAGCGGCCACACGGCCATTGCGTTGTTCTGCAAGTTCATAAGAGACGCGCTGCCCCTCATTCAACTCGTTAAGTCCCGAATTCTGGACGGCGGTAATATGCACGAATACATCATTGCCTTCTTCATCCGGATTGATAAAGCCATACCCCTTCTGGGTATTGAACCATTTTACAGTGCCCTCAGACATTCTATAAAACTCCTTAGCACAGCACTATCGCCGCCAATATCGCTGCTTATTCACATATTCCACATGAGCACTGTTCGCACGGGAACAACAATGCACGTGACTTCGCGGCCCAATAATGAGGTAAGGATTCCAGATCAAAGTCAATCTTTAGCGCTGCGTCAAAAAGACATCTGCCTAAATTTTGGGCTTAAATAATGNGCTGGTGTGACAGGCGGCGCATCAAAGGCAGCGGAAATGCCTTTCCCCCGGTCGGCCGGTGGCGGTTACAGGTGGTGGCGAAGATGTCATTCGTGATGTGTTCGCGCGGGTGTGATGTATTTGTCCGGGGCTGTCACAGGTTGAAATGTCAGGGAGGCGCGCCTTGTCCGCCAGAGNTATCCATCCGCGCGGTGTAGCCTTTGCGCTTTCTGCTGCCATCCTGTGGGGATTTGTTCCGGTATATATCGGCTTTGTAAATGCGGTTGATGCCGTGGAAATTGTTGTGCATCGCGCCTTATGGTCAGGGCTGATCCTCTATGCGCTTGTNATGTTCATGCCGCGTCTGACAGGCGGCATCAAGGCGNTGCGTNNNGCCNTTNCCACNCCCGCTGCGCGCCTNGGTTTTATCNTGTCCTGTNGCCTTTTGACCCTGAATTGGGGTGTGTTCGTCTATGCCGTCATGTCACGCAANGTCTATGAGGCAGCACTNGGATATTTCATTTATCCGCTGGTGGCTGTCATGTTNGGCATTGCGTTGCTGGGCGAGAAGCTGGACAGGTGGGGCTGGGCGGCGATTGTCATTGTTGCCTGCGGTGTGCTGGTCAAGGCGCAGTTTATCGCCGGTGTGCCCTGGATTGCGCTGATCCTTGCTGTTTCCTTTGCGCTCTATGGCGTAGTGCGCAAACGGCTGGGCGTGGACCCCGTGCTGGGCATGTTTATCGAGACGGTGATTTTGATCCCGCCGGCCATTCTCTATCTTCTATGGATGTATATGACAGGCGGCCCGGTCTTTTTCGGCGGCGGTGCGGTGAACACAATGCTCGCGATGTTGGCCGGGGTCATCACGGTGGTGCCGCTGTTGCTGTATCATGCCGGCAACCGCGATCTGCCAATCATGGTTGCCGGTCTGTTGTTTTACGCCAATCCCACAACACAGATGCTGATCGGCATCTATCATTTCCAGGTGCCGTTTCCGCCAAGCGAGGCGGTCACTTTTGGCCTTATCTGGTGCGGTCTTGCGCTGTATTTCCTCAGCCGCCGTCCAAATGGGCAGACAGCCTGAGTCCGGATCAGTCGATAATTTTGGCGCTGATGATCTGGTCCGGGCTGGCAGGCGGTTCACCCGGTGTGATGTTATAGACATTTTCCATGCCGCGTTCGACCTGTCCCCAGACCGTATATTGACCGGTCAGGTGACCGCATCCGTCAAAACAGATAAAGAACTGGCTGTCGCCGGAATTCGGGTTCATCGCGCGGGCCATGCCAACCGTGCCGACCTGATATTGATAGTCGGTAAATTCAGCATCGAGTTTCTGGCCGGATCCACCCATGCCGGTACCGTCCGGATCGCCTGTCTGCGCCATGAAGCCGGGAATGACACGGTGAAAGATGACACCATCATAAAAGCCGCTATTGGCAAGCTCGGTAATCCGCGCCACATGGTTTGGCGCCAGTTCGGGCAGCATTTTGATTTCAATCTGGCCCTTGGTTGTTTCAAGAAGCAGCGTTTGCCCGCTGTCGGCATTTGCAGTGTTGGTCATGATCAGAAAACAGGCTCCCGTTAAAGCTGTAAGAAAAATGCGCATGGATCAATCCGATGTGATGATGAAGGAAATGAGGAACAAGCCGGCGACGGTGCTCAGAACAGCGCATCAATCTGTTCATCGCTGAGGTTGCCCGGCACGACGGTTATGGGCACGCGGCACTGGCTGGCACCCTTGGCCATCAGGAATGTGATGAGAGGGCCGGCCGTGTCTGACTTGGTGTCGGCACCAAGGACGAGAAGACTGATCTGCAATTCTTCATCGATCAAGGTTAGCAATTCCTCGCGCATATCGCCTTCACGCACATACATGACGGGCGTCTCGCTAGTCAAATCACGTGCGTAGTCGGCATGGATCGCCATTTTGGTCTCGGCTTCCTCACGCGCTTCGGCACGCATGATCTCGCCGACACCCGCCCAATATTCAAACCCCTCGGCAGAAAAGCAATAGAGCAAGCCAACCTTGCCGCCGACAGCATTTGCCCTGCCACATGCAAAGCGCAGTGCCTGATGCATCTCCTCGGATTCATCAACGACGACGAGAAAAAGCGGGTCTTTCTTGGCCATTTGATTGCTCCTTCCTGCTAAGCGCGGCGGAACGCCACCGCTGCTAGCCAGCCAGATGCCACCGCAAAGGCGATGGCGAACAGGCCATAGAACAGCGAGTAGTCATGCGCAAACCGGTAAATCAGCGCGCTCAAACCCGCTTTCCTGACATTCATATCGGTCTTGCTTTCGTTTATTGCAACGCCATCGCGGAAATGCAGCACGCGAATAACATAGGCGCCGGGCGGCACATTGCTGGGCAGGGACAGGGCGGTGCGGAATAGCATATCCTGCTGGGTAGCCACGGCGTTACTTTTGGTGCCCCACAGACCCATGCGCGTCATATTGCGCGCCAGCCCTTCAGTCTGGGCCGCTGTGCCGGCCACGGGCGCGCCGATGACGCTATCATCGTCAGCGCCTTGTCCGTTGGTGCCGCCGGCTGCCTGTGCCATGCGCAACCCCAGTGTGTCTGCACCTATGCGGGCATCGCCAAGCGCTTTGCTACCGGCGATTTCCGTCAGAGGGCGAGTTGAAAACAGATGGTAAAAGCTGGGCACCGCCATCCATTTCACCGTTTCAACATTGACCCAGATGCCGGCTTTCTGTTCCTTGCGACGCTGCAGAAGGTCTGTAGACGGGCCGCGCACTTCGAGAATCAGGTCGTCGCCCGGCATGCCGCGATAGGCACCAAACAGCAAAAGTTCGGTTCCATGGTA
>NYYG01000028.1 GCA_002686685.1 SAR116 cluster bacterium | reverse complement strand
GACTGGCACTTGGGTTGAAATGACCTATGGTGGCGCGCTCAGCTTTGCGCGGCGGCGTTACAGTCGCGACCTTGCCGGTGTTGATATCGTTGTCAGCGGCATCCCCTATGATAATGCGGTGACTTATCGATCCGGCTGCCGCCTCGGGCCACGCGCCATCCGCGCCGGGTCGGTGCAGCTTGCCGAACTGAAACATTTTCCTTTTGGGTTTGACCCGTTCGAGACTCTGTCGGTGGTGGATTATGGTGATGCGTTTATTGATCCGCATCATCCGTCCGGGGTGTTCGACACGATCGAGGCACATGCCGATGCGATTCTGGCATCAGGTGCGATGATGCTCAGCCTCGGTGGCGATCATTCGGTTGCCTATCCGCTGCTGAAGGCGCATGCGAAGCGGCATGGCCCGCTGGCGCTGGTACAGTTTGATGCACATTGTGATACCTGGCCGGATGATGGTGCCCGATTTGACCATGGCACGATGTTCGCCCGTGCCGCCACCGAAGGTATTATCGATGTCAGCCGCTCCACACAGGTCGGGCTGCGCACCTATAATGACAGCGACCATGGCTTTGAAATCCTGACCAGCCCGTGGGTGCATCGCCATGGTATTGATGCGGCGCTGGATATTGTGCGCACACGGGCAGGTGATGCGCCGGTCTATCTGTCCTTTGATATTGACGGGCTGGACCCGGCCTTTGCTCCCGGCACCGGCACGCCCGTGGTGGGTGGGCTGGCCAGCTGGCAGGGGCTGGAATTTGTCCGCGGGCTCGAGCCGCTGAACCTGATCGGGATGGATCTTGTCGAGGTGGCGCCGGCCTATGACCATGCCGAGATTACCGCCATTGCGGCGGCAAGCATGGCGTTTGACTGGATGGCTGTGATCGCCAAAAAGCGGGGCGCGACGCCGCATCCGGTTGGCCGGCTCTAGGTTTTTGCAGGCTAGAGGCTGAGATAGTCCCGCAGTTTGTACCAGGCCATGCCCAGCGCCAGCGCCGGTGTGCGTAGCGGACCACCCGGAAAAATCTGGTGGTTCAATTTGCGCATGATATCAAATTGTGTGGTATCGCCAATTACCGAATTGGCAAGCATCCGGCCGGCCTGACCCGATAGCGCTACACCGTGACCGGAAAATCCCTGCACGAAATAGATATCATCATCGGTGCGCCCGAAATGCGGAATGCGGTTCACCGTAATGCCGATCTTGCCTGACCAGACCTGTTCTATCTCCACATCCTGCAGCAGCGGAAACACTGCCGCCATGCGGCGGCGCATATCGGGTGTGACATTGGTGAAATTGATTTTGGAATAGCTGGAACGTCCGCCAAAAATCANCCGGCGACTGCCGTCGATCCGGTAATAATTCAGCGCCGTATTGCAATCAGCGACAGCCGCGCCGGTCGGCAGAATCTGGCGGACGAGATTTTCCGACAACGGCTTTGTCGCCAGAACGGACGAGACCACCTCAGCCAGTCGACGTGTCATCTGCGGCAACCCTACATCTGCTAGATAGGCATTGCCACACAGCATCACGATCCGCGCCTTGACGGTGTGGCCGCCAGCAACATGAAGCTGTTTTGGTGCGCCGCGTTCAATCCTGCTGACCGGGCTGTTTTCATAAATCTGCGCGCCGGCGCGCATCGCTGCACCAGCCAGCCCGTGCAGATATTTCAGTGGCTGGATATGCCCGCAGCCAGTATCGTACAGCCCGCCAACATAGGCAGTGCTGCCAATATGCGCATCCAGATCAGATTGGCCTTCCAGGCGGGTGAAATGCGCATAGCCCCGGGCTTCCCACTCGGCCTGCATGGCGTCCAGCTCGGCCATATGGCGTTTGTGCAGGGCGGCATGCAGATAGCCGAAATGCGGCTCACAATCAATCTTGTGGGTTTCTATGCGCGTCGTCATGAGATCGACTGCCGCCATGCCAGCGTCCCAGGCAATATCTGCATCTTCTGGCGATAATTGCCGGCTGATATGAAAAAAGTCATTTGGCCAGCCCTGACAGACATGGCCGCCATTGCGCCCCGACCCGCCCGCGCCGATCTGCCCTGCTTCCAGCACAACCGGCGCGAATCCCGCCTCGGCCAAAGTCAGCGCCGCAGATATTCCGGTGAGGCCACCGCCGATGATGGCCACATCGACGGTGCGGCTTTCAGGCAGTGCGTCATAACGGGGCCGTGCGGCGAATTCGGTTTCATAGATGCTCTGGTACATGCTGGTTCACAGTCTTGCCATGCCTGTCTGCCACTGGCTTCACCACCCGGCGATTGTCGTAAGACAGGTTTGCGTGATTTCCTTCCACAGGCTAGGCTCTGCGTCGTGACAAAATCAATATGACGCTCGCAATAATATCCAGCAACGGTGCCAGGACATGAAAATGGAGAGTTTTTCCACCGGCGAATGGCAGGCGCTAGATTCGGCGCACCATATGGCGCCGTTTACCGATTATGCCGAAATCCGGCAGAAGGGTGCGCGCATCGTCACCCGTGCCGAGGGACATTATATCTACGACTCCGAAGGCAACCGCATTCTGGACGGTATGGCCGGGCTGTGGTGCGTGAATGTCGGCTATGGCCGGACCGAGCTTGTTGAAGCCGCCAGCCGCCAGATGGCAGAGCTGCCCTATTACAATAACTTCTTCAAAACCAGCAATACGCCTGTTGTGGCGCTGTCAAAGCGGCTTGCCGAGCTGACACCTGACGGGCTGAATAATGCGTTCTTTGCCAATTCGGGTTCCGAGGCGAATGACACCATTATCCGTATGGTGCGGCATTTCTGGGCGCTGGAAGGCAAGCCGGACAAACGCGTCATCATCGGGCGTGAATATGGCTATCATGGAAGCACCATCATGTCGGCCAGTATGGGCGGCATGTCAGGCATGCATGAACAGGCGGCGCAGGAGCCGGATTTCGCGCATATCCGGCCGCCTTACGGTTTTCTGTATCAGGGTAACCAGGATGAGGCCGGCTTTGCCGCCAATGCCGCCTCCTGGCTTGAAGACAAGATAACCGAAGTTGGCGCCGATCGCGTGGCCGCCTTTGTGGCTGAGCCGATTCAGGGTGCTGGTGGCGTGATTGTGCCGCCTGACGGCTATTTTGCGCATATCGAGGCGATCTGCCGCAAATATGACATTCTGTTCATCGTCGATGAGGTGATTACCGGCTTTGGGCGCACAGGCCACTGGTTTGCCAGTCAGAAAATGGGCCTGTCGCCGGATATGATGACAATGGCCAAGGGGCTGACATCCGGCTATATGCCCATGTCTGCCGTGATGGTTGGTGACCGTGTGGCCAACCGGCTGATTGCGGATGGCGGCGAGTTCTATCACGGCTTCACCTATTCCGGCCATCCGGTGTCGGCGGCGGTAGCGCTGGCCAATCTGGACATCATTGCGCGCGAAAATCTTGTCGAACGGGTGCGCGATGATACGGGCCCTTATTTTGCAGCAGCACTTGCCAGCCTTGCCGATCACCGGCTTGTTGGCGAGGTACGCAGCTTCGGCCTTCTGGCCGCTATCGAGCTGGTAAAAAGCAAGGATGGCCCGGTGATGTTTGAAGATACGGGCACGGTTGGCAGCATGTGCCGCGACCATGCCATTGCGGGCGGGCTGATGATGCGTGCGGTGCGGGACGCCATGATCCTGTCACCCGCATTGACATACAGCCATCAGGATATTGACGAGACCGTGCGTATTGCCCGCGCAGCACTTGATGCAACAGCGGCCGATCTCGGCCTTTAGAACGGGCGCTGTCTGCGGCGGGCAGGCGACAGCAGAAACAGGAACAAAATGTCAGACATGACGCACGACATAATGGCCCAGTGGTTGAAGGATCAAGCCATCACCGAGGTGGAATGCCTTGTCAGTGATATTGCCGGTATTCCGCGCGGCAAGATTCTGCCAGTACACAAATTTTCGCAGGCAGCTGCCGGGCAGGGGCTGCGTCTTCCTGAATATGTGTTCGGCCAGTCGGTGACGGGTGCCTTCCTTGACAGCGCGGTGCTGAACGAAATCGGCAAGGATGTAATCCTGCGGCCTGACCCGGCAACCTGCCGTCTTGTGCCATGGTATAGCGAGCCAACGGCACAGATCATCCATGACGCCTTTGACCATGACGGGTCGATCGTCCCTTTCTCGCCGCGGGCAGTGCTGAAACGTGTTCTGGCCTTGTTCGAGTCAGCCGGATTGCGTCCGATTGTGGCACCTGAACTGGAATTCTTCCTCGTGCAGCAAAGCGCAGATGCCAACAGCCCGCTGGCCACACCAAGCGGACGGTCCGGACGCGCCGAAAAGGCCCGACAGGCTTATGGCATCGATGCGGTGAATGAATTCGATCCGCTGTTTGAGGATATTTACGATCATTGTGAAGTGCAGAAGATCGACATCGACACGCTCAGCCATGAGGCGGGCGCGGCGCAGATGGAGATTAATTTCAATCATGGCGAGGCGCTGGAACTGGCCGACCAGACCTTTCTGTTCAAGCGGACAGTCCGGCAGACATCGCTCGATCACAATGTACATGCCACCTTCATGGCAAAGCCGATGCAGGAGCAGCCTGGCAGCGCCATGCATCTTCACGTTTCGGTTGTCGATATCGAAAGCGGGCGCAATCTGTTTGTGAATGAAGACAGCTCGGAAAGTGATCAGTTCTACCATGCGTTGGCTGGCATGCAGCGCTATCTGGTGGCGGCGATGCCGTTAATGGCACCCTATGTAAATTCCTATCGCCGGCAGTCCAATTCAGAGGATTCACCAACCAATCTGGCCTGGGGTATGGATAACCGCACGGTCGGGCTGCGTGTGCCAATGGGGGACGCGGCGAACAGGCGGATCGAAAATCGCATACCCGGCGCCGATGCCAATCCGTATCTTGCCATGGCTGCGACGCTGGCCGCATTGTGGCTTGGCTTGCAGGAACAACGCCGCCCGACGCGCCAGCGAAAGGATAGCGGCGAGGATCTGGCAACGCTGCCACGTAATCTTGATATCGCGCTGGATGAGCTTGAGCGTGCCAAGCCGCTGCATGAAGCACTTGGCGAGGATTTCGTAAAGCTGTTTATCGAGGTCAAGCGCGGTGAGGCAGAGGCTTTCCTTGAGGTAATCAGCCCGTGGGAACGCGAATATCTTTTGCTGAATGTCTGAGCCTAATGGCTGGCGCCAGCACAGTCCCGGCAGGTGCCGGAAATCTCGATCACCTGTCTCTTGCCGGTAAAGCCGCGCGCCGCGCATAGCTGTTCAAGCATCGCTGCTGCTGTCTCGTCGACCGTCTCGGTCACCTCGTCGCAGAAATTGCACAGCATGAAAATACTGACCCGGCTGTCGGCGCAATGAATATGGTTGCAGGCGACAAACGCATTCAGGCTTTCGATCCGGTGGACGGATCCAGCCTCAACAAGCTTTGTCAGGGCCCGGTAGACCTGAAGAGGCGCGCGCAGCCCGTCATCACGAAGCGCATCCAGAATGTCATAGGCGCTTGCCGGTTTTCCGTGCGCCTCAAGATAGTCATAAACAAGTGTCTGGTTGCGTGTGCGTTTCACGATGGCCTCCTGCGGTGCGAACCGCGCCTGCCCGCAGGATGCCGCTTTTGGGCGACAAAAGTCAAACCTGCGGTGCCTGCGGCCCGGTGCTTGCCTCACCTGTGGCGGGATGCTAGGCCATGTCCCGAACCGACATATCCGGATGCCCGGCCCGACAGCGCCGGTGATCCAGACATGCTGACAATCACAATGCGCTGACAATCACAATGCGCTGATGACGAGAACGCGATGACACGCACGCTGACCCTGACCCGCCCTGACGACTGGCATCTGCATCTTCGTGATGGCGGCATGCTGGATGTGGTGGCACCGGAAACCGCCGCACATTTCGGCAGGGCATTGATCATGCCCAATCTCGTGCCACCCGTTGTCNAAGGCGCTGATGCAGCCGCCTATCGTGACCGCATCCTTGCCGCNGTGCCGNCGGGACATGANTTCACGCCGTTGATGACNCTCTATCTGACGGAAACAANCGACGCTGCCGATCTGGTTGCNGCGGCACAGTCAGGGCTGGTGACAGCGGTTAAGCTCTATCCTGCGGGTGCGACCACCAACTCGGCCTCTGGTGTCCGCNACATTGACAAGGTTGTTCCTGTCCTTGAGGCCATGGCCGAGGCCGGCCTGCCGCTGTGCGTGCATGGGGAGGTGACTGACCCGCAGGTTGATATTTTTGACCGTGAAGCTGTCTTTATCGAGCGTGTCCTTGATCCGCTGCGTCGCCGTATCCCCGCCCTTCGGGTTGTGATGGAACATGTGACAACGGCGGATGGCATNNCCTATGTACGCGATGGCGGCGACAATATTGCGGCGACGCTGACAACACATCACCTGTTTATCAACCGGAATCATATTCTGGCAGGCGGNATTCGCCCGCATTACTACTGTCTTCCGGTTGCCAAGCGCGAATCACACCGCCTTGCATTGCTCGAGGCGGCAACATCAGGCGTTGGCAATGTGTTTCTGGGAACGGACAGCGCNCCCCATCTGGACAGTCTGAAGCTTGCAGAATGCGGGTGTGCNGGCATCTATACAGCGCCAAACACGCTGGCCTGNCTTGCNCAGATNTTTGAGGAACAGGNCGCGTTGGACCGGCTGGACGGATTTGTCGCCAGGCACGGCGCCGCCTTTTATGGTGTGCCTGTGAATAGCGGCACAGTCACGCTTGAAAAATGTGATGCGCCGCAGCCTGTGCCATCACCGCGCACAACGCCGNACGGCATGCTGACGGTATTTGATCCGGGTGTGCCAATTTACTGGCGGGTTGCCGANGCCTGATACAGATCNNGATCCAGNTTGCGCCGATGATCCAGACGGGTTGTNTCGCGTTGGGNATTACAGCGACGCGGGGGATTACAGCGACGCGGCGGCCCGCCCGCTGCCTGGCGGGCGTTCNGCTTTGCGGGCGATAGCCTCTCGCCGGGTGATATAGGCGGTAGAGGAAAAGATAATCGCCCCGCCAATCCAGATGAACATATCGGGCAATTCGTCAAATACCAGCCAGGCCAGAATGACGGCAAAGGGCAGTTTGGCAAATTCCAGCGGCTGAAGGCTGGTGATTTCCACCATGCTGCAGGCGCGGGTGAACAGCACATGCGCCGCTGTCCCCGCCAGCGCCATGATCCATAGCCACAACCATGTCTGTGCGGTCGGCATCTCCCAGACAAACAGCATTGGTACAAGCGCGATGGGCGCCTGCATCATCACCATCCAGAAGACAATAGCCGTGGCGCTTTCGGTTTCCGTCATCTTCTTGACCACAAGGCTCGCCCCCGCAATGGACAATGCGCTGGCAAGCGCCAGCATTGTGCCAAGAGAGATATCTGCGAATCCCGGTCGCAGAATGATCATGGCGCCAACAAAGCCAAAACCGATCGCGACCATCCGCCGGATGCGGATTACCTCGCCAAGAAACATGGCGGCCCCGATGGTCACAAAAATGGGGCCGGTAAAGCTGAGGGCTGTCATTTCAGCCAGCGGGATCAGCGTCACAGCCGTGAAGCCGGATAACATGCCNCAGAAATTGATCGCCGCCCGTCCNAAATACAGGCCCGGTCGATGCATCCTTATGCTGTCGCGTCCCATGCGGAACAGCACCGGTGCCATGATGATGATGGCCAGCGCGTTCCGGAAGAACACAATCTCCAGCACATGCAACTGTTCAGATGACAGGCGTATGGAAATACCCATGATGGTGAACATCAACAATGCAACAAGCATCATCAGCGACGCCTGGAGCGTTGCCGGCAAGGATGTGAAACGGCTGAACACTGTCATGAACCTGTGTCTGGCGGTGCTGGATGGCACCCCNTTTCATTACCGCATAGCGGCTGCCAAAAGGCAAATTAAGCTAGCCGNGCAGCTTTCCGTCTGCCCATTCACNCAGCACGTTCTGATAGCGGGCATGTTCACTTCTGACGGAAGGATGCGCCGCCAGCGCGCTGGCATANTCGGCAATTGGCGCNGGCAGCCTCACCGGAAGGTCGAGGACATCCTGCAGCAGCGATATGATCGCAAAGCTGGCAACAAAACCACAATCGGCAATTCCCAGATCATCCCCTGTCATCAGGGGCGCGGGCGCGGACAGAATCGCCAGATCATCAAGGCGTGTTTGCAGCAATGTGGCATTGCTGGCAATCAGCTCTGCATCGCGGCTGGCGGGGCTGATCTGGCTGAAGTAGCTGCGCAAAATCGGTTCGATGCGGCTGTCGTGAAAATGGGCAATTTCGCGTGCAGCGGCGCGTGCCTTTGGGCCATCCGGCAACATGGGCGGGACAGGAAACATCTCGTCCAGATATGCGGCGATGGCCGATGAATCGGACAGATTCATTCCGTCATGACTGATGGCCGGCACTGTGCCGGCCGGCATGATGGCCTTGTAGGCCGCACTCCCATAACCGTCTGGTGGCGGGGTCTCTGTCCATTCAACACCCTTATGGGTCAGAATGACCCTGATCTTGCTGCCATAATTGCTGACCGGCACATTATAGAGGGTGATCATGGCGTCTCTCGCAGCATGCAGGTGAAAAGGAAGACCAGAAATAGAAAGCCAGAAATATATGAAGAAAAAAGGCGGGACCCTGTCCCGCCTTTTCAAGAATGTTCATGCGTCAGTTGGACAGCTGCCACTTCTTGCCAAGCGCATCGAAAAAGCCACGCTCGGTTTTCAGCTTGATCCAGGTGTTGACATAGTTGATCCACACCTGGTCACCCTGTGGCAACAGCATCGCAATCGGTGTTGGCGCCTTTGGTGCAGATACCGGCACCACCATCATCTGGGGATATTTTGCGACCAGCTTGTATGCCTCGACATTTGATGTGATATGCGCATCGGCACGGCCGGCAAGCACTTCCTGAAAATCGCGGGCAGGTGCCTCGACAATCTTATATTGGGCATTCGGGAAGAACTGCTTCACCTGCTTTTCCTGCGTCGTGCCAAGCGTCGCGGCAACCGTCACATCAGGCTTGTCCAGATCGGCCCAGTCAGTGAACTTGCTGGCGTTCTTGGACAGGGTAAGGGGCACGGTCGCGAGTGAGAAATAGCTGTCGGAATAACCGGCAACCTTGGCGCGCGCTGGTGAAATCGATGCAGAACCGGTCATATGGTACTTGCCTGATACAACGCCATTGACCAGCGTCTTCCAGTCAGTCGGAACAAACTCGACCTTCACGTCGAGATCCTTTGCAAGCTCTGTCATCACGTCAATGTCATAGCCTGTATATGTATTGGTTGCCGGGTCCTTCATGGTCATCGGGTTCCAGTCACCTGTCGTGCCGACCTTGAGAACGCCGCCGGAAAGAATGTCCTGAAGGGTGTTTTGCGCATAGGCCGGAACGGCAGCGCAGGCGAGCGCGACTGAAGCAATCGCAAGCTTGATAAAATTCATGGGGAGGCTCCTTACTGATTATGGAGTGCGACAATTTGTCATGTCATACCGTAGACCAGAGATGGTGACTCCATCAAGTTCACACAAGACAAAGCTACAAATTATCGCAAGAAAACTGTTATCGGTTGGCCCGAGGCGCGCCCGCAATCCGGCGCTCGACCATTTTGCGGAACCGCATGGCACCCGCATCAATGCCCAGATTGATGTGCCGTGTGCGGCTTTCCTTCATACCGCGATGCACCTCGGTCAAAACTTCCCGGTCTTCGATAAAGGCTGTTTTGGCGCCTTCGAACATCTGCTGTGAGATGGCGTCGTTATCAGGCTGCGAGTTGCGATGCTGGAACCAGAAATAGCGNGTGTTGTCTGCATCCACAGGCGTCATAAAATTATAGGAAATATTGATAAAGGCATCATCCGGCAGGTTGGCGTCATCGCCGCCTGTGCCGGCACGGGTATAGATTGACATATTCACCGCGATCGATGGCAGGCGGCATTCGTAATGCTGTTTACGGTCACAGTTGCCTGCAAAAGGCAGAATGGGTTCGTAATAGGGCGGCGGCGGCGCATCCATCACCCACCGCGAGACGATAACCCCGTCATCCAGCTTTTCGATATCCAGTGGCAGATTGCCGGTGCCGGCCCCGGCAAAGGACGAGACATGGACCCAGGCGACATGGGACGGGTCCAGCAGGTTGTCGACCACATAAAGATAATGACAATTGATGTCCATGCTGCCGCAGGGCGTGCGGCCCCATGCCGGATTGTCGAAATTCTCAATGGTGAAAATATCATCCGGATTGGCGGCCGCCGGGTCCCCCATCCAGATCCACAGGATNCCCCAGCGATCCTCAACCGGATACGAGCGGACACGCACNCCGCCGGGCAATGTGCCCTCCTGTGTCGGGGCNTTTACGCAGGCACCGCTACAGTCAAAGGTCAGCCCGTGATATCCGCATTCGACATGGTCGCCTTTCAATCGCCCTTTCGAGAGGGGCAGCTTGCGGTGCGGGCAAGCATCTTCCAGCGCTGCCGGCACACCCTGCTCGGTGCGGAAAATGACAATCGGTTCATCCAGAATGCGCAGAGCTGACAGGCTGTTGGTAAAGTCTGCGCTCCATCCGGCGACATACCAGCAATCCCTGATGAAGTCCGTTTCAATATCAACCATTACGCAATATCAATCATTACAAGGACGCTGCTGCACTGGCGGCATGCGGGGTGATGCCTGTCTGGAATGACAGCGGGTCAACACCATCATCAAGGCCGATCTGCCGGTTCTGGTGTTTGCAGGCGGCGGCAAGGTCGGGTGCCGTATCAAGGANCCTGCGCGTTGGAGCAAAACGCTCGGGGTGCAGTCTGCCATTTTCCCANAAGGCCACTCCGTCGATGGTAATGGTCGGGTCTACCACTATCCAGCTGATCTCGCCCGGCGGTGCGCTGCCACATGTGTGGAAATGCAGCAATCTGGGATGCTGAAACCCNGCGCCCGACCAGCGAACAGGGTCATGCGCNAGCGGCATATCATAGGCCATCAGCGGGTGAATGCCGGCATGCCATGAATCGATGTACCAGCCATCAAGGCCAAACGCATCGGCAATATGCTGATAATGTGCTGTCACAGCGCGCACCATATNGGCAGGGCCGGTGAATTCNGTAATGCGGTTGCCCTCGAAATGCGCGGTGACAGGCGCGTCCAGCGCCAGCGTATCCGGATGGTAAACGCGTGACCCTGTTGGNGTCAGATAGCGCGCCAGGACCACCTGTCCGGAAAAGCCGTCATTCATCACCGGGCGGGGGATCCCCATGGGAAAGCGGTCGATCACCACATCATTGCCGCGTTGCAGACTGTCGCCCGGCCCGCCTGAAAAGCTGGTGCCAAGCGGGCAGGTAACATGGATATGATCAGCNCCAAGGGTGATGGTGTCGATGGCCTCTTTAAAGGCCTGCATAATCTGATGGTCGAGGGTTCCATAGCCGCTGGCCAGCATGTCGATATTCAGCGCATAGCTCATCACCGACTGACGGCCGGCATAGCGCGGTTTGAAACGNCCCTGATCACCAATGCGGGCGAAAAAGATTACGGCATCGGCGGCGTTGATTGCTGCCTCCAGCGCGCTATTAATGCTGTTGGTCGGCAGGCCCACCATAAAGCGGCTGACCTTGGCACCATGGTGCTTCAGCCGCTGATGCACCAGATCCGGGGCCGCCNCATCATACCAGCCAAATGACGGGTCTTCGCANACAAGCAGCACATTCATGCCCGCCGGGCTGCGCAGGCAGCTGAGGATCAGATTGTCTGCCCCGCGCACAGCCGCGCCNTGGGGTNCTNTCGCCCCNACATCAATANGCGAAAACAAATNTGCGTTCTGCTGGTTCACCTGCTCCCCCCGAAACAGTCAGTCTGAATAATAACCGACGATGTCGCCCTCTGTTGTCACGCCCAGACCATTGATGCTCCGGTTCACATAATTGAAGTAGCAGATGATCTGGTTNGCCTCGAGAATGGCACCATCGTCAAGCCCGGCTGTGCGCAGCGCGGTGACGTCGGCCTCGACCATGGTGCCAGGACCAGTTGTCAGCTTTTCNGCATATTGCAAGAGCGCCAACTCGGCATCGGCGAATACATCTTCCGGGCGGCGCGCCTTCAACGCGGCCTCGATCGCATCGGCACGCACCGGATCGGCAATAAGATGTGCCGCATTCTTCCAATGGTTGGCATAGGAATAGGTGCAGTCATTCAGCACCGACACATAGGATGCAATTGTTTCCTGCAGCCATGTCGCAAGGGTATTGGCATCGTCATGAAGGGCCGCACGATACAGAACCACATGCCCGTTCATGGTGTTGGGCCGGTGCGAATGGACCCGCATGACATTGTCGACTGTCCCATGCGGGGTGCGCGCGAAATCCAGCGCCGCCCGCAATGTGGGATCGGCATCCGCATCACCAATCATGGAAATCCAGGCGGTCATGCGTTCCTCCCCCGAGACATGCATGTGTTGGATTTGACTTAGAATATTCCCATCACGTTAGTGCTGCGCTACTGGCCTAGTCAAACAGAATTACATAATATGCCGGCTTCCGCGCGGCGGCATGAATTTCTGCTGTTCCGGCATGTATCACCGTTGCGTCATTCCCGCTGCTCTGCTCAGATAGGGGTCTGTTCTGCCAGTATTTCATAAAGGGCTTAAAAGGTGACTTCAGCCTCTCCATCCGGGTCGGTTTCGGGCGCCGCGGCCACGGGTGATGCGTTTATCAGCATGCGTCACGTCGACAAGTTTTTTGGGAACTTTCAGGCGCTTGCCGATATGTCCCTCGACATTCACCTGGGGCAGAAAATTGTCATTTGCGGTCCGTCCGGGTCTGGCAAGTCGACTGCTATCCGCTGCATCAACCGGCTGGAGTCGCATGATGCCGGCCAGATTGCCATTGATGGCGTAACAATTGATGACAGCGCCGCGGCGCGGAATGTGCTGCGCAACAATGTCGGCATGGTTTTTCAGCAATTCAATCTGTTCCCGCATCTGTCCATTCTCGACAATTTGACCCTCGGGCCGATTCGGGCACGTGGCATGGCGCCGGCGGCGGCGCGCGAATTGGCTGAATATTATCTGGAGCGGGTGCGTATCCCGGAACAGATCAACAAATTCCCGGGTCANCTTTCTGGTGGCCAGCAGCAACGCGTGGCCATTGCGCGTGCCTTGTGCATGGAGCCGCGCATCATGCTGTTTGACGAGCCNACATCCGCGCTTGACCCCGAGATGATTGCCGAGGTGCTGGAAGTGATTGAAGAGCTGGCCGCTACCGGCATGACGATGATCTGTGTGACGCATGAGATGGGCTTTGCCGGGCATGTGGCCGACCAGATGGTGTTCATGGATCATGGCCGCATCGTCGAAATGGCGCCGCCCAAACAGTTCTTTTCGGCGCCCGAGAGCGAACGTTGCCAGACCTTCCTGCGCCAGATTTTGCGGCATTAGGAGGAATGGTGATGCGTTCAATGCGGATGATTCCGTTGCTTGCCAGCCTGTTGCTGCTTGGTGGTTGTTCGGGAAACTGGGGATGGTATGTGGTCAACCCTGCGTCCCCTGCCGGCCAGCGCAATCTGATGTTCCTGATTGACGGGCTCTATTACACNATCGCCCTGTCGGTCACCGCGATTCTGATATCGATCATTGTCGGTTTGCTGATTGCGTTGCCGGGTCTGGCGCGCGCCCGACCGGCGCGAATGGTCAACCGCGTGTATGTCGAACTGGTGCGCGCAGTGCCGATATTGGTGTTGATCCTGTGGGTCTATTACGGGCTGCCACAGGTGGCTGATATCTCGATATCGGTGTTCTGGGCAGGTGTTCTGGCGCTGGCGATTTCCGACAGCGCGTTTCAGGCCGAAATTTTCCGCGCTGGAATCCAGTCCATTGATCGNGGCCAGCATGAGGCGGCGCATTCCATTTCGCTGAGTTATGCAGACAAGATGCGCTTTGTCATTCTGCCGCAGGCGATCAAGCGGATTCTGCCTGCGCTTGGCAATCAGCTTGTCTATATGCTGAAGATGTCGTCGCTGGTCTCGGTGATCGGCATGCAGGAACTGACCCGTCGCGCGAACGAGCTTGTGGTGACCGAATATCGGCCGCTGGAAATCTACACCATCCTGGTGCTGGAATATCTGGTTCTGATCCTTCTGGTCTCGGCTGGAGTGCGCTGGGTTGAAAGACGCATGGGGGCGGGTGAGACCCGGTAGCCCCAGATGATGGGATGAGATGATGGGTAAGCCCTCTGCCATATCCGCTGCATCTGTCAGGGCCCGCCTGCAATATCTGGCGCGCTCGGATGATGGNAGTGCGGTCTATTTTGCCTCGCAGGCAGGNGGCAACNNGGCAGAGCATGACGGGCAATATGTCTGGCANNATGTGACGATCANCGATGCCCGNCNGNANCCTCTATCCCTGGACCGGCAAGGGTTTGCGCTGGCATCGCATGAGACTGCAATCACCGACTTTCATGATGATCAGGTCTTGGCTACGACTTATGATGCAGAATTGGAAGCGCTACTGACAGCGCATACCGGTGCGCGGCGGGTGCATGTGTTTGATCATACGCGTCGCGCCGCCAGCGACAGCGTGCGCCGCCAGCAGACAATGCGCGAGCCCTCTGCGGTGATNCATAATGACTATACCGCATGGTCGGCCGAAAAGCGCTTGGCTGAAATCCTGCCCGATGAGGCAGCNANGCTGATGTCGGGACGCTTTGCNATNGTCAATGTCTGGCGNTCCATCGCCGGAACGGTGGAAACCATGCCACTGGCCTTTTGTGACAGCACCACACTCGGCCCGGACGATATCATCGCGGTCACGCGCNAGGCCAAGGATCGCATCGGTCAGATACAGATGGCCCATTTCAATCCGGCGCATCGCTGGTGTTACTTCCCGCGCATGACCGCCGATGAGGTTGCGCTGATCAAGACCTATGACTCCGCTATGGACGGGCGGAATCGCTTTACCATCCATACCGCCTTTGCCGACCCGTCGAGCGCAGATGATGCGCCGCCGCGCCAGAGCATCGAAAGCCGCGCCTTTCTGTTTTTCTGATTGAACAGGTGGCGCGTCTGCCGTCGCCATCCGGTTCCAAAGCCTGCATCTTGCCCCTTGAATCATTGCGGTCCAAAGGCGATCTACAGGTGGCGGGCAGGTACCCGTTTGTGAATGAATGTCCGGTTCATGCCATAGGGGGAGGGCTGTGCCGGCAGAAGTGTAAGTCGCGACATGTCGTCTGGCATCGCGCTAAAGGACGGCAGAATGGATTCCCCTCTTTCGATTTGCTGGTTCAGGCAGGATTTGCGCCTTGCTGACAACCCCGCCCTGGTTGCTGCGGCCGCGCGCGGCCAGGTCTTGCCGGTCTATATTCTTGATGATGAAAATGCGGGTGCGGACAGGATGGGTGCGGCAAGCCGGTGGTGGCTGCACCATGCGCTTGGCGCGCTGGATCAGTCACTTGATGGCAAACTCTATATGGCGCGCGGCGATGCAAAAGATATTCTGCCTGCGCTGGCAGCGCGTGTCGGTGCCACGGCTGTCTTCTGGAACCGTGCCTATGAGCCATGGCGGATCGCGCGCGATACGGCGCTGAAGTCCAGCCTTGAGGAATCAGGCATCGAGGCAGTCAGCAGCAATGGTGCATTGTTGTGGGAGCCTTGGGAGGTGCGCAAGGGTGATGGCACGCCCTATAAGGTGTTCACCCCCTTTTTCCGGCGCGGCTGCCTTGCTGCCCCGCCCCCGCGCACACCATTGCTAAAGCCGCAATTGCAGCTTGCCGATCCGCCACCATCGCATCGTGATGACCTGCAACTCCTGTCGGATGAAGGCTGGGGCGACATGCTGGCACCGCACTGGAAGATTGGCGAGGCGGGTGCGATGGCACGGCTGCAGGATTTCATCGCCAACGGGCTTGCCGGATATAAGGATGGGCGCAACCTTCCGGCAAAGCCACATGTCTCGCGCCTGTCGCCACATTTCCACTGGGGCGAGATCTCGGCCAATCAGGCCTGGTATGCGGCGCGCGACGCCAGCCATGTACCCGCAGACGATATCGACAATTTCTGTGCCGAGCTGGGCTGGCGCGAATTTTCGAATTCGTTGCTCTACTTCAATCCCGAACTGCGGCGGCACAACCTTCAGGACAAGTTTGACAGGTTCGACTGGAACAGTGATGAAAAGCTGTTGAAGGCGTGGCAGCGCGGCATGACCGGCATTCCCTTTGTCGATGCGGCGATGCGTGAATTATGGCAGACCGGCTATATGCATAACCGCATGCGGATGGTGACAGGGTCATTCCTTGTCAAGAATCTGCGGCTTCACTGGCATCATGGCGAGGCATGGTTCTGGGACTGCCTTGTCGATGCGGACCATGCCAGCAACAGCGCGTCATGGCAGTGGATTGCGGGATGCGGCGCGGATGCCGCGCCCTATTTCCGTGTGTTCAATCCGGTGACGCAGGGTGAAAAATTTGACAAGGATGGCAGCTATACGCGCCGCTTTGTGCCCGAACTCGCAGGGCTGCCTGACAAATATCTGTTTGCGCCATGGACCGCTCCGCAGGCGATACTGGATGCCGCCGGGGTGCGGCTTGGTGACAGCTATCCGCGGCCGGTGGTCGATCTGAAACAGTCGCGCGAAGATGCGCTGGCAGCCTTTGCCAGATTGCGAGACACCGCATGAGTGGCGTCCTGCGACTGGTGCTTGGTGACCAGCTGACACGCGACCTGTCCAGCCTTGCTGACTTGGACCCGGCAACCGATGTGGTGCTGATGGCCGAGGTGATTGAGGAAGTCACCTATGTCCGCCATCACAAGCGCAAGGTGGCCTTTCTGTTTTCGGCAATGCGCCATTTTGCCGACGCCCTGCGCGCCGAGGGCATCCAGGTTGATTATGTGCGTCTGGACGATCCGGCCAACAGCGGCAGCTTTGGTGGAGAGGTGGCGCGTGCCGTCAGCCGCCATGAGATGCGTCAGCTCATCGTCACCGAACCCGGTGAATACCGTGTTCTGGCCGCCATGCGGGACTGGCAGGACCAGCATGATATTGCCGTCGAGATCCGCAATGATGACCGTTTCATGTGCCCGCCCGAACGGTTTGCTGACTGGGCAGATGGCCGCAAGCAGTTGCGCATGGATTTCTTCTATCGCGAGATGCGGCGTGAACATGATGTGCTGATGGATGGCAAGGAGCCTGTTGGCGGCAAATGGAATTATGATGCCGAAAATCGTGAATCACCCGATCTGTCCCTTGCCGTGCCGGCGCCGCTTTCCTTTGCGCCCGACACGATCACCNAGGAGGTGCTGGCGCTCGTGGNGGACCGCTGCGCCGGGCATTTCGGTGCGCTNGACGATTTTGGCTTTGCCGTAACACGCGCACAGGCGCTGGAGGTTCTGGACCATTTCATTGCGCAGCGGCTGCCGCTGTTCGGCCGGTATCAGGATGCCATGATCGAGGGNGAGCCATGGATGTATCACAGCCATATCGGTTTCTATATGAATGCCGGGNTGTTGCTGCCTGCCGAGGTGGTGCGCGCTGCCGAGACCGCATGGCATNATGGCCATGCGCCGCTGAATGCGGTTGAGGGCTTTATCCGGCAGATCATGGGTTGGCGTGAATTCATCCGCGGCATTTACTGGCTGAAGATGCCGGATTATGCCGAGATGAATTTCCTTGGGGCCAGTCGTGCCTTGCCCGATTTTTACTGGACCGGNGCAACGGGTATGAATTGTCTGGCCCAGTCGATAGATGCGACGCGTCGCTATGCCTATGCGCACCACATCCAGCGCCTGATGGTGCTTGGCAATTTTGCCCTTCTGGCCGGGATTGATCCCTGCTATGTGAATGAATGGTTTCTGGTTGTCTATGCCGATGCCTATGAATGGGTCGAACTGCCAAANGTGTCGGGCATGGTACTGTTTGCAGATGGCGGCTATCTGGCCAGCAANCCCTATGCTGCAGGCGGCGCCTATATCAGCCGGATGTCGAACTATTGCGATAATTGTCAATACAAGGTGGCGCGAAAAACGGGCGAGGGGGCCTGTCCTTTCAACTATCTCTACTGGGATTTTCTGATCCGCAACCGGGCAAAGCTNGGCAATAACGCCCGCCTTGGCATGATCTACAGGTCGCTTGACCGGATGGCGCCGGAACGTGTCGCGGCCATNGAGGCCGATGCNGCCGCCTTTCTCGATATGCTGGACGCACCCGTAACTGATGACAGGAGACAGCTATGACAGCTTTTTCAGACAGATTACGTCGCAGGCTTTCCACCGTAATGGCGGTGGCTGGCATCATGATTATTTTTCTGGCCGGCCTGTCCGGATGCGCCCGCCGTGATGTGTCGTCACTTGCCGACCGGCNACCGGCGCTGGATCTGGCNGATTTCTTCGCTGGTGACTCNGTTGCCTANGGTATTTTCGAAGACCGGTTTGGCAATTTGCGCCGGCAGTTTCGGGTCAATATGGTTGGCACTGTCGAAGGNGACACGCTGACACTTGATGAGGATTTCCTGTATGATGATGGCGAGCGCGCCAAGCGTGTCTGGGTCATNACCCGCATGGATGGCGATGGCGGATTGCGCTATGAAGGTACGGCGGCAGATGTCAGCGGCACGGCGTCGGGCCAGATCAGCGGCAATGCGCTGAACTGGGAATATGACGTGGTGCTGAATATGTCGGGGCGTGATGTGAAGGTTCATTTTGACGACTGGATCTATCGTCAGGACGAGGATATCGCCATCAACCGTGCCTATGTCAGCAAATTTGGCGTCGAGATCGGGTCGGTAACGCTGGTATTCCTGCGGGGGGCTGCCGCTGCAGCCGTNGGTCCGCTGGATCTGGAAAGCTGGCCGGACTAGATACCGCCNATCCATTTATGTGCTGCCAGGACGTGGCGGGAGGACATCATGATCAGGCGCATAATCACAACCGCGGCGCTGTTTCTGCTGCTCGGCATGCCGGCAGCACAGGCGGANGTCATGAAGCAGATGGTCCCCGATGCCGGGCTTGTNGGTGAGGCGCGCTTCAAGGTGATGTTCTTCAAGATATATGACGCCGCGCTGTTTGCCCCCGGCGGCAGCTATGCGGCTGGTGCGCCCTATGCGCTGCGCCTGACCTATCTNATCAATGNCAAGAAAGANCGGATTGTTGATCAGACCNTCAAGGANATGCGCCGGATGAAGGCAGCCAGCAAAACGCAGATTGATGACTGGATTCCGGTGATGGAAGAGGCCTTTATCAGCATGCCAAAGGGCAGCTATGCCGATTTCATCCATACAGCAGACGGGCGGTTGACCCTTGCTGCCGAAGGGAAAATCATCTCGGTCATCGAAGATACCGGCTTGGCGCAGGCCATCATGGATATCTGGCTGGGACCAAAGGTGCGTGACCGCCAGTTCCAGGACAAGCTGATGGGGCGGAAGAAGTGAAGCTTGGCGCTTTCTTTGTCGAAATCCTGCCATTGCTGGCATTTTTCGTAGGCTATCAATATTTCGGCCTGCTGATGGCTGCTGCCCTGTCAGTGGTGCTGGGGGCGGCTGTGCTGGTGCTGGCGCGATGGCGCGACGGGCGGATTGCTGCCTTTCCACTGTTTTCCGTTGTTATGTCTGCTGTATTCACTGCCATCGCCTGGGGACTGGATGACGGGCTGTTCATCAAGCTGCAGCCAACAATCTTTAACGGAATGTTCGCTGCAGTGCTTTTGGGTGGATGGCTAATGCGCCGCGCCATGATGCGTCAGTTTTTTGGGGCGCAGTTCTCTTTGACAGACGCGACATGGATGACACTGAGCCTGCGTTGGGGCTGCTTCTTTCTTGTGTTGGCCATTGCCAATGAGTTTGTCTGGCGCGGCTTTGGCGAAGCGGAATGGGTATTTTACAAGACCTTTATCGCCGCCCCGGCAAGCGCGTTGTTCATGCTGGCGCAACTGCCACTGACGTTGCGGGGCCGGCTGCAACCTGCGGATATTTCGGCACTCAATAGGGAATAACGCTGCCATCATAGGCGAACAGCGTACCCGTGTCGGCAGCTGTCAGCCCGTCAAGGACCCGCCACAGGCATTCGGCGGCATAGGCTGCGGTAAACAGCTTGTCCTTTGGCACATTGGCCTGAAACGGGCGGGACAGACCGGTATCGACTGTTCCGGGATGCAGTGTCGCGACACAGGCGTTGGGGTTGGCCCGCGCCAGTTCGATGGACAGGGTGCGCATCAACTGGTTCAGNGCGGCCTTGCTGGCGCGATAGGCATACCATCCCCCAAGATGATTGTCGCTGATCGATCCGACCCNCGCTGACANCGCCGCNAAANGCAGCTGATGTGCGCCNCGCAGCAGCGGCCATATTTCGCGGGCCAGCAGCACAGGCACCAGCGCATTTGTCTGAAAGACATGGGTCAGCGTTGCCGCGTCAATATCCTGAATACGCTTTTCCGGCCGGATGGTTCCTTCTTGCAGGATACCTGCCGTGCAGATGACCCGGTCAAGCCTGTCGGTATTGTCGGCCACAATGGCGGCGGTATCGGCGATGGTTTCGGGCCGGGTGGCATCCAGCTTCATCCATATGGTGTTGGCATCGGGTGGCAGACTGGCATAGCCGGGCGATTCCTGCGGNTTGCGTGCGGTCAGGAACAGCTTTGTCGCGCCTGAGGCCCGTGCCTGCTGGGCAAGGGACAGCCCGATCCCGCGCCCGGCCCCCTGGATCAAGACATGCATTGAAACTCTCCCGATCAATCTGTTCCCGGNGCTGTCAGGNCTGCCCCGTGACGTCGTGTCACAACGCTTGCAGCCCATTGATGATTGCAGATGTGGGGTGCGCNCCCCATTTCCTCAAGNCANAANAAGGAGAGTTGTCATGCGGATCCCATCCCAACTTGCCGCCATCCTTGCCGCGCTNCTGTCGGTGCTGATGCTGTCGTTACCGTCCCGNGCGGCCGATCTGGTGGTNCCAGACCCGGCCATAGCCCCCGAAGAGGTGGTTGCCATCCAGATGAAGGCACTGCAGTTCAATGACAACCCTGTTCCCGATTTTGGTATCGCCCAGACATGGAATTTTGCGCACCCGCGCAATCGTGCCATGACCGGTCCGCTGCAGCGTTTTGCCGGCATGCTGAAAGGCCCTGCCTATGGCACGATGCTGAATCACACAGACCACCGGATTGAGGCACAGGCCAATGACGGGACGCGCGCCAATTTCGATGTCTATATGGAAACAGCGCAGGGCCGCATGCTGCACTTCATGTGGTCGGTCGAGCTTGTCGATGGNGGCGAGTTCGATAATTGCTGGATGACGGTGGCGGTGTCGATGCCGCGTGATGCNGGACAGGGCAGCTAGACCGGNCGCCAGTCAATTGGGCTGATGTCGTGTGACTGCAGCCAGTCATTNACAGCCGAGAATGGCCGGCTGCCGAAAAAGCCGTTATGCGCTGACAGCGGTGAGGGGTGGGCACTGGTTATGACCAGATGCCGTCCACGGTCNATGACCGCGCCCTTGTCCTGTGCCTTGCGGCCCCAGAGAATAAAGACAAGATGTTCGCGTTCCCGGTTCAGCGCGCCAATTACCGCATCGGTAAAAGGCTCCCATCCCTTGCCCTGATGTGANCCGGCGCGTCCATCCTCGACCGTCAGGCAGGCATTCAAAAGCAATACGCCCTGCTGCGCCCAGNTTTCCAGANTGCCATGGCCCGGGTGGNCAATGCCGAGATCGCTTTCAAGTTCCTTGTAGATGTTCTGCAGTGACGGCGGCGGCGCGACCCCGCGCGCAACGGAAAAGCTCAGCCCATGTGCCTGGCCCGGCCCGTGATAAGGGTCCTGACCCAGGATCACCACCTTTACATCATCAAAAGCTGTCAGCGCGAATGCATTGAAAATCTGTCCGCCAGGCGGATAGATGCGTTTGCCGGCAGCCTTTTCGCTGCGCAGAAACTGACTGAGCGCAGTCATATGTGGCGCGGCAAACTGGCCGGCAAGCCGCGCTTTCCAGCTGGCCTCGATGCGAATGTCAGCGGCAGGCGTATCTGTCATGCCTTGCAGACTAGCTGGCAGCAGGCATCGCGGCAACCTGACCAGCGGCATATCCATAGGCGTCGATCGTCTGCAGGATATCTGCCTCATCCAGCGCCAGATGTGGGTAGGTCTTGGCACCCGGTTTCAGAATGCCGCGTGACCGCATGGCGGCATTGAAGACCGCGGCGCGCTGGCTGTCCGCAGCCATGATATCGCGATAATTCAGCACCGGTTTGGCTGAGAAGACCACATCGAACAATGTGGGGTCGCCGACAATCTGGTGGGGGATGCCAACAGCATCCAGCGCGTCATGCGCGGCTGTCATCAGACGTGTCCCGACTTCGGTAAGCCGCTCATAGCTGCCGGGCCGGTCCAGAACATCCAGCGTCGCCAGCCCTGCAACTGCGGCAAGCGGGTTGCCGCTCAATGTGCCGATCTGGAAGGTGAAACCCGCCTCGCCAACGGCCTTTTCGTCAAAATGGCGCATGATGGATTCACGCCCGGCGATGGCAGCAAGCGGCAGGCCACCCCCAATGATCTTGCCAAGGGTGCACAGGTCCGGAACAACCCCATAGCGTTCCTGAGCCCCACCCCAGGCAAGGCGAAAACCGGTCACGACCTCGTCGAAAATCAGCACAATGCCGCGCTCTGCGGTCTTGGCACGCAATGTTTCAAGAAAGCCCGGCGCGGGCGGGATCAGCCGCTGCAGCGGTTCAACAATGACACCGGCGATCTCGTCGCCATATTCATCGATCATGCCAGCTGCAAAATCGGCGTCATTGAAGGGTGCAATCAGCATGTCAGCCTCAACGGCGGCCGGGATGCCGGCAGAATCCGGCACTGGCTGCGGAAAATTCTGCAGCCGCTTGGGGGCAAGGCTCATCAGCGCTTCTGCCGACATGCCGTGATAGCCGCCCTCGAATTTCATGATTTTCGGGCGACCTGTATGGGCACGCGCCAGCCGCATGGCATACATATCCGCTTCGCCGCCAGTGCTGACATAGCGCAGCTGATCCGCACATGCGACAGCCGCACAGATGCGTTCGGCCAACGCGACCCCGGCCGCATTATTGGCGAAGAAGGTCATGCCGCTTTCCATCTGCCTCGCAATGGCGGCGTTCACCTCGGGATGGCCATGACCGAGGATCATTGGCCCCGAGCTGATCAGGTAATCGATATATTCCTGCCCATTCTCGTCGATGACACGTGATCCCGAACCCGAGCGGATGAACATATCGGGTTCAAAATTGCCAAACCCGCCAGCGGGAAGCACCTTGCGCGCGCGCTCTGCCAGCACCTCCATGGGCGATGGTCTGCCACCAGCATTGTCAGCAGATGGTGTGGCTTGCGGTGTAGGTTGTGTCATCGCTCTGTCTCCTGCCCATCAGGCATAGCTGCATACGGGGGCGCCCAGCCCGTCACTGTCAGGAATGACGCCGAGACCCGGCGCCGATGGCGGCGTGGCAAAGCCGCCCTTGTTCCGTGCGCCCTGACCCGCCATCGGGTCAACCGCAAGATGATAATGGCATAACCAACTGGCCAGTCTGTTGGCTGCCGGTGTCGCGGCCGCAAGATGTATCGCGGCGGTATCGGCAAGTGCCGTGCCGCCGACATCCTCAATATGCATCTGCCAGCCGACAGATACACCAAAGTCGCGTATTTGACGGGCACGGGTCAAGCCGCCCAGCCTGTTCGGTTTTACCTTCACGCCCTGCGCCGCGCCCAGCCGCCAGGCGTCAAGATGGTCCTGAAAGCTGTGCATNCATTCATCCAGCATTATGGGTTGCGGCACGCGCGCTGCCACCTGGGCACATTGATCCAGCGTTTCGCAGGGCTGTTCGATCCAGTCACGGGCCACAACGCTGTTCAACACCTGAATGGCTGTCGCGGGCTGCCAGGCCCGATTTACATCAAAGGTCACTGATTCCTCTGCCGGCAGCACGGCTGAAATGGCTTCGATGCGTGCGATATCGGTGGCCACGTCACTGCCGCCAATCTTG
>NYYG01000027.1 GCA_002686685.1 SAR116 cluster bacterium | reverse complement strand
GGCAGAATGGTCGCATGCAAACCGGCATTTCGAGCGGCACTGTCCTGAACCGGGTCGGTTAGATCTGATGCTGACCATGCCAATATTCTGGTCAGGGCAGGCCCAGTCTGTGCTAGTCTGTTGCGGATGATCGTTCTGGGTGATCGTTCTGGATGCGTGTCCGGAACGGCAGGTCATCCTTGCGTTTTATAAAGCCCGTCACGCCTTGGCCCGTCACTTTATTCAGGATGTTATGTCTATTAGACAGGTCAACTCTATCAGGTAGGTCAATGGACAAGACCCGCAAGAATCGTATGACACGCCTGTCCACCATGCTTGACGGCATGGTGGCGCCAAGCGTGCGCAAGCGCGGCTTTGTGATGAGCCGGCTGGTGTCGGAATGGCCCGTCATTGCCGGTGATATCGCCGGCTGGAGTCGTCCCTCGCGCCTTGCGCTGCAGCGCGATGGCGGCGGCAAGCTGACGGTTGCCATCCGCAGCGGGTTTGGCCCGCTGGCGTTGCAGATGCGCGATTCCCTTGCTGACCGGGTGAATGCGGCCTTTGGTTATCGTGCTGTATCCGAGATCACATTTGTCCAGACCCTGCCCCCGCCACCACCGACGCCAATGGCGCCCGACACGCATGCGCAGACGGCGCGGCATGATGTATGGGCGCTGGACAGCAAGCTGGAAAAGGTAAAGTCACCGGAAGTCCGGGCTGCCTTGCGACGCCTTGGCACGCCGCTGGAAAAGGACGACTGACCGCGCCGGCCATGCGGGTGAAGCCCGCACAAATTGCTGCCGCAATCGGCAGGCAGGCTTGGACCGTCGGGGGATGATTCTCGCATTGCCGACCCGTTCCCCATTGTCTATTGTGCCTTCAGGAAACCGACCACCCGAAAATGACGGATGACATGACCGCTCTTTCCCCAGATCCCAAGTTGAAAAGACGCATGACCTCGCGCCGCAGCTTTGTCGCCGGCAGCGCCGGACTTGCCGGGCTGACCTTTGCCAGCCCGATGGCAAGCACCATTGCCAGCGCCGCCGAACTGTCTGTTGATGACGCGCTGGCACCACGCATCATTGGCAGCGCCGATGCGCCGATCCATGTTGCCGAATATTATTCGATGACCTGTGGCCATTGCGCGGATTTCCACAACAATACCTTTCCCAAGGTAAAAGCCCGGCTGATCGACGAGGGCCTTGTGCGGTTCGAGATGCGGCCTTTCCCGCTTGACGGGCTGGCGCTGCGTGCGCATGCGCTGGCACGCGCCGTGCCCGAGGCCAAATTCTTTGCCATGGTCAAGATGCTGCTGGCCAAACATGCTGTCTGGGTACGCGCCAGCGACCCGATTGCCGAACTGCAGAAGCTGGCACGGCTTGCCGGCGTAACAGCCGATGACTTCAACGCCATCATGCGCAACCGCCCGCTGCTTGAGGGAATCGTTGCACAGCGGCAGGTCGGTGTGGACAGATGGGGCGTGTCGTCGACACCCTCTTTCGTGGTAAATGATGATTTGTTGATCTCGGGCAATAAGAGCTACGAGGATTTCGCCGAGGCGCTCAGCGCGTTTGGGGCATAACCCGTCCCGCATAACCCAAGAAAAGGCTGCACCCTCATAGTGGTAGCAGCGGTGTACAGACTTGATTTTTCGTTCGCTGAAAATCGCCGGTTTCAAGTCCTTTGCTGAAAATGCAGAGGTTGATATCGAATCCGGCCTGACGGGCATTGTTGGTCCGAACGGATGCGGCAAGTCCAACATTGTCGAGGGTCTGCGCTGGGTCATGGGCGAAAGCAATGCCCGCCAGATGCGCGGCGGCGAAATGGATGATGTGATCTTTGCCGGCACTGATTCACGGCCGGCACGCAATCTGGCCGAGATCACCCTGCAGCTGGACAACAGGAACCGGTCCGCACCCAGCGAATTCAACAATGATGATGATCTGGAAATCACCCGCAAGATCGAGCGCGGCAAGGGCAGCAGCTATTTTGTGAATGCACGGCCGGCACGGGCCAAGGATGTGCAGCTGCTGTTTGCTGACAGCGCTACCGGCGCCAGGTCATCGGGCATTGTCTCGCAGGGTCGAATCGGCGCGATTGTCGGCGCGCGCCCGACCGACAGGCGGGCCCTTCTTGAGGAGGCGGCCAATATCCGCGGCCTTCATGCACGGCGTCATGAGGCGGAATTGCGGCTGCGTGGTGCCGAAACAAATCTTGAACGGCTGGACGACGTCGTGGCCGGGCTGATTGAACAGCGCGATTCATTGAAGAAACAGGCGCGTCAGGCCGCCCGCTACCGGTCGGTTGCCGACCGTATCCGCAAGGCGGAAGCCCAATATCTGATGGCGCGCTGGCANGCCGCCGANGCCGCATTGACCGANGCTGCCGAANCGTTGCGGCTNTTGCAGACAGACACNGAAGAGCGCACGCGNATTGCCGCCACCCANGCNACAAAGCGCGCAGAACTTGCCGCCGAACTGCCGCCCTTGCGCGAGACAGAGGTGGCACGGGCAGCTGAATTCCAGCGCATCAGTATCAGCCGGGACGAGCTGGACCGCGAAGAAGCCCGCATTCGCGAGGCGCTGGAACGCGCAAAGGACCAGCAGGAGCGCATTGCCGCGGATATCGAGCGGGAGACCAGCCTGCGTGCTGATGCCAGCGCGGCGATCGACCGGCTGACCGCGGATCACACAGCGCTGGAAACCACCATCGCCGAGGCCGCCCCGCAGCAGGAAAGCGCGGCTGCCGAACTGGCCGCCATTCGCGCCGAACAGGAACTGGCCGATACCGCCCTTGCCGATGCCGTGGGACGGGTGCGCGCCGCTGCATCAACACGCGCCGCACTGACCGCCCGCATTGCCGATCTGCAATCGCGCAGACAGGCGGCCGAGGCCGCGCTTAACGCCATTTCGCTGGAGGAATTACATCAGGTTGCCGCCGCCGCACAGGCCGCGCTGCAGGAGGCCGAGACCGCCAATGGGCGGGATGCCGACGCCCTTGCCGCCGCCGACATCGCCCTTGCCGATGCACAGAAGGCATCAGAGGCGGCCACCACCCTTCATCGCGAGGCAGATATCAGGTCGACACGGCTGCAGGCTGAGATCGACGCCCTTGGTTATCTGCTGGCAGGAGAGGATGGCAGCGGGGATGTGCCCATTGCCGACAAGCTGACGGTATCAGGCGGCATGGAACAGGCACTGACCGCCTGTCTTGCCGACGAACTGTCGTCGCCAGCCGGCGCTGGCGAGGCAAGCTACTGGCGTGGCGGTGTCGTGCCAGAGGGGCTGTCACCACCCGAAAAGACCCGCCCGCTTGCCGGGTTTGTGTCAGGGGCCCCTGAACTGACAGCGGCATTGGCTGGCATCGGCATTGTCGATAGCAGCGCCGAGGCCCAGTTCCTGCAGGACAGCCTGACCCCGGGACAGGCAGTCACCACGCCGCAGGGCGGATTGTGGCGCTGGGACGGGTTTGTGCGGCGCGCCGGGGCGCATGACAGCGGTGCCGAACGTATCCGCCAGCGCCAGCGCCTTGAATCGCTGGAAGGCGAGCTGGCCACGGCATCGGCAGAGAATGAACGTCTTCACGCCAGCGCGACAGAGGCGCATGACGCCCTGGCCGCGGCCCGCGCGGCGCAGGCACGTGCCCGCACCGACGCAAGCGACAGCGAGACCGTCCTGTCGACCGCACGGCGCGCTGATGAAACAGCCCGTCTGCGGCTTTCCGGCGCAGAGGAACGCGCCGAGGAACTGCGTGCCACAGCGGCCACCCTTGGGGATGACCTTGCCAGCGCCGAGGCAGAGGCCGCAGCGCTGGGTGACGATGCCGCCTTGCAGAAAAGCGAGGCAGAAGCACGCCAGACAGCCGATACCGTGCGCGCCCGCGTGGCCGAAGCGATGCAGGCCGAGTCGCGCTTTGCCGAGGCACTGCGCGCGGCGCGTGAACGGCTGACATCCGTGACATCGGAAACCGACGCCTGGCAGACACGTCTGGCCGGCGCGGAAACCCGCGTCACAGAAATGACTGCCCGTCTGGCCGAGGGCACAGCCGAGATTGCGCGTCTGGCAGCAATGCCGGATGATTTGACACGCCAGCGCGCGTCACTTGCCGATACGCTGGAAACAGCCGAGGCGGCGCGCCAGCAGGCATCGGACGTCTTGCGCCGCGCCGAAGCCGCCCTCGCCGAAGCCGAGACAGCGCAGCGCGCGGCGGATGCCGCGCTTGCCGAAAGCCGTGAGCAACTGGTCCGGGCCGAAGGTGCGCGAGACTTTGCGACCGAAAGCCGGCGCGTTGTCCAGGAACAGATTGCCGAGAAGCTGGACTGCACACCCGACGGGTTGAACGCCGTCGCTGATATCGAGGATGCCAGCAGCCTGCCAGATACAGACGTGCTGGAAGACCGCGTGCAGCGGCTGATTCGCGAGCGCGACAATATCGGACCGGTCAATCTGCGCGCCGAAACCGAAATGGAAGAAGTGGCCGCCCGCATCATTTCCATCGAGGCCGAGCAGGAAGACCTTGTGGCAGCGATCGACAAATTGCGGTCGGCGATTTCACGGCTGAACCGGCAGGGGCGCGAACAGCTATTGAGCAGCTTTGCCGCGGTGAACAATCACTTCAAGGACCTGTTCAAGGTGTTGTTTGGCGGTGGTACCGCGGAATTGCAGCTGACCGAATCAGACGATCCGCTGGAGGCCGGGCTGGAAATTCTTGCACAGCCGCCGGGAAAACGCCTGCAATCACTGTCACTGCTGTCCGGNGGCGAGCAGGCCCTGACGGCGCTTGCCATCATCTTTGCCGTTTTCCTGACCAATCCGGCGCCCATATGCGTGCTGGACGAGGTGGACGCCCCGCTGGATGACACAAATGTGGCGCGTTTCTGCGATTTGCTGCGGGATATTGCGGGCAAGACCGACACCCGATTCCTGGTTGTCACCCACCACCGGATGACNATGGCGCGGATGGACCGGCTGTTCGGCGTGACCATGGAACAGCGCGGCATCTCCAAGCTTGTTTCGGTCGATCTGCAGACTGCCGAGCGAATCCGCGACGCCGCTGTGGCGTGACCCNGCACCCGCTGTCTTTAATGCCCGGTTTCATGCAGCTGCAAACCTGCGGATTTACTGGGAAAAACAGCCCCCATTGAAAGCTTGACAAAGGCCGAGCCAGCCCCCTATTTTGTGCGCGATTTCGGCAAGGTNGTGACGGTCGGCAATTGGCTGGCACAACAAGGCCCAATCGGATAAACGGCAACCATTACGGGACAGCAGCGGCACACCGTTATTTCTGGCAGATCGGGACCCCGGGCACATCCGGTTACCGGCTGAAAGCAACCTCATGGAAGATCCGAAACCTCAGCGCAGTTCCGACCGCCTGCAGGATATTGAACGCCGGATCAGCAATATGCAGGATGCAAAACAGGCAGATGACGCACCGCGGCACAATGGACTTCCCGCTGGTATGGGTGCCATCCTTGGCCGTGTGGCAACCGAGATGGTTGCCGGTGTGCTGGTCGGGGCTTTTATCGGTTGGGTGCTGGATCGCTGGCTTGAGACATCGCCCCTGTTTCTGGTGCTGATGTTCTTTCTGGGGGCGGCGGCAGGCATGCTGAATGTGTGGCGGATCGTGTCCGGACGCGGTCTGGCAACAGGATATTTTGACGAGCACCGGCGGGATGCCGGTGACTCAGGCAAGGATGAGTAGGAAGGGACGATCTAGGCATGGCTTCTGAGGGTATGCATTCGCCGGTCGAGCAATTCGAGATCAAACCGATTATCGAGCTTGCTGCGGGCGGTTACGATATTTCCTTTACCAATTCCAGCCTGTTCATGCTGCTGGCGATGGTGGTTGGCGGGGTCTTTCTTGCCAGCGCGATGAGCAAGCGCGAAATGGTGCCCGGCCGAATGCAGGGCGCTGCCGAGATGATGTATGAATTCGTTGCGGATATGGTGCGCAGCAATGTCGGCAATGACGGGCGTGCCTATTTCCCGTTTGTTTTCACGCTGTTTGTGTTCCTGCTGTTCGGCAACATGCTCGGGCTGATCCCGTATTCATACACCTTCACCTCGCAGATCATTGTGACCTTCGCCATGGCGGCCTTTGTGTTTGTCGGCGTGACACTCATCGGGCTGTTCAAGCATGGCCTGCATTTCTTCAGCTTCTTTGTGCCGCAGGGTGCGCCGAAGGTGCTGATCCCGTTCCTGATCATCATTGAGGTGATTTCATATTTCGTGCGGCCGGTCAGCCTGTCTGTACGACTGTTCGCCAATATGCTGGCTGGCCATACGATGCTGAAAGTGTTTGCCGGCCTTGCGGTGATGATTTCAGGCGCCGGCGGGTTTGCCATGGCCGGATCGGTTCTGCCGCTGCTGGCGCTGATCGGGCTGACAGGACTCGAGGTGCTGGTGGCCGCGTTGCAGGCCTATGTGTTCACCATTCTGACCTGCATGTATCTGAATGACGCGTTGCATCTGCACTAGGGGCAGGTGCCGCGCGGCGTAACGTTTTCCGCTGACGTTTTGGAACAGCGGGTGAATATCCAACGAAACCTAGATTTGAAATCAACGGAAGGACTAGGAACATGGAAGTAGAAGCTGCAAAAATGATTGGTGCCGGTCTGGCTGTTATCGCCCTTGCAGGCGTTGGCGTCGGTATCGGCAACATCTTCTCGGCACTCGTGACTTCGATTGCCCGCAATCCTGCAGCCCGCGGTGAAGTGTTCGGCATCGGCATTCTGGGCTTTGCCCTGACCGAAGCGATCGCACTGTTCGCGCTGGTTGTTGCTCTGCTGCTTCTGTTCGCGCTGTAAGCCGACCGTCCCGCATCCGAATGTGATTACCTGCGCCGGCGAGGCTGGCGCAGGCAGTCGGACAAAGGAGACTGGCATGACCAGAGTGAACAGAACGGCGTCTGCGATGATTGCAGGCATCGCGGTTCTGACATTTGCCACATCGGCCCTCGCGGCCAGTGGTGAAGCCGGATTGCCGCAGCTGAAGATCGAGACCTGGCCATCACAGCTGTTCTGGCTGGTGGTGATTTTTGGTGTCGGTTACGTCTTTATGGCGCGCGTTGTCACGCCGCGGATCGGTTCCGTTCTCGAAGAGCGGCGGTCACGGCTGGATGATGACCTGACCCGTGCCCGCGAGGCCAGCACCGAAGCTGCCCAGACACGCGCTGACTATGAGGCCAGCCTTGAAGCTGCCCGTAACGAGGCTGCCGAATTTGCACGCAATGCCGCCGCCGAAGTCGCCACAAAGGCGGAAAAGGCCGAGGCGAAAGCTGCAAAGAAAATGGCAACCAAGATTGCGGCTGCTGAAACCAAACTGGCGGCCGCACGCAGCGAGGCGGAAGGCAACATCGTCACTGTCGCCGCAGAGGCAGCCATGGATACCGCACAGCAGTTGGCCGGCGTGAAAGCCACAAAGGCGCAGGCTGAAAAAGCGGTCAAGGCAGCGGCCAAGGCAAACGCCGCACAAGGAGCAGAGTGATGGAAGGCATCGTGATGGAATCCGTATGGGTCGCCGTTGGCTTTGCGATTTTTGTTATCCTTGTATGGCGCAAGGTTGGCAGCGCGCTGTCATCCATGCTGGACGCCCGCTCGGACAAAATCCGCACAGAGCTGGATGAGGCACGTGCCCTGCGCGAAGAAGCGCTGGATGAACTGCATCAGTTCCAGCGCCTGCACCGCGAGGCGGCAGAGGAGGCCAAGACCATTCTGCAGACCGCCGAGGCCACGGCCGAGCGGATCCGCGAGAATGCCGAGAAAGCCGCCGAGGAAATGGTCAAGCGCCGTGAGCAGCAGGCCACGGCCAAGATCAAGGCGGCCGAGGCAGCCATGGTATCCGAGCTGCGCGAAAAGGCGGCGAGCCTTGCCATCGCATCGGCAGCCGAAATCATCACCGCCAAGCTGGACGACAAGGCCGGCATGGGGCTGATCGATGATGCGGCCAAGGAAATCGAAAAACTGAACTGATTGGTGTGGCAGGCTGCAAGGCCGACACACTGACGACCATTATTGCCGGTTCCGGGTTACGGGGCCGGCAATAAACTTATGACCAGCCGCTGATCAGGCTTTACGGTCACCCGATAGTCAATCACCGGATATTTCAGCGCCGAATCTGCCTGGATCCCTGCCTGGTAGACGATCCGGTCATTGCCAACGACCTTGTCATCGGCATCCACAACGGCGGTTGCAATATAGATGCTGACCGTGTCATCCAGATTATTCTTTTCCAGCCTCTTCAGCTTCATGCCAATGGCAAGATCCATCCGGATGTCGCCATTATCCAGCGCCTCACATACGGCAGAGACGCCATTAAAGCGCATATCCACCACCGCAGCACTTTCATCTGACAGCTGATAGCCATTCACCGTATCCAGCGGCGCCGTGACCTGCGGACAGGCGACAAGATCGCCTTTACCGGCACAGCCCGCCAGCAGGGCGGCGATGCCCAGCAAAGGGGCAACAGGTGTTTTCAGAAAAGAGAGATGCGTGGTCATGGGCGATATCACCGGCGATTTCATGGCGGCATCCTAGCCGCTTTTTCGAACAACAGCAATTGACCTCTGCGGCGTAATCAAGCAAACACACATACATGGCGAAGCAACGCAAATATCTGCACCTTGCCGCACCGCGCGGCTTTTGTGCCGGTGTCGACCGTGCCGTCCGCATTGTCGAGGTCGCGCTGGAAAAATTCGGCGCGCCCGTCTATGTGCGGCACGAGATTGTGCATAACCGGACAGTTGTTGACCGGCTGGCGGATATGGGTGCGGTGTTTGTTGCCGAACTGGACGAGGTGCCGGAAGGGGCGCCCGTGGTGTTTTCAGCGCATGGCGTATCACGCGCTGTCACAGATGAGGCCGAACGCCGCAATATGATTGCGGTGGATGCCACCTGCCCCCTTGTTACAAAAGTGCATGTCGAGACACGTCGCCACGCCCGCAACAAACGGCATGTGCTGCTGATTGGCCACGCCGGACACCCCGAGGTGGAAGGCACGATGGGCCAGGTTGCCGCCGATGAGATCACACTTGTCGAAACCGCCGAGGATGCCCGCACCGTCAATCCGCCTGGAGATGCCGATCTTGCATTTGCCACCCAGACCACCCTTTCGGTAGATGACACAGCGGAAATTATCTCGATCCTGCAATTTCGTTTTCCCGAAATTAACGGTCCACGCGGCGAGGATATCTGCTATGCGACGACCAACCGGCAGAATGCCGTAAAGGCAATCGCCGCCATGTGCGACCTTGTGATTGTGGTCGGGGCAGAAAATTCATCCAATTCACAGCGGCTGGTCGAGGTTGCGCTGACGGCAGGCGCTGCCGGCGGGCGGCTTGTGGCTGACAAGCATGCAATAGACTGGGACGAAATGGACGGGGCAACGCATATCGGTCTGTCAGCCGGCGCATCGGCACCGGAATCCCTCGTCCATGAGATTATTGACGCCATGCGGTCACGCTATGATTTGGTGCTGGATGAAAATGCGCTTGTTGAAGAGACCGTGACCTTTAAATTGCCACCGGTGCTGACGCGCCAAGCCTGACACACCATTTCTGACACAACATTTCTGCACCCCCCCTCATCACCCTCTAGATATCAAACATTCGCAATGGCCGTTTATACCCAAGTCGATGATGCTGCGCTGGCCGATTTCCTGTCGGCCTATGACCTTGGCACCCTGCTGAGTTTTGCCGGCATTGCCGAGGGTGTGGAGAATTCGAACTTCCTGCTGCGTACCGACCGCGCCAACTATATCCTCACCCTCTATGAAAAGCGCGTGGACCCNCAGGACCTNCCCTTTTTCATCGAAGTGATGGAGGTGCTGGCNGGATCGGGCATGTCCTGCCCGCTGCCGGTGCCGGCGCGTGATGGCAGCATCCTGCAGCAGCTGGCCGGCCGCCCGGCTGCCGTTTTTTCCTTTCTTGACGGCACATGGTCCCGCTATCCCAACCGCNAAAAATGCGCCGCGCTTGGCAGANCGCTTGCATCNCTGCATCTGAAGGCTGCNCCTGTGACGCGCCTTCGTGAAAATGCGCTGGGCNCCGCAGGGTGGCGTCCCCTGCTGGACAGTATCGGTGATGATGCCGATATCCTGCGGGCGGGGATGGGCGAGACAATCCGCACGCNGCTNGATTCCATTCTTGTCGACTGGCCGGAAGCCCTGCCCAGAGGCGTGATCCATGCTGATCTTTTNCCCAATAATGTGCTGTTTATCGGGGATGAACTGACCGGGGTTATNGATTTCTATTTCGCCTGCAATGACATTCTTGCCTATGACCTCGGGATCTGTCTGAACAGCTGGTGCTTTGAAGCTGACGGCAGCTTCAATCTGACAAAATCGCGCGCCATGTTGCGGGGCTATAATGCGGTGCGCCAGATGTCGGATGCAGAAATCGCCGCCATCCCNACCCTGGCAGCCGGNTCGGCCATGCGGTTTTTCCTGACGCGGCTTTATGACTGGATCCATACGCCAAAGGACGCGCTTGTCAGCCCGAAAGACCCGATGGAATATTGGAACATCCTGCGGTTCCACCAGTCNGTTTCGGGAACAGCCGCCTATGGCATCGACCTGTGAGGGNTTGCACATGACCAACGCCGTCATTCTCTATACCGACGGGTCATGCCTCGAAAATCCGGGGCCAGGGGGCTGGGCTGCCATCCTGCAATGGCNCGACGAGGAACGCGAACTGAGCGGCGGCGAGGCGGATTCNACAAACAACCGNATGGAACTGCAGGCAGCCATCGAGGGCCTGCGCGCGCTGAAACGCCCGATGCAGGTCGACCTCTATACCGACAGCACCTATGTGATGAAAGGTGTCACGGAATGGATGCCGCGCTGGAAGGTGAATGGCTGGCGCACTGCCGCAAAAAAACCTGTCCAGAATCAGGATTTATGGCAGGCGCTTGACGCNGCCCTTGGCGACCATGATGTACGGTGGCACTGGGTCAAGGGGCATGCGGGAAACGAGATGAATGAACGCTGCGATCAGCTGGCCCGCGCCGCCGCCTCACAGATACAGATGGNGGCGCGCGACTGACCGGCCTAGAGCTGGGTCAGCACATGCGGGGCGCTGGACACTTCAAAGGCACCAACCTCTTCCAGAAGCACCTTGGTCACCACACCATCATCAATGATNATCGCCGCGCGGGTTGCACGCTCACCCAACACCGGACCCATAAAGACCAGCAGGCCGAGCGCCTTTGACAGATCACCAAGCGGGTCGGCCAGCATGTCAATCTTGCCAGTGGCACCATTCTGCTCNCCCCAGATCTTCATCACATGCGGATCATTTACCGACAGGCAGGCAATGCGGTCCACGCCCGCCGCAACAACACTGTCATAATGTTCGATGAAACTTGGCAGATGCTTGGCTGAACATGTCGGGGTAAAGGCCCCGGGAACAGAAAACAGGACAGTACGCCCTTCTGCAAAATAGCTTGTGCTGTCATGCGCAGCCACACCGTCTTCTGTCTTGATCTGGAAAGTTGCCTGCGGGACAGGCTGCCCGGCCTCGATGGTCATATTTATGCGTCCTGATAGATGCTTTAAGAAGGGGCCAGCGCTGAATNTCACTGACCTACCGCCTCTATTTGGCTGATATTCCCGCAGTTTCAAGGGCTCTCAGAACCGGACGCGCCTGCAGCAGTTCCGACAGCACCTCGCCATCCGGTTGCGCCGGGGAATAGATGATGTTGAAGGGAATACCAAAGCGCCCATGCGTGGCCAGAAAGGCGGCAATTTCAGGGTCTGGACGCGTCCAGTCCGCCTGCAGCAGCACAAGCTTTCCATCTGCCACGGCACGNGNCAGCACCGACGCCACCGGGTCACGTTCCAGCACAAGCGCCTTGTTGGCCTTGCAGGTGATGCACCAGTCCGCCGTCACATCAACAAATACCGGCAGGGACGCTGCCCGCGCCTCTTGCATCGCNGCCGGGCTCCAGGGCTGCCAGACATAGGCTGAGGGGCCTGTCCTTTGTGGCTCTGCTGTCGGCATGATCACCCCGGCAAGCACCGTCATCAGCCATATCATGGTTCCGGCAAGCAACAGGGCCAGAACGCGCTTCATCCATACNATCCACGGGCCTGGACGGGGTAAAAGCCCCACCGTTGCCGGGAAGGCCGCAACCAGCATCCAGGGCGCCGCAAGACCCGCACCCATGGCCGCAAAGATCACAAAATGGGCACCCATACCCCCGGACAGCGCTGCTGCCACCGCGGTGCCGACAAAGGGNGCCGAGCAGGGTGTTGCCAAAATGGTTGCCAGCATGCCTGTCAGGAAATCCTGACGATAGCCGCTGCCGCCACCACTGCCCCCATCACTGCCCCNGCCGATGTCTTNAACAAAACCGGGGACGGNAAAGCGNACACCATCAACAAGGCTGAGCGCAAACAGCCCGATCATGACAATCATCACCATCAGGAATATCGGGTTCTGGAACTGAATCCCCCACCCCACAGTGCCACCGGCGATCCGCACAAGGGCAAGCCCCCCCGCCAGCAACATGAAGCTGACCATGATCCCGGCAGCACCCGCCAGAAAGCGNAGCCGCAATTCGCGCCGCCCCGCCCCTGCGGTGGCAAGCACCGCCGACAGCTTGATCGCCANCACCGGCAGCACGCATGGCATGAGATTGAGAATNAGACCGCCAAGGACCGCGATNAGCATNATGCCCAGAAGCGAGCTTTCAAGGGNGCTGTCCGACGGCTGGCCCGGCGCGGTATCATCACCGATGGTGACCAGAAACGCACCAGCCTGCGGCGGCGCATCCACCGTCACGGTCAGCGGCACTGTGCGCAGGTCAGGTATGTCAGCCCCGACAGCCTTCATGAACAGACCGTCATCACGTGGCTGCGGCGCCTTGAAGGCAACCGCCGGCACCCCTTCAACAAAGATATCCCGCACCTGGCCTGACAGCCCGTCAATCTGCAGCAACAGCCCGGGNGCGCCGCTGCCATCGCNTGAGATGGATGCGGCAGTGATTTCGAGGTCAGGCGCGCTGGCNCTGATGCCATCTGAATTGGCAGGCCGTGGNACCATGGCGGCATATTGGGCGATCGCCTGNGCATGGCTTGTCGGGGTTGCCGGCCCGGCCGGAATGGTTGCGAACAGGCGGCCCTGCAGCGGGACACAGATATCCTTGCAGACAAGTGCTTCAAGATCGGCTGACAGGCTCACCGCAGCGCCCTTGGNAAAGCCGGACAGGGTGATCGGCAGAATGACAGCATTCTCATAGCCAAAATTGTCAAAGCCAAACGCATCAAAACGCGTCGGCAATGGCCAGCTGAAGGCAAGATCAATTCCGGGCGTGGCCGCATCATCCGGATATAATACCGGGGCCAACCCTGCCTCACCCGGGGTCCGCCAATAGATTTTCCAGCCCGGCGCAAGGGTGAATTCCAGACCAAGCGGGAGATGGTCGAGATCGCCTGTGCCNGCAACGGCAGATACNAGGCGCGCCTCGCCAATCGTAGCGTCACCNACCCAGCCTGACTCGGCCGCCTGCAATGGTGCTGCCGCCAGAACGGGCACAAGGGCGGGTACAAGGGCGGCAGCAAGCCATATCCATAGCGCCAGCAANGGGCNCATCATACCGCGTACACGCATCAGACGGGCCGCTTTCTGGCCTTGAAAATCAGTGAGATATAGGGACATTTGGCCGGGTGTCATGCTGTTTCCGCAAAGGCGTGACGCTGTAATTGGACCTTTACCCAAGTCATTTTTCCTGTCTAGGCTAGATTATGACGCAGGACAANAANTCCGGATCGCCAAAACCGCTTTCACCTGACATGGCAGCTGAAGACGGCAATGATAAGGCAACCTCGATGCAGAGCCTGCAGGGCCAGCTGTTACTGGCATCACCGCATATTGGCGATGAACGGTTTGAAAAATCGGTCATCCTGATGTGCCACCATGATGCCGACTCGGCCATGGGGCTGGTGATCAACCGGCGCACCAGCAATCTCAGCCTTGGCGATCTCTATGAAAAACTCGATATAGGCGCACCGCGGTTCTGTGTTGACGACCCGGTGCATATTGGCGGCCCCGTTGATGGCAATCGCGGCTTTGTGCTGCATTCGCAGGACCATATGCTGCCGGACAGCATGGCGGTGACGCATGAAATCGGCCTGACTGCCAGCATTGATATGCTGCGCGACATCACCGAGGGCGTTGGGCCCATGCACACCATTGTGTCGCTGGGCTGCGCCGGCTGGAGCGCCGGACAGCTGGATCGCGAGATGGCTGAAAATGTCTGGCTGAGCCTGCCTGCCTCGGCGCAGCTGGTATTTGATCATGACCATAAGACATTATGGGAANACGGNTTTGCCACACTGGGAATTGACCCCGGNTTCTTTGCCGGCAATGCCGGCACGGCCTNACCGCAGCGCGCCCTGCGATGGCGGCTGANCAAGGGCGANGAGGACAGCCTCAGGCGGCACCCGCCAGAAGATCGGCCAGCCTTGCATTTTCCATTACATNGCCCTGCGGCCCGATAGCGGCCACAACCGGCGCGCGGGTCTGCACCATTTCAGCTGCCACGGCACTGACCATCTGCGCGTCAATGGTCTCAATGCCATCCAGCACATCCGCATCATCGATCGGGGCACCGAACAGGGTGACATGACGGGCCAGTGCCTCGCCCGAGCCGGCAACAGATTCGCGTGCCATCACCAGTGACGCACGCAGCTGTGCCTTGGCGCGCGCCAACTCGTCAGCCCCGACACCCCCTGCAAGATCGGCCAGTTCTGCCGCCGTCACCGACAGCATCTCATTCACCTGATCCGCCGATGTGCCGGCATAGATGCCGAAATGGCCGCTNTCNCCATACATGCTGGCAAAGGAAAAGATGGAATAGCACAGGCCCCGCTTTTCACGCACTTCCTGGAAAAGACGCGAGGACATACCGCCCCCGAACAGGGTCGACAGCACCATCATCGCATAGCGCCGCGGGTCGCGCGCACCAAAAGACGGCAAGCCGACCACAATATGGGACTGTTCAAGATCGCGCTGTTCGACCCGGCGGCCACCCTGCCATGCCGGCGCGGCCCGCTGTGTCANGCTTGCCGGTGCCAGGCCACCCAGCCGGTCCTCGATCNTTTTGACAAAACTGTCATGCTCAACGGCACCTGCCGCCACGGCAAGCATNTGTCCGGCACCGTAATACCGGTCCATGAAGCCGCGCAGGTCGCCNCGGCCAAAACGGCCGACACTTTCCACAGAGCCAAGAATCGGCCGGCCCAGCCCGTGTCCGCCATAGGCAGCGTCGGCGAACATATCGAACACAACATCATCAGGTGTATCCTGCGACTGGCCAATTTCCTGAATGATNACCCCNCGTTCGCGTTCNATTTCATCTTCCGGCATGGTGGGTTCGGTCAGAATATCCGACAGGATATCAATGCCCATATCGAGATATTCCGGCAAAAGCCGCAAATAATAGGCGGTTTCNTCNCGGCTCGTATGGGCGTTCATATAGCCACCCACATTTTCCACTTCGGTGGCGATATCACGCGCGGAACGGTTCTTTGTGCCCTTGAAGGCCATATGTTCCAGCATATGGGCAATGCCGGTTTCGGAATCGGTCTCGTCACGCGCGCCGGCCATCACCCAGATGCCCACCGACAGGCTGTTCACATGCGGCATGCTGCGGGTTGCGACGCGCAAACCGCTGGACAGCTTTGTGACTTCACTTCCGTTCATCCGCCTCTCCTCTGTGCCAGCACCAGATCGCGCACAGAAGCCGCGCTGGCTGGCGCCTTATCCATTTTTTCCGGCCGCGTCATCAAATCGGCCAGATGTGGCGGCAGGGCCGGCGCCATGCCGGTCGCCTGTTTCACCGCGCCCTCAAATTTCGCCGGATGCGCACAGGCAAGCGCTACCACCGGGATATCGGGACCAACAGTGCCATCGGCAATGGCGCGCCGCGCCGCCGACACCCCGACAGCACTGTGCGGATCAAGACACATGCCCTCACCTGCCATGCTGGCCGCAATCTCGGCAATCGTGCCGTCATCATCCAGCCGGTAGGCGGAAAAGATCGCATGCGCTTTCGCCATGGCATCTTCCGGCAGATCAAAATGCCCGGTCTTTGCAAAGCTGGCCATGATATCTGCCACCCGCGCACCATCCCGATCCAGCAACTCGAACAGCAGCCGCTCAAAATTGCTGGAAACCTGAATATCCATTGAGGGGCTGAGCGATGGCACGACATTGTCACGCTGCATGGCACCCTGCTCAAAAAAGCGGGTCAGGATATCATTGCGGTTCGACGCCACAATCAGCCTTTCAATCGGCAAACCCATGCGCATCGCCACATAGCCGGCAAAGACATTGCCGAAATTACCGGTCGGCACCGAGAAGGCGACCTTNCGATCCGGGGCGCCAAGCGCCAGTGCCGATGAAAAATAATAGACAATCTGGGGCATCAGCCGCGCCCAGTTGATTGAATTCACAGCTGACAGATTTACCGTGTCGCGGAAGTCATGATCGTTGAACAACGCTTTGACGATTGCCTGGCAGTCATCAAAATCACCCGCCACGGCCACCGCATGTGCCCCGGCGGCGTCTACCGATGTCATCTGGCGTTGCTGCACCGGTGATACGCGCCCGTCGGGAAACAGGATGAAGATATCAACCGACTCGCGGCCCTGAAACGCCTCCAGCGCCGCTGATCCCGTATCACCGCTTGTTGCGCCCAGAATAACCGCCTGCCTGCCCGCCCCCTGCAGCGCCCGGTCAAAGGCGCGCGACAGGAATTGCATGGCATAATCCTTGAAGGCGATGGTCGGGCCGTGGAACAGTTCCAGCACATGGATATTGCCGGACAGATGTTTCAAAGGTGCGACCGCCGGATCTGTGAAACCGGCATAGGCATCCTGTGCCATGGCAGCAAGTTCTGCCTCGTCAATCTCACCATCGGTAAAGCGCGCCATGATCCGGCCAGCCAGCGCGGCATAGGGCAAATCCGCCATCGCACGGATGTCATCAACCGAGAATGCGGGATAATGTTCCGGCAGATACAGGCCGCCATCGCGCGCCAGCCCGCTCAGCAGCGCTGCCTCATATCCGAGCGGCCCGTCATTGCCGCGTGTACTGAAATACTTCATCTGTCCCGTGTCTCCGCGATCAGGCTTCAGGGTCACGACCCCAGGCACCAATGGTCAGCCGTCCTGCCTGAAAGTGAAAGGCGAGATAGACACCAATCAGCGCGCAGGCGATGCCATACCAGGTGATGGCATAACCAAGATGGGAATTGCGCAGGTTGGTTTCCGTCCGCGCCCCGATGGGCAGTCTGATTTCATCCGATGTGCGCAGCGCCGCGGCATAGATGGCGGTTTCGGCCTGCCCGTCAAGTTGCAGGTGGCTGACAATCTGCGCCGGCACAAGGGTAAACCAGAACCCGTTTTCCGGATCATTTTCGGGCACGAAATAGCCCTTTTTATTGGGGAACCGGATAATGGCCTCAAGCTGTGTTTCACCCTCAACAAGGGTAAAACTGCGCTTGGCCGGGTCGCGATAGGATTCCGACACCCAGCCGCGATTCATAAGGATCATCCTGCCATCATCAAGGGTAAAGGGCGTCACAATATGAAAACCGGCATTGCCTTCATAGGTGCGGCCGGTCATGAAGACTTCCTTGGTGTGGTCAAAACGGCCCGTCAGCCCAAGACGGCGAAATTCCATGTCGCGGTCGACCACCCCCAAAGGCAGATCAATCGGCGCAGCATTGGCGCGGCTCTCGAAATCCTCGATCAGCTGGTTTTTCCATTCCAGCCGCTGGACCTGCCATGTACCAAGCCACAGCAGGACGATCAGGGCCGGCAAGGCCACAANGGTCGGCCAGAAAAGCGGTCGCAGTTTCATTGTTCCACCTGTTTATTCGGCGCCATGTGCATAGCACCAAAGAAAAGGGAGCGCCCGTAAAAAAGCGCTCCCCCCGAATTTGTCTTTCCGGCTGCGTGCCAGAGGGGCCGCGATCAGCCGCCCCACCAGTAGACAGCAGCAAACAGGAACAGCCAGACGACATCGACAAAATGCCAGTACCAGGCCGCAGCCTCAAAACCGAAATGCTGTTTGCCGGTAAAATGCCCGGCCCGGCCGCGCAACCAGCAGACAGCAAGGAAGCAGGTTCCTACCAGCACGTGGAAGCCGTGGAAACCTGTTGCCATATAGAAGACCGAAGGATAGACGCCATCGGTAAAGCCGAAAGGCGCATGGCTGTATTCCAGCGCCTGCAGTCCGGTAAACAGAACCCCCAGAATGACGGTCATGCCAAGGCCGGTCATGAAATCGCGGCGGTTGTCATGCTGCAGCGCATGGTGCGCCCAGGTCACCGTACAGCCAGACAGCAGCAGGACCAGCGTATTGATCAGCGGCAGATCAAACGGATCAAATGTCTGAATACCCTCTGGCGGCCATACGCCACCTACGGGAAAAAGCGCACGNTCAAAGAAGGCCCAGAAGAAGGCGACAAAGAACATCACCTCGGATGCGATGAACAGCATCATCCCGTAGCGCATGCCAATCTGCACAATCGGTGTGTGATGCCCCTGATATTCGGCCTCACGGATGATGTCGCGCCACCACATGAACATGGTCATCAGCACCAATGCCAGACCAAGCCCGAGAACGGCCACGCCATGCGCCACCTCATGCATATACATGACGCCGCCAATCGCTGCGGTAAAGGCCGCGGCAGCGCCAACGGCAGGCCACGGGCTTGCCTCGACAAGATGGTAAGGGTGTTTGTTTGCACCGCTCATAGTCTTCTCCTCTCAATCTGGAGCTGCCTTGCGGCCGGCTCCCCCTCTCCCACGATCAAGTATCCTCCGACCCGCCCAGGACCGGAAAGAAAGTATAGGACAAAATAATCTCATCAATGTCAGCCGTGCCAGGCTCGCTGGCGATATCGGGGTCGATATAGAACCGCACAGGCATCAGCACTGATTCCCCCGGCTGCAGCGTCTGCTCGATAAAGCAGAAGCAGTCGATCTTCATGAAATGCGGGCCTGCCTTGACCGGCGTCACATTATAGGTCGATGTGCCGGCAGATGCCGTGTCGCCCAGATTCGTGGCGCGGTAATTGATCACCACCTCTTCACCCGGGTTCAGCGTTACCGGCGCATCGACAGCCTCAAAACGCCAGTTAAGCGCCGGGTTTGTATTGGCATCAAAACGCACCCTGACCGGATGGTCGGGCAGAATTTCCACCGCCGCATCGCCTGATATTTGGGTCGTCCCGCCATAGCCGGTGACCTGACAGAACAGCTGGTAAAGCGGAACCGAGGCATAGGCCAGACCCACCATCGCCGCCACAACAACTGCCAGAATCACGAGGATCCGGCGGTTGCCGGCCCCCTGCTCAGGCATATGCTGGGTTGCCGGCACGCTCATCCGGTCGCCCCTCCCATACGCACGATGGTCAGCACGAAAAACAACACGGCGAACCCGGCAATCGCGCCCAGAATGGCGCGGTTGCGGCCACGGCGCATCCGAATCATTTCATCTGCCGTTTTCGGCTGCTGACGCGCACTCATATGACACCTGCCAGTAATTGTCCGGCCACCAGCGCCTGATCAACAACCAACGCCAGAAACAGCAGGAACAGATAGATAATCGAAAACCCGAACAGGCGCCGCGCCGCATCATCAGATGGCGCGCGGAACAGCTGCCACGACAAGCGGATGAAATTGACACCAAGCACCCCTGCCAACAGGCCGTAAAAGACCGATGACATGCCAATCAGCGTTGGCAGCACCCCGAGCGGGGCCAACAGGGCCGCATAGATCAGGATCTGGCGGCGGGTTTCCGGCGCACCGGCAACCACAGGCATCATCGGGATGTTGGCCCGCTGGTAATCCTCGTTCCGGACCAATGCCAGCGCCCAGAAATGCGGCGGCGTCCACATAAAGATGATGGCAAAGAGTATCAGCGGCTCAATCGGCATCGTGCCCGTCACCGCCACCCAGCCAATCACCGGCGGCAGGGCCCCGGCAGCACCACCGATAACGATATTCTGCGGCGTCCGGCGTTTCAGCCAGATGCTGTAGACCACCCCATAGAAGAAGATCGTAAATGCCAGAAGGCCAGCTGCGAACCAGTTTGACGCAAGCCCCAGCAACAACACGGACAGGGCCGATATCACCAGACCAAAGCTGAGCGCCTCGGCAGGCTCTACCGCACCGGACGGGATCGGCCGATTCCTGGTGCGTATCATGATGGCATCGATATCGCGGTCATACCACTGGTTGATCGCACCCGACGCCCCGGCCCCGGCAGCAATCGCAAACAGCGAAATGCCGAACAGCAGCGGATGCATATCGGCCGGTGCCAGAAACATGCCGGCGAATCCGGTGAAGATCACAAGGCTCATCACCCGCGGCTTCAGCAGCTGCCAAAAGTCGGCGACCGACGGGCCTTGCAGCGCGTCGGTCGTCCCGGTGATGTTCTGGTGTGATGTTATTGCCATCGGTTCCAGCCAGTGTTCTGCGACAGTGCCGCGGTTACTTTACCTTCGGCAGCTCGTCAAAGGTGTGATATGGCGGCGGCGATGCAACCTGCCATTCCAGCGTGGTCGCCCCTTCACCATATGGATTGTCGGCGGCACGGCGCTTGGTGATGAATGCCTCGGCAATCACGACGAGGAACAGGATTGCACCAAGGGCACCGATATAGGAGCCGATGGAGGCGACCATGTTCCAGCCTGCAAACGCATCCGGATAGTCGATATAGCGACGCGGCATGCCGGCAAGGCCAAGGAAGTGCATCGGGAAGAAGGTCAGGTTCACCCCGACAAAGGTGACCCAGAAATGCAGCTTGCCGAGCCATTCTGAATATTCATAACCGGTCATTTTCGAGAACCAGTAATAGAAGCCGGCAAACAGGCCAAACACGGCACCAAGCGACAGCACATAATGGAAGTGCGCAATCACGTAATAGGTGTTGTGAAGCACCACATCCAGACCCGCATTCGACAGCACCACGCCGGTGACGCCGCCAACGGTGAACAGGAAGATGAAACCGATTGCCCACAGCATCGGCACACGGAAGGTGATCGACCCGCCCCACATGGTTGCAATCCATGAGAAGATCTTCACCCCGGTCGGCACTGCAATCACCATCGTTGCCGCGGTGAAATAGGCACGCGTATCAACGCTGAGACCCACCGTATACATATGGTGCGCCCAGACAATGAACCCGACAAACCCGATCGCCACCATCGCATAGGCCATGCCCAGATAGCCAAATACCGGCTTCTTGGAAAAGGTCGAGATGATGTGGCTGACAATGCCGAAGGCCGGCAGAATCATGATGTAAACTTCCGGATGCCCGAAGAACCAGAACAGATGCAGGAACAGGATCGGATCACCCCCGCCTTCCGGAATAAAGAAGGTTGTCCCGAAATTCCGGTCAGTCAGCAGCATGGTGATGGCACCCGCCAGAACCGGCACAGCCAGCAGCAGCAGGAAGGCGGTTACAAGCATCGCCCAGACGAAAAGCGGCATCTTGTGAAGCGTCATGCCAGGCGTGCGCATATTGAAAATCGTGGTGATGAAATTCGCGGCACCAAGGATCGAGGACACGCCGGCAAGGTGCAGCGAGAAGATCGCCAGATCCATCGACATGCCGGGCGTACCGGAAGATGAGGATAATGGCGGATAAATGGTCCAGCCAACACCGGCACCGCCATCCATGACAGCTGACAGCAGCAGCAGGATGAAGGAAGGTGGCAGCAGCCAGAAGGAAATATTGTTCATCCGCGGAAAGGCCATGTCCGGCGCGCCAATCATGATCGGCACAAACCAGTTGCCAAACCCGCCAATAAGCCCNGGCATCACCACAAAGAAGACCATGATCAGGCCATGCGCCGTGGTGAAAACGTTCCAGACATGCCCGTCNGCCATATATTGCACACCGGGCTCCATCAGCTCCATGCGCATATAGATGGACAATCCGCCACCGATGAAAGCGGCAAGGATGGCAAACACAAGATACATCGTGCCGATGTCCTTGTGGTTTGTGGAATAAAGCCAGCGGCGCACGAAGCTTGTAGGTGCACCATGATCAGCGTGGGCGTGAGCACTCATTTTTGTTTCCTCTGCGCTAAAAAGCTTAATCGGCCGCAGCCAGGACAACGACGTCCGATTTCACAGATGTCGGGACCGTCTCGTTCATTGCAAATTCCTCGCGGGCNGTTTCAAGCCAGGCTTTGTATTCCGCCTCGGGAAGGGCGCGCACTTCAATCGGCATATAGGCATGATTGATGCCGCAGATCTGNTTGCACTGCCCGTAATAGGTTTTCTCACCCTCGGGCACATCGATCCATACTTCGTTGGTGCGGCCGATGAACGCATAGACCTGCACTGCCAGCGACGGAACGAAGAAAGAATGCATCACGTCATTGCCGGTGATCAGCAATTTGACACGGGTGTTTTCCGGCACAACCATCGGGTAATCGACGGANANCAGCCNNGTCTGGCCTTCCTGAAGGTCTTCCTCATCCACCATNTAGCTGTCGAAGACAATACCTTCATCGGGGTATTCATAGCTCCAGTACCACTGGTTGCCAGTGACTTTGATCACCATGTCGGTGTCCGCCGTCTTGTCGAGATAATAGAGCAACCGGAAGGACGGGATGGCNATCCCGACGAGGATGATAACCGGTATGACCGTCCACAGGATTTCGATCACCGTATGGTGCGATGTCGTCGATGGCACCGGATTGGCGCTGGCCCGNAAGCGAACGCCGACATAAACCAGCAAACCAAGCACAAAAAGCGAAATCAGCGTGATCACAACCAGCAGCAGATTGTGCAGGTCATCAGCCATTTCGGCGATCGAACCAGCCGGCGGCTGCAGCCCCATCTGCCATGGCAGCGGCTCGGCCGCCAGGGCGGCGGTGCCGGTCATGCAGAGCATCGCTGCGAGGCATNCGGCCAGAGTGCCGGCACGCCGGAACAGCANCNGNAATCGCGCGAAAGAAAAGGTGGCCATGAATGCCATGGATATCTCCCCCAAAAAAATACAAGGCCTGCGGTGGCCGCGGTCCTGACAGCCTGTTTGCACCTTGCCGCCTNACCCTGCATTTATTAGACGGAAATTTGCCAATTGGAAAGCCCTGTGCGGCAGCCTGTCCCACTTTTTTGTGCTTTTTCCGGCCTGTTTGTGAACCGGCCGCCACGCACCGGACAGCATGCTTGAATTCGGTCCCGTGAGGTCCCATTCTCAAGGGTAGTTTTGATAACAACCACGCCCCTTTGGCCGAGGATATGATGGACCACCTTTCGAAGACTGATGAGATCTTTTTCGCCAACACGGCGCTCGACCGGGATCGCGCCGAAGCCATCGTGCGCGATGCGCTTGCCGGNGCGGATGATGGCGAATTGTTCCTCGAGATGCGCCACTCCGAGATGCTGATGATCGATGACGGACGCCTGAAAGGCGCCAGCTATGACCAGTCCAGCGGTTTCGGATTGCGGGCCATCGCTGGCGAGGCGCACGGCTATGCCCATGCGGGCGAGATGAGTGAGGCCGCACTGAAGCGCGCTGCCGCCAGCGTGTCTGCGGTGACGCGCGGTTATTCCGGCACACAGGCGGATGCGCCAGTATCGGCAAGCAATATGCCGCTTTATGATGATGGCAACCCGCTGACCGGCATTTCCTTTGAAGACAAGGTGGCGCTGCTGCAGGAGATTGATGCCTATGCCCGCGACACCGACCCGCGCGTGGTNCAGGTATCCGCATCCGTGTCCGGATCATGGCAGGCCATCCAGATCATCCGTGCAGACGGCCATCGCGCCGCCGATATCCGTCCGCTGGTGCGGCTGAATGTTTCGGTGGTGGTATCGCAGGATGGCCGGATGGAATCCGGTTCATCTGGCGCCGGCGGCCGCGTGATGTTTGACAGCTACATGCAGCCGGAAACCTGGCAGGCACAGGTTGCCGAGGCCTTGCGCATTGCCACTGTGAATCTTGATTCGGTGCCGGCACCGGCCGGCGAAATTGAGGTCGCGCTGGGATCTGGCTGGCCGGGTGTGATGCTGCACGAGGCCGTNGGTCACGGGCTGGAAGGTGACTTCAACCGCAAGGGCACCTCGGTCTTTAGTGGCCGGGTGGGCGAACAGGTTGCCTCGAAAGGGGTAACGGTTGTCGATGACGGCACGCTGCAGGACCGGCGCGGATCGATCACCATTGATGATGAGGGCACACAGTCACGGCGCAATGTGCTGATCGAGGATGGTGTGCTGCGCGGCTATATGCAGGACCGTCAGAACGCCCGCCTGATGGGGGTCGAGCCGACAGGGAATGGCCGCCGCGAATCCTATGAGCATGCCCCGATGCCGCGCATGACAAACACCTTCATGGAAAATGGTGATTATGAACCCGACGAAATTGTCGCCTCGATGAAGAAGGGGATCTATGCCGTCAATTTTGGTGGCGGACAGGTGGATATTACATCCGGCAAATTCGTTTTTGCGGCGTCCGAGGCCTATCTGGTCGAGAACGGCAAGATCGGCGCGCCCGTCAAAGGGGCCACGCTGATTGGCAACGGGCCCGATGCCATGACAAAGATCAGCATGATCGGCAATGACATGGCGCTGGACAGCGGCGTTGGCACCTGCGGCAAGAGCGGGCAGAGCGTGCCNGCCGGTGTCGGCCAGCCAACCGTGAAGATGGGTGGCATCACCGTGGGTGGTACCGAAGCCGCCTGACAACAGGCAAGGCTTCAGGGNGGTGGCCTAGCCGGTATCACGCGCCGGGCGCGCCAAGAGCGGCACGGTGCCGACAAGCACCAGTGTGATCAGCGCACCAAAGCCAAAGGGATATTGCGAGCCGCCAAGGTCATAGAGCGGGCCGGCCAGCACAAGGCCGCCCACCTGCCCCAATGATCCAAACCCCTGGATGGTGCCAAGCGAGCCGCCGACCGACGTCTTGTCGGCAATTTTACTGACCGCGCTGGAAATCGCCGGGGTGGTCAGGGCAAAGCCGAAACAGATCGCCGTCGTGGCAATCAGCGTCTGGACCAGCGGATAGTCATTGCCGGGCAGCAGGCCAAGCACTGCAACAGCCGTCAGACACTGGCCCAGCATCAACAGGCACGCGCCAAGCCCGGTTGTCGCCACCTCGCCGATATGGGCCACCACCGGGCGAATCAGCCCCGCCTGAACAACCACAACGCAGACGCCGATATAGGTGAACAGCCAGCCCGTCTGGCGAACCCCGAAATCCAGATAATCGCGCAATACCAGAACAAAGGACGCCTCGACCTGCGCAAAGGACAGGTTGAGAAGCATCGAGGCAATGGCATAGAGCGCCAATGGCGAGCGCAGCAAGGCAGTAATACGCTGAACATTCGACAGCGTGCTGCGTTCGGGAATAATCCGGTCAGCCGGTGCCGCCTTCAACCGCAGCGTCAGCGTCAGCGCCAGCATCGACAGGCCTGCCGCCAGCAGAAAGGGAACCTGATGTGGCGCACCACTGCCAAGCCCGCCAAGCAGGCCGCCAACCGCCGGCCCGGCGACAAAGCCAAGGCCGATTGATGCGCCGAAAAGCCCCATATACTGGGCCCGCTTTTCAGGGCTTGATCTATCCGCGATCATCGCCTGAATNACGCCGGTATTACCCGCCGCAAAACCGGAGATGATCCGCGCCGCAAACATCGTCAGAATGTCACCTGAAAGCGCAAACCACAGATGTGACAGCGCACCAATACCAAGGGAAATCCAGAGAATACGCCGCCGCCCGAAATGGTCTGACAGCCTGCCAAGCACCGGATTTGCAAGGAACATCGCAAAGGCATAGGACGCCAGCAGCAGAGTCATCACACTGGCGGGCATGCCCATCGTGTCGATCACCGCATAGGGCAATACCGGGATCAGCGCTCCGACCCCGACGAAATTAATTCCGACAATCAGCAACAGAACCGGCATGTCACCCTCATATAGATCCCTGTGACCACAGGCCGGCCCTGATCACATGACCTTTCCATGATACATGGTCACATTTCGCCTGACCATAATCACCTGACCATGGCAGACCGGCCCGCCATCCGGCAGGGCCATCGCACCCTTTAATATTGGTGCGTCTCGAACACATGCGAGAGGTCACCCTCCCAGTCGCCATGATACATGTCCAGCAGCCGTTCAGCCGGTGTCTTGCCATCGGCAATGGCGTCGACAAGGGGGGACAGGAACCCGGTCTCGTCTTTCCCCTCATCATCAAGCCGGGCACGACGGCGAAGCCCGTCCTGAGACAGCTGCAGCACCTTGCGGCCAAGATCATGCATATCCCAGCGGCCAATGCGGCCCCGCAACCCGTCGCGTGCAGCGGACAGGCGCGCTTCCATCACATCTTCGGCGGTGATATCCGCCGTCAACCGGCCTGCCGCCTCAAGCGATTCCGGATCATAGAGCAGCCCCACCCAGAAGGCTGGCAAAGCGCATATATTCGACCAGGGCCCACCATCGGCACCGCGCATTTCCAGAAACGTCTTCAACCGCACTTCGGGAAAGGCCGTGGTAATATGGTCTTCGAAATCCGCCATGCTCGGGAACTGACCTTCATGCCCTTCCAGCATACCGTCGAGAAAATCACGAAAGGACTGACCCGCCACATCAACATAGTCATCCCCGCGATGCAGAAAATACATCGGCACATCAAGGATATAGTCGATCCATTGCTCATAACCGAAATAGGGGTCAAAGACGCAGGCCGGCACACCGCAGCGCGCGGGATCGGTATCGGTCCAGGCATGCGCGCGGCTGGACAGCAGCCCTGAAGGCTGGCCATCCTTGAAAGGCGAGTTCGCAAACAGCGCCGTCGCCAGTGGCTGCAACGCCAGCGAGGTGCGGAATTTCTGCCGCATATCTGCTTCGTCGCAATAATCCAGATTCACCTGAACCGTGCAGGATCGCAGCATCATGTCGAGACCCAGCCCGCCAACTTTTGGCATGTGGCGGCTCATGATCCTGTAGCGGCCTTTCGGCATGAAGCTGATATCATCGCGTGTGGCNGTGGGGTGAAAGCCAAGGCCAAGCATTCCGATATCCAGAGGCCGTGCCGCCTCGCGCATATGCCGCAGATGCTGTCCGGTTTCGCGGCAGGTTTCATGCAGATTATCCAGCGGCGCACCAGACAATTCCAGCTGCCCGCCAGGTTCCAGCGTGACCGAGCCCCCGTCATGGCTGCGGATGCCAATCACCTTGCCCTTTTCCAGAATTGGTTCGGCGCCGGGCCCCAGTTCTGTCAGCAGACGTTCAAGCAGGGCACCGACACCGGTTTCCCCTTCATAGGCAACCGGCGACAGGTCGGCACGATGGAACAGGAATTTTTCATGTTCCGTACCGATCTTGAAATCACTGGCAGGTCGTTCGCCAGCAGCAATCCAGTTGATCATCTGCTGAACATCAACCGGTGAGGAATGTATGTTATTCATAGTCTGAATTCCATCTGCCAACACGGCGTCGCAACAGGGTCGGGCCATGGCAGATCATGAGAAAAAACACTGGCCGTTCATTGTACCCAGTCGCCACAGACCGACTGGAAACAGGTCAAGGCAGCGATTGCTGCAGTATCTGCGCGCAATATGCGCGGCCCAAGAGAAACTTTCAAACAATTTTGACGTGACGCCAGCATGGTCCGCTCATCATCTGAAAAGCCGCCTTCCGGCCCGATCAGGATGGCGGCACGCGGCATCGGTCCGGCCGCCTTCAGAACATCGATGGCATTGTCCGTCGACTGGCCGGCAGCCGCCTCGTCACAGAAGATCAGTTTGCGGTCATCCTCCAGCGCTGTCAGCGCCTCTGCGAGGGGTGTGAAGTCCCTGATATCGGNGATATCCAGCCGTTCNGTCTGCTCTGCCGCCTCAATGGCATTGGCCAGCATCCGATCGGNATTNACNCGGCTGACCTGTGTGTGGCCGGTGCGCACCGGCCAGATGCACCGGCAGCCCATTTCCGATGCCTTTTCCGCGATAAAATCCAGCCGCGCCTTTTTGACAGGCGCAAACATAAGCCACAAATCGGGGCTTGCCTGCTGTGGCCGCAATGGCCGTTCAAGGGTCAGATTGCAGCTGCGACGACCGGTCTTTTCGATATGCGCCAGCCATTCGCCGTCGCGGCCGTTGAATACAGCCACCGCAGCGCCCGCATCAAGCCGCATTACCGTGGTCAGATAATGCTGCTGGTCACTGGTCGGAGACAGCGAAATGCCGCTGTCAAAATCAGCATCAAGGAAAAGCCGTGTCTTGGGGGGAACACCGTGCATAGCCGGGATGTAATCCGCCGCAACCGGCATTTCAATCCCCGGGTGATGATCTATCGCCTGTCGCTGCGGCGGCGATGATATTGGCTGTTCAGCCATCTGACCGGCCCCTGCCAATCCCGGCATCAGGCCAAGGGTGGCGGGCTGTACCTTGAGGACAGCTTGGTCTATGTCTGGGGCATGACTCGCGATGCCGGACAGAAGGGCGACCCGCCGCATACCGATATCGCCGCCAGCGGCTGGTGGCGGCATCTTCCGGGCTGGCTACATCCCTATTTATTGCTGGCACGCATTGACCGGCCCATCGGCTGGTGGCTGCTGCTGTTGCCGGGATGGTGGATTATTTCAGCAGCTGGCGCCTATAGCGCCATCACCCTTGCCAGCACAATCTGGGTGATGGGGCTGTTCCTTGTCGGTGCAATCACGATGCGTGCTGCCGGTTGTGTCATCAATGACATGTGGGACCGCCGGCTCGACCAGCGGGTGGCACGCACCGCAGGACGCCCCCTTGCCGCTGGCACCATTTCCATGATGCAGGCCACATTATTTATCGTCTGTCTTGGCGTGATCGGGCTTGCCGTACTGGTGCAGCTGCCGTTGATGGCCATCCTGACCGGCTTTGCCGCCTTGCCGTTGGTGGTTCTGTACCCGCTGGCGAAACGCGTGACATGGTGGCCGCAGGCGGTTCTGGGGCTGACATTTTCCTGGGGCGTGCCGCTGGGATGGACGGCGATGCGCGGCACCCTGCCCGCTGGCGATGAATGGCTGGCTATCGGGCTGATCTATGCTGGCAGCGTGGCCTGGGTATTCGGCTATGACACGATCTATGCCGTGCAGGATATGGCAGATGACCGTACCGTCGGCGTGCGGTCTTCGGCACTTGGGCTTGGCCAGCATCTGCGGCGCGGGGTTGCGGTTGCCTATCTGCTGGCAGTCAGTCTTGCCGGTGCCGGATTCTGGCTGCTGCTGGGCAGCGGTATCTGGATCGCGGGCGGCGCGCTGGCCGCGCTGCATCTTGGCTGGCAGGTGATGCGTCTTGACGGCGACGATCCGGCAGGCGCCCTGCGGCTGTTCAAATCCAACCGCGATGCCGGGCTGTTGCTGACCGCAGGCCTGCTTGCCTCGCAGATGGTATCTGCCACTTCCTGAAGCTAGAGAAATGCGCTTACATCTGTGGTTTCAACCGGCTGTATCTTCCAGGGACCATCGGCATGGAGGGCTGTTTCGGCCAGCAGCTGGTTCACCGCCTTGCGGGACGCGGCATCATCAACAAGACCGGCCATGAAGTCTGCCACAGGCTGGCCCGGGGGATGACCGGCGCGTGCCGCCACCAGCGCTGCAACACTGGCCTGCGACAGTGTTTGAAACCGCCGCTTGCGCGCGCTGATAGCGGCCAGCCCGGCAGGCCGCCCNCCCCCTGCATCAAGGACACCCCCGCGCGCGGCATAACCAAATACCGGCTGCGATGCCGAAACGATATCGCCGCCCGCCGCCAATACAGGCAGATGCGACACGGACCCGGTCAGATAGCGCATGAAATCATAGGCAATGCCTACCGCTTCGGTCCTGTGCATGACCGGCAGCTGGTCATCATCCAGCCAGGCGATATTCAACAGGACATCGGTCCCGACACTCGGGAAGGCGGTGCAGGATACCGCACCATAATAGCTGACAGCCGCATTATGAACGATATCACAATCATGCAGGATGGCAGGGGTGACAGGCACCAGCGCATCCGGCCCGAATTTGCGCAGCAGTTGAACCGGCGCCCGGTTTGACCCGACCGACAGAACCGCCGTCCGTCCGGCCAGCAGCGCCGCATCATCAAAGACATGAAGCTGGCCCCGATCGAGAACGAACCCGCCTTGCGGGGCAAGATAGGGATAGTCGGATGCCCTTTGCGCGGCGGTCTGGTCTGGCAGGAATTGGTCGCCGTCAGGTAACGCTGTCATCGCATATGATCACTCGGAAACAGGGGCTNTTTCGACCAGCCCCGCATGGTTACAGACATAGTGCNTAGCAGACTGACGTGACAGCAAACTCATCTGACAGCAAACTCATCTGACAACAGCCTCATCTGACAACAGATCGGCCTGCCGTGGGCCGGATCAGGCCACCAGACCGGTTGTCGGCTCCAGCCCAAGCGCCAGATTCATATTCTGGACAGCAGCGCCAGACGCCCCCTTGCCCAGATTATCCAGCCGGGCGGTCAGCCAGAACTGACTGTTATCGTCGTTTGCGAAGACAAACAGTTCCATGTCGTTGCGCCCGACAATTTCTGCGGCATCCAGCAACAGCGATGCGGTTTGCGGGTCACCCGCCTGTGCCGCGCCCAGCCCGACCAGCGCCGCACCTTCATAATGCGATGCCAGCACCTCGCGGATATCCGCAGCGGTGACTGATTTTGAAAGCTGTGCTGCATGCAGCGGCAGATGCACCAGCATGCCGGCATAAAATGCCCCGATGGACGGCATGAAAATCGGCTTTGTATGCAAGCCGGTATAATGAATCATCTCGGGAATATGCTTGTGCGCCATCGCCAGCCCATAAGCGGCATGCGGGGGCAGGCCACCCGCCTCATGTTTGCCGATCAGCGATTTGCCCCCGCCGCTAAATCCGGACACAGCCGGCACCACCAGCTTGGCATCCGCAGTAATCAGGCCGGCATCCATCAGCGGGCGCGCCAGCGCCAGAAAACCGGTTGGATAGCACCCNGGATTGGTAATCCGCTGCGCCGTGGCGATCTTGCCAGCGGCATCATCNGTCAGTTCCGCAAAACCGTAAACCCAGCCTTCCGCCGTCCGGTGCGCCGACGACGCATCAATCACCCGCGCGCCAAGTTCATCGGCAAGCGCGGCGGATTCACGCGCCGCATCATCCGGCAGGCACAGAATCGTGATGTCGCTTTCTGCCATCATCGCGCGCCGCGCATTGCTGTCCTTGCGCAAATCATCATCAAGCACGACGGCATTGGCGGCAGGATGGGATTCCAGCCGTTCATGTACCCGCAGGCCCGTTGTGCCTACACCACCATCGATGAAAATACGGTATGTCATGGGCTCGGTGATACCGTTATTAGACATTTGATGCAAGATCGTCCGGTGATGCAAGATCGTCGGGTGATGCACGTATCATCCGGCGCAGGGATGATCCGGCGCGGGCCATTCGCACGTGACTGCCGCTTGAAACCGCTGCGGGCAGGCGTTATCTGGGAGAGGTTATGAGCAAAAATACTGAATCCCTGATTTCGCAGCTTCTTGACGCCGCCCGTGCGGCCGGTGCCGATGGTGCCGATGCCGGCATGTCGAGAAGCGAAGGTACATCTGTCACGGTCCGCCTTGGCAAGGTTGAATCATCCGAACGGTCCGAGGATATCGGCGCCGCGCTGCGGGTCTTTGTCGGCAAGCGCAACGCATCCGTATCCACCAGCCAGCTGGACAGCGACTCTATTGCCGAGCTGGCGGAACGTGCCGTCGCCATGGCGCGGGTCGCCCCCGAGGACCCCTATGTGCGGCTGGCAACAGCGGAGGAAGTTGCCGGCACCNTGCCGGAAATCGATCTCTATGATGATGCTGTGCCCGCGGTCGAACATCTGACCGAAACCGCAACAGCGGTCGAGGCAGCCGCTTTGTCAAATGACGGCATTACCAATTCCGAAGGCGGGTCAGCAAGCCATGGCGAGGCCCATATGATGATCGCCACCAGCAACGGTTTCTCGGCCAATTACAAGCGCTCGTCGCAGGGGTTTTCGGCTGTTGTCATCGCCGAAAAGGACGGGGCGATGGAACGCGACTATGACTACAGCGCCGCCGTTTACGGCGCTGACCTTGACTCGCCGGAAGATGTTGGCAACAGCGCCGCAAAACGGACCCTGTCGCGCCTTGGTCCCCAGAAACCGCCAACCGGGCAGTTTCCGGTCATTTATGACCAGCGCGTATCGGGGTCGATCGTCGGGACACTGGCAAGCGCAATCAATGGCGCGGCCATTGCCCGCGGCACCAGTTTCCTGAAGGATTCCATGGGCGAACAGGTGACATCTGCCGGGCTGACATTCATTGACGACCCGCTGCGGCCACGCGGCATGGCAAGCCGCCTGTTTGATGGCGAGGGCCTGCCGGTCGCACGCCGCGCCATGGTTGAGGACGGGGTCCTGAAAAGCTGGTTCCTCGATATTGCCTCTGCCACCAAGCTGGGGCTGACACCGAATGGCCAGGCGGCCCGCGGCATGGGCAGCGCCCCGTCCCCCGGGTCATCCAACTTCTATCTTGAAAATGGCGATCTGAGCCTTGAAGCGCTGATCGCCGAAATCGATGAGGGCTTTCTCGTCACCGAGATGATGGGCAGCTCGGTTGACATGATCACCGGTGACTACAGTCGCGGTGCAGGCGGCTTCTGGATCAGCGGTGGCAAGGTCAGCCATCCGGTCAGCGAGGCCACCATTGCCGGCAACCTGAAAGACATGTTCAAGGCCATCACCCGCGCCAATGATATCGACATGCGCAAAAGCACGGCAGCACCATCGCTGCGCATTGATGGCATGACCGTCGCCGGTTCATGAATTTCCGCGCACCACCAGCATCGCGGCGCGGGCTGCGCGACTGGACGGATCTGATTTTCAAGGATCACGGCTTTCTGCGCATCTGGTGGCATAACTTCCATGAGGTTGCGCCCGGCATGTTCCGGTCCAACCAGCCAAGCCCGTCGCGCGTACATGCCGCCGCCCGGCAAGGCATTCGCACCATCATCAATCTGCGTGGGCCGCGCAGTGATGGTGGCTGGCAACTGGAAGCCGAGGCCTGTGCCGCGGCCGGCATCACCCTTCTGGACTTTACCGCACGATCGCGGGCCGCGCCCGACAAGGCCATGCTGCATGCCACGCGCGCCCTGTTCGAAACGGTGCAGACACCCGCCATGATGCATTGCAAATCCGGGGCCGATCGTGCCGGTCTGATGTCGGCGCTGTATCTGCTGATTGTGGAAAAACGCCCGGTGCGCGAAGCGGCCGCGCAGCTGGCCTGGAAATATGGTCATGTCAAACAGGCCAAGACCGGGCTTCTGGATGCGTTCTTTGCTGCCTATGCCCCCTTTGAGGATAAGGGCATGGCATTCTTTGACTGGGTGGACAATATCTATGACCCGGACGAGGTTACGCGCAATTTTCAGGCCAAGGGGTGGGCCGTCCGGCTGACGGACAGCATCCTGCACCGGGAATAGAGACCGATATGGCTCAGCTGGCGCTGTCGAGTGACTGCAGCCGGCACAACCGCGCATAAAGACCATCCTGCGCAATCAGCCCGGCATGCGTGCCGCGCTCGACAATCTGTCCCGCTTCCATCACCAGAATCAGATCCGCATCGCGGATGGTGGCCAGCCGGTGGGCTACGACAAGCGTTGTACGCCCCTTTTGCAGACGTGCCAGCGCGGCCTGTACCTGCTGTTCGGAATCGGCATCAAGGGCGGCGGTCGCCTCATCCAAAAGCAGGATCGGCGCATCCTTCAGCATTGCCCGCGCAATTGAAATCCGCTGCCGCTGGCCACCTGACAGGCGGTTCCCCATGGTGCCGACCGGCGCGTCATAGCCACCATCAAGCGCCATAATGAAATCATGCGCCGCTGCGGCCTTGGCGGCGGCGGTGATGTCGTCACGGCTGGCACCCGAGCGCCCGAATGCGATATTTGCCGCAACGGTATCGTCAAACAGGACCGCATCCTGACTGACCAGCGCAATGTTGTTGCGCAAAGATTCGATACCGATCTGGCGCAAATCCACACCATCGATGGTGATGGTGCCGGCTGTGCTGTCAAAAAAGCGGGGCAGCAGATTGATTACGGTACTTTTGCCGGACCCGCTTGGCCCGCACAGCGCCACCATCTGGCCGGCGGCGATATCAAAGGATACATCGACCAGCGCCGGGGCGGCAGCCATAGTCCCGGCCTCGCGCATCACTGGCAGCCGCATCACTGGCAGCCGCATCCACCACATAGTCAAACCCGACATCGGCAAAGCTAATGGCCCCCGACATCCGGCCCACATCAACCGCGTCTTTTGCATCGGTGATCCGGTTCGGGCGGTCGAGCAGCGCCAGAACACGGCTGGCAGCGGCAATGGCTTCGTTGGTGACAGCATTCAGCGTGCCGATGGCGCGCACCGGCTGCACCAGCAGGATCAGGGTGGTGATAAAGGCAATCACATCACCAACCGCCAGATAGCCGGCAGACACGCGCCATCCGGCAAGGGCGATCACACCGCCAACCGCCACACCGCCAACAATTTCGAGAATCGGGTCAACCTTGGCGCGACCCGTCAGCAGGCTGACAAGTCGTGCATACAGCCCGTCAAAGGCAAGGCGCGTCCGCCGCGTCTCGCTTTCCTCAAGCTGATAGGCCTTGACCATGCGCGCACCCTGCAATGTCTCGGCGAGAAGCGAGGTCACATCTTCCATATGTTCCTGAAGATGCCCCGACGCCTTGCGCTGACGCGCGCCAATGCGGATGATCGGCTGCAACGCCACCGGATAGACGGCCAGCACCACCAGCGCCATCAGCCAGTCNAGCCAGACCATNGTGGCGATCAGAACGATGGCGGTCAGCACATCGCGCACCAGATTATTGGCAAGCCGTACCGCCGCCTCGCGCACCAGATTGAGGTCATTCATGATCCGTGACATGAATGCCCCGGCGGGCTCGCGCGTCAGNACGCCGAGATCGGCAGTGATCAGGGCACGGGCCATATCCTTTTGCAGATCCGTTGTAACCCGCAATGCCAGCGCATTCACCTGGACCGTCTGCAGAAAGAGCGCCACGCCCTTGACCAGCGCCAGCAGGATAATCAGCGGCGGCGCCACCCAGATCACCTCGGCGGCGCGGCCATCAGCAAGGGCGTTAAAGATATGGCGCGTCAGCAGCGGATAGGCCGCCGCCGATGCCGCCACAACCGCCATCAGCACCAATGCGCCAATCAGGCGGCCGANATAGGGGCGTACCCAGCCAGACCAGATACGCCGCATGACCATACGGCCATCGGCCGGCGCGGTGCCGGGCGCGTCCTGCGCACTTTGGGGATGATCTGGCAGAGTCTGTCTCCGGTTCAAGGCACTATGTCCGGTTCAGAAAATGCCACAGGAAGCGGACTGTCGTCCAGCAGCAGCTTGGATCGCCAATAGGCGGCGAGAATGCGCGCTGCCAGATTTGGCGTGACCAGTTTTGGCGTGACCAGATTTGGCGTGACCGGGATTCCATTCGGTTGTACTAATACAGCGATTACCGAATTTGTTATATGTCGTCCATCTCTGGTGCAGGGCGTTCCGTTATCGATGATCCATTCGACCCCCATCCTTTCCAACGCTGATTATTCCTTTGGCCAGAAAATCCGGTGGCTGCGGCTGCTATGGCGCACCCTGCAGGACCGGCGCCTTTACCGTGTGGCCGACGCCATCCTGGCGCAGTCGGCCGCCAAAGCCCCGGTCGTGCTTGATATCGGCGCAAATGTCGGTGCCTTTTCACGGGCTTTCGTCAAGGCCGGCCGGCGGCCCGGGCTTGTGTTGGCATTTGAACCGTCCTCTTATGTGTTCAGCATCCTGCAGATTGTCACAAGGCGGCTGCATCAGGTGCAATGTCACAAGATCGCGCTCAGCAGCGCGGCCGGCAGTGTTGACCTGCAGACACCGATCAAGACGTCAGGGTCGCTGCGGGTCGGNCTGTCCTATATTGGCGCGGCAACCGACAGCAACACGCTGACGGAAACCGTCCCGGCGCAAAGGCTGGATGATTTTCTGGCAGACCGGCAGCTTGACAGTATTGATGTCGTCAAAATGGATGTCGAAGGTGCGGAACAGCTGGTGCTGGACGGTGCCCCGAATTTGCTGAAACGGGTGCGGCCAATCTGGTATGTCGAGATTGATGAAAGCCGGGCACAGCGCTTTGGTGATTCGGCGCAGATGCTGTTCGCCACCTTTACCGGCAATGGCTATAAGGCCTTTCATTTTGACGATGATTTCAACCTGCAGCCCGTATCGGGCATTGGCGCGGCAAGCGACTATCTGTTTNTGCCGGGCTGACCGGCAGCGGCAGGCAACTGGACGCACCCCGGGATCATCGCTATAACGACAGGCGAGGTGGGCGGACCCGCCATCCCGGCATCGCGATGTCGGCCTGTGACGCCTCAGCGGACAAGATCATCCATGCTGAAACAACTCAAACGCACCAGAGCCGGGATGTTCATCATCAGCTGGGTGGCCGCGCTGGTGATCGGCCTGTTGCTTGCCAGCATCCGCTGGCGGCGGCATCAGCCTGACCATCTCGACGCCATTCTGGCTGACCATAAAGGGTTCATTCTGGTCTTCTGGCATGAACGGCTGCTGTCCATGGTATGGCTCTGGCCGCGCGCGCACCGGTTGACGGCTCTGCAATCCACCCATATTGACGGGCGCATCATTGCCCACACGGTCAATCATTTTGGCGTCAATACGGTCTGGGGCAGTTCCAACCGCAGCGCCGCNGCCGGGCTGCGCAAGATGAAACGCATTCTGGATGCGGGCGGGATTCCGACCATTACGCCGGACGGGCCACGCGGGCCAGCGCGAAAGACGGCGATGGGGCCGGTGGCGCTGGCACATCTTGCCGGCAAACCGATCCTGCCGGTTGCCTGGTCAGTGGAACGCTGTTGGCGGGCCAGCAGCTGGGACCGGCTGATGGTGCCAAAACCCTTTACCCGTGGTGTGTTTGTTGTTGGCGATCTTATCGCGCCACCGGCAAGCGGGGACCGCGATGATCTGGAGGCCGCCCGCGCCGCGCTGGACACGGCGCTGGACGATGTGACGCGCGCCGCNGACCAGCTGACCGACCAGCCANCCNTGGACAGGCTGCCATGACCAGCCAGACATCGGCCCTCACATCGGCCCCGACAGCTGCACTNCGTCGCTACAACACCGCCTGGCGGCTTATGCGGCCCTTTCTGCCGCTGATGGTGTGGCGGCGCGGGCGCACAGGCAAGGATGACCCGCAGCGCCGNGGCGAACGGTTCGCACGCTATCAGCACCGGCCTGACCTGCCGCAGAAGCCGATTTGGCTGCATGCAGTCAGTGTGGGCGAAAGCATGGCGGCGCTGGCGCTCGTCCGGGCGCTGCATGATGCCGGCAACAAGGGTCCGTTCCTGATCACAACGAACACCAGAACCGCCGCTTCGCAGATCGAGGCTGCGGCGCAGCAGCCGGACAGCCCGCCGATCCACCATCTCTATCAGCCGCTGGACCATCCCGCGCTTGTTGACCGGTTTCTGGCGGCGCTGGACCCGCGCGCGGCCATTTTCCTTGTTTCGGATTTCTGGCCAAACCTGATCACACGCAGCCTGCAACGCGGCCTGCCGGTGATTTTCGCCTCGGCNCAGATGTCGGAGCGGGCCTTTGCCGGCTGGCAGCGGCGCGGGGCCCTTGCAGCAGATGTGTTTTCCGCGCCACATGCNGTTCTGGCGGTGGACGCCGTGCAAGCAGACAGGTTTGCAACATTGGGCACAGCGCGGGACCGGATTGCCATTGGCGGGTCGTTGAAATTGCCAAATAGCAACGCGCCGCTGGACAAGACCTTCATCGCCGATATCCGCAAGGCTGCCGCTGGCCGGCATATTTTGCTGGCCGCCTCTACCCATGCGGGCGAGGAACGCATCGTGATTGACGCCGCAAACCAGCTTGGCGACGGCTGGTTCACCCTGCTTGCCCCGCGCCATCCGGAACGCGGCGGCGATATTGTCGCCATGGCCGCAGCCGCCGGCATGAATCATCTGCGCCGCAGCAGCGGTGCCGGCCCCGATGCCGGCCACAACATCTATATTGTTGATACCCTTGGCGAGATGGCCAGCCTGTTTGCCGTAACGGATGTGGTGTTCCTGGGGGGATCCCTTGTGCCGCTTGGCGGGCATAACCCAATTGAGCCCGCTGCCGCCGGCCTGCCTGTGATCAGCGGGCCGCATGTGTTCCGGAACCAGGCAGAGTTCGACGCGCTGGCGGAACGGGACCTGTTGCAGATTGTGGTCGATGCTGAAGGGCTTGCCCATGCCGCCGTCGCGCAATCGGGTGCAGCCGGGCAATCCGNTGCAGACAGGCAAGACNGGGCGGCAGCCAAGGCAGCGCGTAAATTTGCCGCCGAGGCTGGTAAGCGGCCGGAATTGGCGGCAAGATCAATCCTTGAGGTGATCGCCAAAATCGCAAAGGACAGATGATCAGAACCCCGCCACATTGGGTCAGTCGCGGCTGGCTTGCATTGCTGCTGTTGCCGCTGTCAGCGCTTTGGGCACTGGCTGCGTGGCTGCGCCATGCAACCGCACGCCCGCAACAGGTATCGCTGCCAGTGATCTGTGTCGGGAACCTCGTGGCAGGCGGCACTGGCAAGACGCCGATTGTCAGCTGGCTGTACGATCATCTGGCCAGCCGCGGCTGGCAACCGGCCATCCTGTCCCGTGGCTATGGGGGCAGCATGACCGGCCCGGTGTGGGTCGATGGCACCATCCATGATGCAGGCATGTGCGGTGATGAACCCTTGATGATGGCGGAATCACGCGACGTTCTGGTATCCCGCGACAGGGTGACCGGTGCCCGTGCGATTGCGGCACAGGGCAGCTATGATGTGATCATCATGGATGACGGCCTGCAGAACCCGCATTTGCAAAAGCAGGTCCGCATTGGTGTCTTTGACGGTGGTTTCGGGGTTGGTAATGGGTGGCTGATCCCGGCCGGCCCGCTGCGCACCAGCTGGCGGACCGGTATGGGCATGATGGATATGGCGATCATCAACGGCACGGACAGCGCGGGCGTTGCCGCACAAATCGCCGGACGCCTTCCCGTACATCATGTCAAAACACAGATTGATCAGGAGGTGGTGCATTCACTGCAGGGCACACCCCTTCTGGCCTTTGCCGGCATCGGCCGGCCGGCCCGCATGTTCGACAGCCTGAAAGAGGCTGGTGCACAGATTGCCAAGACACTGTCCTTTGCCGACCATCATCCCTATTCCGCGCATGATCTGACCCGTATTCAGGAAGACGCGCATCACCATGGCGCTGCCATGATCACCACGCATAAAGACTGGATCCGTCTGCCCGCGGAATGGCGCGAGCGTGTGACTTTGTTGCCCGTATCGATCCTGCCAGAGGATAGTGACGCCCTTCTTGACAGCGTTGAGACGCGCCTGCGCCAGCCACAGGACCGAGGTCGGCATGACTGAATCCACACGGCTCTTGCTGCGCCAGGTCCGGCGTTGTCTCTTCTGGCCTTTTGAGGCGGTACTGGCACTGTCCCTGTTCGGGGCAACACGTCTGTTGCCCCCGGCCGCCAGCAGCGCCCTCATGGGGGCCATCTTTGAAGCGATTGGCCCGCTGACGCCATGGCAGGGTCGCGCCCGCCGCAATCTGGCCCTGGCCATGCCGGAACTCGATGCGGCCGGCCAGCGGCGTGTGCTGTCAGGGATGTGGAATAATTTCGGGCGCGTGGTTGGCGAATTTCCGCATATGCAACGCATTGCCGCCAGCGGCCGGATTCAGTTTTCCGGGCTGGAACATCTGCAGGCGCTGGACAGCGGTGCCTTTCTGGTTGGCGCGCATATCGGCAACTGGGAAACCGGCCCTTATGCCGCCCTGTCCGTTGGCCACAAGGTGGCCGCTATTTACCGGCCACTGAACAATCCGCTGCTGTCAGGATTGCTGGAACGGCGGCAGGCGCATTATGGCGGGGATATCTTTCGCAAGGGGCGCGAGGCCGCGTTGGGCATGGTCAGCGCGCTGCGCAAGGGACAGATGATGTGCCTGCTTGTTGACCAGCAGCTGCGCGAGGGCATGCCGGTGCCGTTTTTCGGACATCCTGCACAAACCTCGATCAGCCATATCAAACTGGCGATCCGCAAGAAGGTGCCGTTGATCTATATGCATACGGAACGGCTGGGGGGCTGTCATTTTCGGGTGACCATATCACCGCCGCTTGCCCTGCCCGAGAGTGATGGCGATGGTGACATCGTCGCGGTTGCAACACAGATCAACAGCACCATCGAAGGCTGGATCCGGGCGCGTCCCGAACACTGGTTCTGGCCGCATCGCCGCTGGGGCAAACATATCTGACCGGGTGCAAGGGAATCAGAACAGACTGTCCTGACCGCTATCCTTTGGTCCGGAAGGGCCCTGCTTTGCCGCTTTCTTTTTCGGGGCCGCCCGGTCTGGTATGGCGGGTGTTGGTGCGGCAGGTGTTGGTGCGGACGGGTCTGGCGCGCCATCCATGCGCGCGGTGCGGCTGGCATCTGCAAAACGGATGGTCACATCTGCGCCTTCCGGCACCTCGCCGGCGCGTTTCAGGGCGCGCCCGTCAGGCGTCGTCACGAGGGCAAATCCGCGATCAAGTACCCGTTCAAATGAATTGGCTGACAACAGGCGCGATGCCGATTCCAGCGCCGTTCCGCGCCGCTCGACAAAGGTGGATATAGCCTGGTCCAGCCGGCCACCATAATTGCCAAGGTCTGCACCAAACGCCGCGATCAGCCGTTCCGGCGGGCGCAGCTGCGCGGCCAGCCCGGAGACCCGCAGCATCAGATCGGACAGCCGCTTTTCCATCCCGCGATCAAGCCCGGCAAGCGCAAGATCCAGCGCCTGGGCGCGCCGTTCAACCATTTCACCCGGATCCAGCAGGCCGCGCATTGCAAGACGCAACAGCTGGCCCGCCTGATCCAGCCTGCCCCCGATCCCGCGCTGCAGCCGTGCATCTGTTTCCGCCAGCCGTGCCAGCAATTCGGCCTGTACAGGCACCGCCATTTCCGCTGCAGCAGTGGGCGTTGGCGCACGCTGGTCAGCCGCAAAATCGATCAGGGTGGTATCTGTTTCATGGCCGATGGCCGAGATCACCGGGATCGAACAATCGGCGACGGCACGCACCACCTCTTCCTCATTGAACGCCCACAGATCCTCCAGTGATCCGCCGCCACGCGCGACAATCAACAGATCGGGACGCGGCACGGCGCCGCCCGCCGGCATGGCATCAAAACCGCGCACGGCGCGCGCCACCTGCGCGGCGGCATCCGGACCCTGCACCAAGGTGCCCCATAGCAACAGATGGACGCCGAACCTGTCTGTCAGCCGATGCAGGATATCGCGGATTACCGCCCCGGTCGGGCTGGTGACAACCCCGATCACCGCTGGCATTTGCGGCAGGGCTTTTTTGCGCGTCGCATCGAACAGCCCCTCGGCCGCCAGCCGCTTGCGACGTTCCTCGAGCTGTTTCAGCATGGCGCCTTCGCCGGCGACTTCCATCTGCTGCACGACAATCTGGTATTTTGACCGCCCGCCATAAATGGTCAGCTTGCCGGTGACGATGACCTCCAGACCCTCTTCGGGCTGTACAGACAGATGGCCGGCAACCGTTTTCCAGCAGACGGCATCAAGGGTGCTGCGATCATCCTTCAGGGTGAAATAGACATGGCCGGAAGCGGCACGGGTCGGGCGCGAGATTTCGGCCCGCACACGCACAAAGTCAAACGCATTCTCAACCGTCGCCTTCAGCCGTCCGGCAAGCTCGCTGACAGTCAGAAAAGGCGTATTGGACCCGCGATCACCCGCTGACGGCGACGAGACGGGAAATTCCTGATCTGACGGCATGGCAAAGGACCTCTTTGTTCAACGCCCAATCTTATGCCATATTGCCGGCGGGGCAACCGGCTTTGCCACCGCCCTGCCAACATTCACCCCGCCGCAACCGGCCTCGCGTCACCCCGGCCCCGTTTTCCGGCCGGCCAGACCGGTCAGACCGGTTGATCACGGCATCTTTCATCAGGTTTGAATGGTAACGGACTGAACCATGAACATCCTTCTTATCGGTAGCGGCGGTCGTGAACATGCCCTCGCCTGGGCCATTGCGGCATCCCCTCTGACTGACCGGCTGGTGATTGCGCCCGGCAGTGATGCGATGGCGCAGATCGGTACCTGTGTTGACATTGCGGTAGATGATCAGGCGGCGCTGCTGGCGCTTGCTGATGATGAAGGGCCNGACCTGATTGTGATCGGACCGGAAGGGCCGCTTGTCGCCGGGCTGGTCGACCGGCTGGAGGAAGCCGGCCACAGGGCCTTTGGCCCGCGACAGGCCGCCGCCGCACTGGAAGGGTCGAAGGCGTTTGCCCGCGAGGCCTGTCAGACCTATGGCATTCCGCAACCCTTTTTCACGGCCTGCAGCGATATGGATGCAGTTCGCGACGCAGTGGCCAAGGCAGGCGGTGCCTGCGTTATCAAGGCAGACGGGCTGGCCGCCGGCAAAGGTGTGGTTGTTGCTGATAGCGGCGACGCGGCCATCGAAGCCGCCGATGCCATGCTGGGCGGCCGCTTCGGCAGCGCCGGCAACACGGTTCTTGTCGAAGAACGGATCAGCGGTCCCGAGGCATCGCTGTTTGCGCTGGTGGACGGCCCCACTGCGCTGTTCATCGGCAGTGCGCAGGACCACAAACGGGCCTATGACAATGATCAGGGACCGAATACCGGTGGCATGGGCGCCATTTCACCAGCCCCGCGTCTGGATGCGGCCCTGCAGCAACAGGTCATGGACCAGATTGTTGACCCGCTGGTGCGCGGCATGGACGCAGATGGCACCCCCTATCGCGGGATTCTGTATGTCGGGCTGATGCTGACTGCGGATGGCNCAAAGGTCATCGAATTCAACTGCCGCTTTGGCGACCCCGAGGCGCAGGTCATCCTGCCGCGNCTGCGCACCGATATTGTCACCGCGATGCTGGCAACGGTCGAGGGCGGTCTTGCAGATCTGTCACTTCACTGGGCGGACAGCCAGGCCGTGACCGTTGTCATGGCTGCAAAGGGCTATCCGGGCGCTTATGAAAAGGGAAGCGTCATCACCGGGATTGAGGCAGCCGGCACAATGGAAAATACGATCATCTTTCATGCCGGCACAAACATTGACGAGCAGGGGAATGTGCGTGCGGCTGGCGGCCGGGTACTTGCCGTTACNGGCATGGGTGATGATGCGGCCAGTGCGCGCGATNCCGCCTATCGGGCAGTGGCGCAGATAGACTGGCCGGACGGATTCTGCCGCAGCGACATTGCTGCCGGCTAGGCCTGCGGGCAAGTCTGCGACCACCCTATGACGATCTGTCGCTGACGCGCGGCCTTAGCGGCGTGCCGCAAAAAATGCCTGAAGCTGCGCCGCGGCGGCGCGTTCTGAAAGCCCGCCNTAAATTTCCGGCCTGTGATGACAGCTGGCACTGTCAAAGAAGCGGACGCCGGATTCAACTGCCCCTGCCTTNGNATCACGCGCCCCAAAATAAAGACGCCGGATGCGTGCATGCGCGATTGCNCCNGCGCACATGGTGCAAGGCTCCAGCGTGACCCANAGGTCACACCCGTCGAGCCGGTCACGGCCAAGATGTTCCATCGCCGCCTGCAGCGCCAGAATTTCAGCGTGATGCAACGCATTGCCATGCGCCCGCATGCTGTTGCGGGCCAGCGCGATCATATGACCTTCGGCATCGGTTACGGCAGCGGCCACAGGCACCTCGCCCTGCGCGGCAGCCTCTGCCGCCGCCTCAAGAAGGTGCTGCATGATATCCTGGCGTGACGATGGCGTATTCATCTTTGCCTTTTCGCACAGCGCATCGCATTTGCAAAGCCGGCCAATTGCGACTACACCAGCGGCATGCCAGTCAAACCATNATTCACCCTTGCGCCATCCAACAACGCGCCGGAACGGATCGCCAAACATATTGCCCGCGCCGGACTCTGTTCGCGCCGCGAGGCCGAGGCGCGCATTCTTGACGGACGCGTCAGCGTGAATGGCGAGATCATTGCCAGCCCGGCATTGAATGTCACAGCATCCGACAGCATTACGGTTGATGGCAAACCGCTGCCCCGGCGCGAGGCAACACGGCTCTGGCGCTATCACAAGCCGCGCGGCCTTGTGGTCACTGACCGCGATGAAAAGGCACGCGAAACGATTTTTGACTCGCTGGCAGGCAAGNTGCCCCGCGTTTTGTCCGTCGGGCGGCTGGATATGGATTCCGAAGGGTTGATNCTGCTGACAAATGATGGCGGGCTGGCGCGGCATCTGGAATTGCCAAGCACCGGCTGGAGCCGCAAATACCGCGTACGCGTGCAGGGACAGGTTGACCCCACGGCACTTGCCGGCATTGCCGANGGCATTACGATTGACGGCATCCGGTATGGCGAGGTCAGCGCGCGCCTTGACCGGCAGATGACCAGCAACGCATGGCTGACAGTGGCCATTCGCGAGGGCAAGAACCGCGAGGTGCGCCGGATCATGGAATATCTGGGCCATCATGTGAGCCGGCTCATCCGTGTGTCCTATGGCCCGTTTCTGCTGGGCGATATCGCGCCCGGCGGGTTTGAAGAGGTCAAGCCGCGGATCATCGCCGATCAACTGGGACTGGCCCCCGAAACGCCGGATAGCAGCGCAAAACAGGCGCCAAAGGCGCGTGGCGGCAGGCCCGGTCATCAGGGTCGGCGTGCCGGCCCATCAGACAGACGAGACGGACGAGGCAAGGATGCGAATCATCGCCGGCCGCCATCGCGGCACAAAGCTGGCCCTTCCCGCGGGCGCCGGAACCAGACCAACAGCTGATCGCACCCGCGAATCCCTGTTCAATATCCTCNCAGGCGGACGGTTTGGCGAGGTCATTGCCGATNCTGTTGTGATTGATGCCTTTGCCGGCACCGGCGCGCTGGGGCTGGAGGCATTGAGCCGCGGGGCCCGCTTTGCCAGCTTTATTGAATCCGATCAGCAGGCACTTGCCGCCTTGCGTCAGAATATCACGCGGCTGAAACGCGCGGCAGACAGCCGCGTGCTGGCGGCTGATGCGCTGCGGATTGCACGCTGGCAGGGGGATGCAGCAACCCTGGTGATGACTGATGCGCCCTATGGCAGCGGCGACGGNCTNGCCGCGATCAGNCAACTGCGCGCCATTGGTGCGTTGGCCGATGCGGCATTGATTGTCATCGAGACAGGCAGCAATGAAACGCTGGATGCAGAGATGCTGGCCGATGCCGGGCTGCAGCTGCTGGCGGCACGGCGCTATGGCCGNGCGCTGCTGCATTTTCTGATCTATGGGTCTGCCTAGCGACGGCCAAACAGCCGTTCGATATCCGCCAGTGACAGCCGCACCCAGGTCGGCCGGCCATGATTACACTGTCCGGATCGTGGCGTGACTTCCATTTCGCGCAACAGCGCATTCATTTCGGCGTCATTCAACTGCCGGCCCGCCCGCACCGATCCATGACAGGCCACGGTTGCCAGCACATGGGACAGCCGGTCCTCCAGCGTCTGGCTGCCGCCAAGCTCAACCAGCTCTTCGGCGATGTCGCGTACAAGCTGGGCCGCATTCGGCGTGCCCAGCATGGCCGGCACACCCCGTACGAGAACCGCCCCTTCGCCAAAGGCTTCCAGCTCGAGCCCCAGCCCGGCCAGAAAGGACGCTGAATCCAGCACGGCCTGGCGCTGGTCATCGGCAAGGTCGACAATTTCGGGCAGCAACAGGGCCTGCACCGCCACCCCGTCGGCATCCAGCGCTGCCTTCATCCGTTCCATGACCAGACGTTCATGCGCGGCATGCTGGTCAATAATGGTTATGCCGTCATCGGTTTCGGCGACAATATAGGTCTTGTGAAGCTGCGCACGCGCCGCGCCCAGCAGCGACCCTGCGGGCAGATCCTGCAGCACGGCATTTTCGGCTTCGGCCGGACGCGCCGCCGGCGGCAAATCCTGCATCAGCCTGTCCGTGCCACCGGCAGGGACTATCGGCGCCTGCCAGTCTGCTGGCGGCNTTTCATATCTGGCNCCGGGCGGTGCGGAAAAACCGCGCGCGGCACCTGAATGCGCCAGCAGCCGGGCAGCGGCATCCCCGCCCTCGGCCGTNGTTCTGATGCCCGCATCCNGNAGCTGTGCCGACAGCGCCCCGACCAGCAGCGCCCGCACGCCCGCNGCATCCCGAAAGCGCACCTCGGTCTTTGCCGGATGCACATTCACATCCAGTGATTCAGCCGGCACCGTCAGAAACAGCGCGGCCATCGGATGTCGNCCCCGCGGCAGGGTGTCGCCATATCCGGCGCGAATGGCCCCCAGAAGAGAGCGGTCCTGCACCGGCCGACCATTGACGAACAGAAAGATCGAGGCCGGTGTCGGCCGGTTCATCGTCGGCAGGCTGGCCATGCCGGACAGGCGCACGGTATCGCGCTGGGCATCGATGATCATCGCCTCGCCGGCAAAAGTGCGGCCCATCACATCGGCAAGGCGCCGTGCGCGGCCCNCATCCCCGTCACCGCAGGCAGCCAGATCAAGCAGCGTGCGCCCGTCACCCGACAGGAAAAATGCCACCTGTGGCCAGGCCATGGCCAGCCGCCGCATGACATCAACGCAGCGCCCCTGCTCGGTCCGCTCTGTCTTCAGGAATTTCAGCCGTGCGGGCACCGCCTTGAACAGCTGGCGCATAATCACCTGCGTGCCGGTGGCAAGCGCAGCAGGCTGGACCGGCTGTACGGTGCCGGCATTCACCTCAATCTGCCAGGCATGCGGGTCGCCATCCTGCACCGACGTGATGCGCAGCTGNGACACGGCACCGATAGATGGCAGCGCCTCGCCCCGAAATCCGAGAAAGCGAATGTCATCCAGCCGCCCGTCAGGCAGTTTCGAGGTCGCATGGCGGCGAATGGCAAGGGCAAGATCATCGGCTGACATGCCATTCCCGTCATCGCTGACGATCAGCTCGTCAATGCCGCCACGGCGCANCGTCACCCGAATATGGCGGGCGCCTGCATCAAGTGCATTTTCTGCAAGTTCCTTGAGAGCGCTGGCCGGTCGTTCAACAACCTCGCCAGCCGCAATCTGGTCAACCAGCGTGTCGGGGAGTTGCCGGATATGTCCCATACCCGCCGGCCGCCAGCCTAGTCGCCGACGCTGACAGGCTCGTTGGTCTGCGCATCAATGCCCGGGGTTGCCCCGTCATCAGGCAATCTGCCATCACGCAGATTCTGACGAAGACGCTGATCCTCGGCCACCTTGTCCAGCACCGGCCCGATATTCGGCAGGCTGCCAAACAGCACTTCCAACGGCAGCCGGCGTTCAAAGCGAATACCGTAGGTTTCNTCGTCAATGGTCTGGCGAATATTGTCCGGAATGGCTGCAAAGTTGAAAATCTGGCCATAGCCATCACCGGCGCTGCCTTCATTTGCACCAAAGATGGTGGCGGCGCGGGAGGCGGCATCCGTCGTCCCGCCACTGGTCGGTGCGGCAGAGGCCCCGTCGCTGAGATCGGCAGCGCTGGCCGCAAAGGCCGGTGGCAGCGACAAAGGNGGCCGCACNACAACCTCAAATTCATCAGGCGCGGATTTTTCCGTCCCGATGGCCCGGCGGATATCAGAACATCCGGCGGTGACCAGACCCATGACCGACAGGCCGACAATCCCCAGCGTCATGCGACGCATGCGGCTGCGTGAAAGAATGGTGTCGCCACGCTGTGTCTCGCAAGGCTTCATGATGCGTCGGTCTCCCGTTCGACAAGGATGCTGAAGATCCAGATACCGGCGCCTACGGTGATTGCGGCATCCGCAATATTGAAGGCAGGCCAGTGCCATGTTTGTACGTAAACGTCGATAAAATCAACCACTTTGCCAAAGCGCAGCCGGTCAACGGCATTGCCAATGGCCCCGCCAGCAATCAGGCCGGCACCAAGCCGTTCCAGCCGCATGAANGAAGGGGCCCGCCAGACCAGCCAGCCAGCCACGGCCAGCGCCAGCCCGGTAAGCGCATACCGCATGATCACGCCGCCATCCGCCAGCATGCCAAAGCTGATGCCGGGGTTCCATACCGGTGCAAAATTCAGAAAGGGCAGAATTTCGATGCGCCTCGGCGGATCAAAAATCAGCGCCAGCATCACTTCCTTTGTAGCAAGNTCAAGCAGGATGACGAGTCCGGCCAGCACCAGCACTGGCCGGCGCAATCGTGACGCCCCGGTCAGCGGACCAGGGGCCGGCGCGGTCGTCCCGTTATCCATTCACCACATCTTCACAGCGGTTGCAGATGCCGTCTTCGGTTGTCACCTCTGGCGTGATCTTCCAGCAGCGGGCGCATTTGCCGCCCTCGGCAGCAGCAAAAGCAACCGCCACATCCTCAACACCCTCAACGCGGAACGCATCGGCGGGCGGTGCATCGGTCGTGATCGTGGCATCAGAGGTGATGAACAGTGCGGCCGCATCNTCGCCATCAAACATGGCCGCAATATCGGTGCTGACATGGATGGTCGGCGCCGCCTGCAGCGACGCACCAATGGCNCCGTCATTACGCGCCGTTTCAAGCGCGGCAGTCACCACCTGGCGGGCCCGGCGAATACCGTCCCAGCGCGCGGCAAGCGCNTCATCATGCCATTGTGCCGGCACGGCGTCATAGCTGCGCAGATGCACCGAATGTTCCATGTCATCGACCCATGACTGCCACGCCTCCTCGGCGGTGAAGCACAGGATCGGCGCCAGCCAAGCGGTCAGGCGCGAAAACACCTCGAACATCACCGTGCGGCAGGCCCGGCGCTCTATGGAATCCGCAGCNTCGCAATAAAGACGGTCCTTGCGGATTTCAAAATAGAAGGCCGACAGGTCACTGTTACACAGCGTATGGAGTTCAGTGAAAATGCCATGAAAATCATAGCTGTCGGTCATCTTGCGGATGCGCGCGTCGATCTCGGCGAGCCGATGCAGCATCCAGCGTTCCAGCGCCGGCATATCGGCATGGGCAACTTTTTCGGCATCGGCAAACCCGTCAAGGGCCCCCAGNAGATAACGCAGCGTATTGCGGAACCGCCGGTAATTGTCGGTTGTCCGCTTGATGATCTCAGGCCCGATCCGCAGATCATTGTAATAGTCGGAACTGACCACCCAGAGGCGCAGGATATCGGCACCATTCTGGTCCATCACCTTTTGCGGNGTCACGACATTGCCAAGTGACTTCGACATTTTGCGGCCCTGTTCGTCCAGAACAAAGCCATGCGTCAGAACCCCCTTATAGGGCGCGCGGCCGCGTGATGCACAGGATTGCAGCAGCGAGGAATGAAACCAGCCGCGATGCTGATCCGAGCCTTCAAGGTAAAGGTCGGCGGGGCTGGACAGGTCCTGGCGCTGTTCGAGGACAAAGGAATGTGTCGACCCTGAATCAAACCAGACATCCAGAATATCGGTCACCCGTTCATAATCATCNGCATCATAGTCCGGCCCCAGGAAACGGGACGCATCGGACGAGAACCAGCAATCCGCACCCTCANCGCGCATCGCCTCTACAACGCGGTCAATCACCGCCTGATCGCGCAAAGGCTCACCCGTTGCCTTNTTGACAAAAACGGTGATNGGCACGCCCCAGGCACGCTGGCGCGACAGACACCAGTCAGGGCGCTGCTCGATCATCGATGTCAGACGACGCTGGCCGGCGGGCGGATAAAATGCGGTGCGGCCAAGCTCGGCAACGGCGGTATCGCGCAGCCCGTGGGATTCCATCGAGACAAACCACTGCGCCGTGTTGCGATAGACCAGAGGGGCCTTTGACCGCCAGGAATGCGGATAGGAATGGACCAGCTTGCCGATGCCNATGACNCCGCCATGTTCGGCCATGATCTCGGCAATCTGCGCATTGTCCCGCAGCACNTGCATGCCGGCAAAGATCGGCAGATGGTCCATGATCTTGCCATCCTCAGCCACCGTATCCGGCAGCGGAATGCCATGGACAAGATGCGCCAGTTCGTAATCCTCGACACCATGGCCGGGCGCAATATGCACAAATCCGGTGCCCTGATCGGTCGTGACATAATCGGCAAGCAGCATCGGCACCTCATGGTCATAGCCATGACCATGCATCGGATGATGCGAGATTGTGCCGGCTATATCGGTGCCCTTGAGCGTTGCCAGAGTCTGTGTGCCGGTGATGCCGATGGCCGATGTCACCTCTTCCACCAGTTCGGTCGCAAGGCAGATGATATCGCCATCCTTGGCAAGCGCATTTTCAGCACGCCCGGTGATCCGCAGCACCGAATAGTCGATATCTGCGCCGCAGGCCATCGCCCGGTTGCCCGGCATGGTCCAGGGGGTTGTCGTCCAGATGATGATATTCGCGCCTTCCAGCGCCGGATGACTCGGCGTTGTCACCGCAAAACGGGCATAGATGGTCACTGAGGTATGGTCCTGATATTCGATCTCTGCCTCGGCAAGGGCGGTCTTTTCGACAGGTGACCACATCACCGGCTTTGCACCGCGATAAAGGCTGCCTTCCATCAGGATCCGGCCGAGTTCCGAGGCAATCGTGGCCTCAGCCTCATAGGCCATTGTGGTATAGGGATCATCCCAGTCGCCAAGGACGCCAAGACGCTGGAATTCCTCGGACTGGACATCCAGCCAGTGCGCGGCGAAATCCCGACATTCCTGGCGGAATTCAGTGACTGGCACCTCGTCCTTGTCCTTGCCCTTCTTGCGATACTGCTCTTCGATCTTCCATTCGATCGGCAGGCCGTGGCAGTCCCAGCCCGGCACGTAATTGGCATTCTTGCCAAGCATGGATTGCGACCGGTTGACCACATCCTTCAGAATCTTGTTGAGCGCATGTCCGATATGCAGCTGCCCGTTGGCATAGGGCGGGCCGTCATGCAGGACAAACAGCTCTGCATCGGCACGCGCCTCACGCAGCTTGCGATAGATGTCAATCTGCTTCCACCCGGCAAGGATTTCCGGTTCCTTTTTCGGCAGACCGCCGCGCATCGGAAAATCGGTGCGGGGCAGGAAGACGGTATCTTTGTAATTCATCACACGCTCTCTTGATCGGACCGCCCGGCAAGGCGGAAATCGCGGCGGCCCGGGCTGGCCGCCATCAGGCCGTTTGCTTGACAGGTGGCAAAATCGCACGCGCTTCCCGCGCGTCCTTTGCAATCTGCGCGGTCAGCTCGTCAATGCCGGTGAATTTACGCTCGGGGCGCAGAAAGGCATGCAGGCAAATCGCCAGCCGGCGACCATAGAGGTCGGGTTGCTGGTCAAACAGATGCGCCTCGCACAGCACGCCACGATGTTCCACTGTTGGCCTGACACCGATATTGGCAACCCCATTGCCAAGAAGGGTGAAATTGCCATCTTCAGCGGCGTCAAAAATCTGCACCGCATAGACGCCGAATGCAGGATGCAGCAATGCGCCAAGCGGGATGTTGGCTGTCGGAAACCCGATGGTGCGGCCGCGCTGGTCTCCCTGTTCCACAACACCCGTGACAGCCCAGTGATGCCCCAGCATTGCCGCGGCCAGATCGGGTTCCCCCGACTGCAGCGCAGCGCGGATCCGTGTGGATGAGATGACGGCGCTGTTCGCATCGGCCAGCAAGGGCACGGCAGTGGCAGCAATGCCAACATTCGCCCCGATTGCATTGATGGTGTCTATATCGCCGCCACGCCCGCGGCCAAAAGCGAAGTCGGCCCCGCCAAACAGCGCCCGCACATCAAGCGCTGGCAGCACCGATGTGACAAATTCATCCGCGTTGGTGCAGCGCAGATTATCATCAAAGGTAACATGAATGATCCGGTTCACCCCAAGCGCGGCGATCAACCGGTCCTTTTCGGCCCGGTCCGCTAGATGAAAGGGCGTTTCATCATGCCGGAAAAATTCCCGCGGATGCGGATCAAACGTTACAACGCCCACCGGCAGCCCGCGCGCAGACGCGGCGCTGCGGGCAGCCTCGATCACCTGCTGGTGGCCGCGATGCACACCGTCGAAATTGCCAATGGCGGCAACCATTTCGCCGAGGCCCAGCGGCGCGTCACCAACGGCCCAACGCATGATCTGGCATGGATTTGGATTGTTCTGAATCATGGGGCCGCACTATATCGCGCAACCTGCGGGAATATCAACGATGTAAACGCTTTAATTCACCCAACCGGGCCGCATTTGTGGCACAATGCCACGCTGATGTCGAAACAGCCGGGCTGAAATCGCAAAAGACCGGCTTGAACACACGAAAGATGGACAGACAAAGCAGGCCCCATGGACAGCAACCCGACCGAAAGCATCATGTCCTATATCGATATGTCCGGCGATGCCGCCGAACAGATACTGGCGCTTGTGACCGCCTATGGGCTGGATTTTGTGGCCGCGATACTGACCCTGATCTTTGGTATCTGGCTGTCACGGCGGGCATCACGGCTGACGGCGGACTGGCTGTCACGGGTCGACCGGCTCGACAGGACGCTGGTGCCGATCATGGCCGCGCTGGTGCGCTATGCCGGACTGACGCTGACCATTGTCATCACGCTTGGCAATTTCGGGGTGGAAACCACCTCGATCATCGCCGTTCTGGGTGCGGCCGGACTTGCGGTCGGACTGGCGCTGCAGGGCACCCTGTCGAATGTCGCCGCCGGGCTGATGCTGCTGTTCCTGCGGCCATTCCGCATTGGTGACTGGGTAGAAGCAGCCGGCGTATCCGGATCGGTGCGCGAGATCGGCCTCTTCACAACAACCATCGACACGTTCGACAATGTGTATATCAGCATTCCGAATTCATCCATCTGGTCGTCCAATATCATCAACCATGCGCGCTATGGCACGCGGCGGATGGATCTGGATATCGGCATCGGCTATGACAGCAGCCTTGATACCGCCGAAACAGCGCTGATGTCGCTGGCGGCGGATCCGCGGGTGCTGAGCGATCCGGCACCGCGCTTTCTGGTGGTCAGCTATGGTGACAGCGCCATCAATGTACGTCTTCGCGCCTATGCGAGTTATGATGATTTCTTTGATCTTTACTGGGACCTCAACCGACGGCTGAAAGGCGTTCTGGATGAGCATGGCATCGAGATTCCCTTTCCGCAGCGTGTTATCCATAATCTGGATGACAGGTCCGTGGCGGGCGGGGATGATACAGGCTGATGACTGATGAACCTCTGTTTCGTATAACGCGGGAAAATCTCGAAGCCGGGACGGTTGCACGGCTGGTGGCCGAACGCGGTGACACGGCCACGCAGCTGGCCAGCGAAGATGAATTGCTGGCGTCACGACGCCGTATCGTACCTGATGACGCAGATTGCTCTGACATATGGGTGTTTGGCTATGGCAGCCTGATTTTTAACCCGATCATGGATCATGTTGATCGTGTCAGGGCACGTATTTTCGGTCATCACCGACGCTTCTGCCTGTGGACACGGCTTGGCCGCGGCACACCGGAATGCCCCGGGCTGGTTCTGGCACTGGACCGTGGCGGCAGCTGCACGGGCGTTGCCTACCGGCTGACCCCGCAAAACGCCATTGCCGAGCTGGATCTGCTATGGCGGCGCGAAATGGTGACCCTGTCCTATCGCGCCTGCTGGCTGCAGATGCATACCCCCGATGGCCCGAAGCGCGGCATCGGATTCGTATCGCGCCCGGACCGGCCGAACTATGCCGCGCCCATGTCGATCGAGACCGAGGCAGATGTGATCGCGGCAGCCAGCGGCTTTATTGGCCCGTGCTGTGACTATCTGTTTGATACGGCAGAAGCGCTGAAATCCGAGGGGTATCGGGACCCGCATCTGGAAAAACTGGTCAGGCTCGTCAAGCAGAGGCTTGCCTCCTGATCCCGGCTCGGCTAGTACCGTTCCGGCAAGGCCAAAGATGCGAGTGTGGCGGAATTGGTAGACGCACTGGATTCAAAATCCAGCGTCCGCAAGGACTTGGGGGTTCGAGTCCCCCCACTCGTACCATGGCTGGCATGACCTGACGGAGCCCGCATGGCAGCCCTGTGGCGGTATTGTCGCCAACAATATGACCGCGTCCTGAAACTGGCGGAAACCGCGCTTGCCGAACGCCTGATGCTGCTGTTTGCGGTCCTTGAATCCATTATCATCCCGATCCCTGTCGACCCGCTGCTTGTCGCCACTGTGCTGGCGCGCCCCGCCAAATGGGTCCGGCTGACAGTCGGCTGCACACTGGCATCGGTGATCGGTGGCGGCATCGGCTGGGCGCTTGGCGGTGTGCTGGGGATTGGCATCGAGCAGATCCTGGCCGCCCTGCCGGCGGCTATCGCGGCGCCAGGCAAATTTGCCGCGGTTCAGGACGGCTTTGTCGAGTTCGGCATCCTGCTGGTCTTTATCGGGGCCTTTACGCCGCTGCCCTATAAGGTGATTGCGGTCAGTGCCGGTGTCGCCGGCTTTGCCCTCATCCCCTTTCTGGCCGTCTCGCTGATCGGTCGCGGGATCCGCTTTGCGCTGATCGCCGCGATTGCGCGGCATCATGGCAACTATCGCATGGTTATCGGGTTGCTTAGCATCTTTGTCATCCTGTTCGGGGGTGGATTTTGGCTGGTACATTAAAGCATGAATTGTCGGTTCTTCTGGCACCGCAGCGCGGGCTGATCGCCTGCGCGCTGATATCCGCAAGTCTTTTGGCGGGCGCGTTCCTGTTTGAATATGTCGGGGGCATGACGCCCTGCAGCCTGTGTATCTGGCAACGCTGGGCGCATCTTGCGGTCATCGCATGTGCCCTTGCCAGCCTTGGATTTGGCGCCGGGGCACCGGACCGGCTGCGCGCCGGGCTTGTCATCACCATGATGGCCGCGCTGTCGAGCGTCGGCATTGCCGGATATCATGCCGGTGTTGAATGGCAGCTCTGGGCCGGGCCGGGCGGATGTACCGCTGCCCTTGATACGGGGGCGGATGCCGCCACCCTTGTCGACAGCCTGCTGGCAACGCCTGTGGTGCGGTGCGACGACGTGCCATGGTCACTGTTCGGCCTGTCAATGGCAGGGTGGAACATGTTGTTAAGTGTGGATATTGTGGCACTTGCGACCCTGTCTTTCATTTTCGGAGGCCGTTTCGGGCATACCGCATCATGACCAATAACAGCAGACCGGCAGCAGGCCGCCGCGACATTGAACGTTTCCTGCGTGTGGATCATGCCGGCGAACGCGCCGCGCAGCAGATTTACCGCGGCCAGCTGGCCATCCTGCGGAACCATTCCTCGGGCCCTGAAATCCAGCATATGATGGAACAGGAGATTGAGCATTTGCAGAATT
>NYYG01000026.1 GCA_002686685.1 SAR116 cluster bacterium | reverse complement strand
GATGAAGACCAAGAGCGGAGCGAAGAAACGCTTCCGCCTGACCGCCAGCGGCAAGGTCCGTGGCTCGGCAGCGTTCCTGAGCCACAATCTGCGCCGCCGTCCCCAGAAAATGAAGCGCCAGGCGCGCGGCACAATGATTCTCTGCGATGCGGATGCCCGGATCGTGAAGAAATTTCTGCCATACGCATAAGGGGACCAGACAATGGCACGAGTTAAAAGAGGTACGACTACCCACGCACGCCACGCCAAAGTGATCAAGGCTGCAAAAGGGTATTACGGACGCCGGAAGAACACCTTCCGCACCGCAACACAGGCCGTCGACAAGGCACGTCAATATGCCTATCGCGACCGTCGCACCCGCAAGCGCGAATTCCGCGCTCTGTGGATCCAGCGGATCAATGCGGCTGCCCGCATGCACGGCATGACCTATTCGCAGATGATGGGCGGGCTGATCAAGGCGGGTATCGAGGTTGACCGCAAAATGCTGGCTGACCTCGCGGTGAACGAGCCTGCGGCCTTTGGTGCGCTGGTAGAACGTTCACGCGCAGCCGCCGGGTAAAGCTCTACCCACCCATAACATCTTCAAGGCTGTTGCTCTGAACGTGGCAGGCGGGACACCGCCGCAGGCACGGGGCAGCAGCCTTTATCTTTTGGAACAGCAGGAACCGGACCATGCAGGATTTGGACGCGCTGAAATCGGAAATCATTGGCCGTATTGACGGTGCGGACACGCTGGACGCGCTGGACGCGTTGCGGGTAAGCGAGCTTGGCAAGAAAGGCCGGGTATCGCTGATGATGCGCGAACTTGGCGGGATGGACCCGGACGCGCGCAAGGCCGCCGGGCAGGCGCTGAATGTGGTAAAGGACAGCATTGCCGCTGCGATCGAGGCCCGCCAGGCAGAATTGTCGCGTGCCGCGCTGGATGCGCGCCTTGCCGCCGAAGCGGTGGATGTCAGCCTGCCATCGCGCCCCGAAACAGAGGCCCGGCTGCACCCGCTGTCCCGCACCATCGAGGAAGTGGTCGCCATTTTTGCCGAGATGGGATTCACCGTTGCCGAGGGTCCGGATATCGAATCCGACTTCTATAATTTCACCGCGCTGAATATCCCGGAGGAGCATCCCGCCCGGCAGGAGCATGACACCTTTTATCTGCCGCCGGATGAAGAAGGCCGCCGCAAGGTGTTGCGCACCCATACATCGCCCGTGCAGATCCGCACCATGGAAGCCACCGAGCCGCCGATCCGGATTATTGTGCCGGGCCGCACCTACCGGTCTGACCATGATGCCACCCATTCGCCGATGTTCCATCAGTGCGAGGGGCTGGTGATTGGCGACGGCATCCATATGGGCCATCTGAAAGGATGCCTGATTGATTTCTGCCGCGCCTTTTTCGGTGTGGATGATCTGCCGGTGCGCTTTCGCCCCAGCTATTTTCCCTTTACCGAGCCGTCGGCCGAGGTTGATATCGGCTGTACCCGTGATGGCGGCGGGCTGAAGATCGGGGCGGGTGATGACTGGCTGGAAATCCTCGGTTCCGGCATGGTCAATCCGCGGGTGCTGGCGAATTGTGGCTATGACCCCGAGAAATATCAGGGTTTTGCCTTTGGCATGGGGATTGAGCGGATTGCGATGCTGAAATATGGCATTCCGGACCTGCGCACATTCTATGACAGTGATCTGCGCTGGATGCGCCATTACGGCTTCCTGCCATTTGACGCACCGTCGATCCATGCCGGCCTTGTCGGGGGGAGTGTCTGATGAAATTCACCCGTGACTGGCTGTTTGATCATCTCGAGACGGATCGTTCGCTTGACGAGATTCTCGACGCCCTGCCGATGCTTGGCCTCGAGGTGGAAAGCTTTGATGACCGCGCCAGTCTGGCGCCCTTTACCATTGCCGAGGTGATGTCGGCCGAACAGCACCCTGATGCCGACCGGTTGCGCGTCTGCATGGTGAATACCGGCAGCGGCGACCCGGTGCAGGTGGTCTGCGGCGCTCCCAATGCACGCGCTGGCATGAAGGGCGTGTTTGCGGCGGCCGGCACCTATGTGCCGGGGATTGATCTGGTGCTGAAGGCCGGGAATATCCGTGGCCAGGACTCCAACGGCATGCTGTGTTCGGAACGCGAGATGATGATCTCTGACGAACATGACGGCATCATCGAGATGCCGGCCGACGCGCCGGTTGGCGCACGTTTTGCCGCCGTCACCGGTCTTGACGATCCGATTATCGAGATTGCGATCACCCCGAACCGCGCCGATTGCCTTGGCGTGCGCGGTGTCGCCCGTGATCTGGCGGCAGCGGGCTACGGGACGCTGAAGCCGCTGGACACCAGCGCGCATGAGGGCGGCTTTGACAGCCCGGTGACATGGCGGCTCGATCTGGACGGCGCCGCGCATTTATGTCCGCTGATTACCGGCATTGCCTTTCGTGATGTGACCAACGGGCCAAGCCCGGACTGGATGGCGCGCCGCCTGACTGCCATTGGCCAGCGCCCGATCAGCGCGCTTGTCGATATCACCAACTATGTGATGTTTGATCTGGGACGCCCGCTCCACGCCTATGACATTGACAAGATCCATGGCGGCGAGCTGGTGGTGCGGCAGGCAGATGGCGGTGAGCCTTTCGCCGCGCTGAACGAAANGNCCTATGANATGGAAGCNGGCATGATCACCATCGGTGATGCCGANGGTGTTGATGACCTTGCCGGTGTCATGGGGGGTGAGCGCACCGGTGTCAGTGATGANACAACCGGCATGTTCCTCGAAATCGCNGTGTTCGACCCGATTTCGGTGGCCACGACCGGCCGCAAGCTGAATCTGAATTCCGATGCGCGCTACCGGTTTGAACGGGGGCTGGATTCCGAAAGNCCGATCTGGGCCGCTGGTCATATCGCACGCATGGTGACCGACATCTGTGGTGGCGCGGCGTCCGTGCCTGTCACAATGGGGCCGGGCGTTGACTGGAAACGCAGCATTTTCCTCGCGGCNGACAAGGTCGAAAGCCTGTCCGGCATGNTCATTGAGGCGGCCGAGCAGCAACGTATTCTCGAAGCGCTTGGCTTTNNCGTAACCGCTGTTGATGGCGGTTTTGACGTCGCGCCGCCATCCTGGCGCGGTGATATTGACGGGGCTGCCGATCTGGTTGAGGAAATTGCCCGTATCCGCGGGTTTGATCACCTGCCGATGGACCATCTGCCGCGTCAGGATGTGGTTGCCAAGCCATCATTGTCACCAGCGCAGGCGCGTCTGTTCCGGTTGCGGCGCGCNCTTGCCACACGCGGCCTGATGGAAGCNGTGACCTTTTCCTTCCTGTCCGCAGATGATGCTGCGCNTTTTGATGGCGGGGCAGACAGTCTGAAGCTGGTGAACCCGATCAGTGCGGATCTGTCAGTGATGCGGCCGTCCATCCTGCCGAACCTGCTGTCGGCGGCAGCGCGCAATCAGGACCGCGGCGAGCCGGATGCGGCGATGTTCGAAATTGGCCCGGTGTTCCTTGGCGATGCGCCAGAAGACCAGCGTACTGCTGCAACAGGCATGCGCCATGGCGGGACGGCACCACGTGAATGGCATGGCAGCGCCCGTACCATTGATGTGTTTGACGCGCGTGCGGATGCCGAGGCAGCGCTTGCNGCACTTGGCGTGAAGCTNGCCGGCGTGCAGGTAAAANCCGAAGGGCCGGGNTGNTTTCATCCNGGCCGNCGCGGCCAGCTGATCCAGGGNCGCACCGTGCTGGCAAGCTTTGGCGAANTCCATCCCGAAATNGCCGAGGCCTATGGGCTGCGCNGCCGGGTGGTCGGCTTTGAAATTCATACCGATGATGTGCCGATGCCGAAGATCCAAGGGGCCGGCAAAACAGCTNCTNAGCCTGTCGGTCTANCAGCCGGTAACGCGCGACTTTGCCTTCATCGTCGATATGGGTGTGTCCGCCGGTGATATTCTCAAAGCGGTGAAGTCCGGTGCCGGACCGCTGCTGTCTGACATGCGGGTCTTCGACATGTATGAAGGGGCAAATATCGGCGCGGGTAAAAAGTCGGTGGCTGTGACCATCACCCTGACCCCGACCAAGGCGACCCTGACTGAGGAGGAGATCGAATCCATCTCCGCCGAGATCGTGAAAATTGTCGGTAAGAATTGTGGTGCCACACTGCGGGGGTGATACTTATGGATCATCTCTTGTTTCCATGTCCTATAAAATTCAACCGGCATATAGGTCAGTAAGATCGGTCTTTCTGGGGCTTGATTAGATTGTCCTGAAAGGCTGAGGGAGTAGCGCGCTATTGTTTCATCATATAGAGCCCACCCTTTACCTCGTCGCTCAGTAGCAGGATGGCGCCGGCATGGGGTCCGTGCGTTGCCACGGCCACATCGCGGATACGGCCGATCTGCCCGTCAAGGATGATGTGCTCGGACCTTGGCAGGCCAGTATTGCCGTCAAGTTTTACCAGATAGAGCCGCCGGAACTTCAGCGATCCAACCAGAAGATCCCCCTTGAATTCAGGAAACATCAATGTTGCATCATTGCCATCCGCCGCATCGGGGTAAAAACCCATGCCGGACGGCGCGATGGACGGGATCCACACCCAGGCCGGATCGACATAGCCCGGCAGACTGTCATGCTTGCTGACGCGCAGGCCGGTGGCATATTCGCGGCCATGGCTGACCGTCGGCCAGCCGAAATTTGCCCCGCCGTGATGGGCCGGGCGGATGATGTTGATTTCGTCGCCACCGCGCGGCCCATGTTCATGTGTCCAGATATCGCCGGTGCGCGGATGTATCGCCATGCCTTGCGGGTTGCGGTGGCCGATGGTGAAGATCTCGGGTGCCCATCCCGCCTTTTCGGGATTGGTATCAGGGATGGAACCGTCACGATTGATCCGGATCAGGCTGCCGGCATGGGCGGCCGGGTCCTGCGCATTGTCGCGTGTGCCGCGGTCGCCAAGGCTGGCATAGATCATCCCGCCGGTGACCTGCAATCGGCAGCCGAAATGATGCCCGGAGCGGGTTGGATTATTGCCGGTAAAAATGGTCTGCCGGCGGATAAGGGCGTTGCCGGCAAGGGTCGCGCGATCTATGGCGGTGGATGACCCGCTGTCCAGAATCGCGGAATAGCAGAGATAGATCTGGCCATCAGCTACCGCAACATCCAGCAACCCGCCCTGCCGCCGGTTGAACACAGCCGGAACCCCGGTGATCTCCGTTGCCGTGCCGGTCCCAAGGTCGATACGCATCAACCCGCCGCCGCGCATGGTGACAAGCACTGTGTCTTGGTCGAGGAAATCCATGCCCCAGGGATGCGCCAGTGTTGGGCCAATACGCTCAATCTTCATTGCACCAGCGGCGGCGGACATGGAAAGGGCCGCACTGAACAGCGCGGCCCTAATGACTGTTTGGATGCCCATCCGACTAGAGTTTGTTGAGAGCCGAGACCACAGCGCGGATCGGCGCCATGGTGATTGAGGTGTCAATTCCCACGCCATAGACCGAGACGGCTTTGCCATCTACATCCTTCACAAGCTCGACATAGGCGGCGGCTTCGGCCTTGGAGGTCGCCGAGCGCGTGTTCTGCCCGAAATCGGCAAGCCGGAATTCAAGGTCGAACGCAGTCCGCATAGCCTCGACAAAGGCCGAGATCGGGCCGTTGCCTGTGGCGCTGACATCGACATCGCCTTTCCCATCCGGGCCGTTATGGCGGACTTTCGCGACCACACGCTCGGTCGATCCGTCGGCCGTTGCCTTGCTGACGTCGAAGGCCAGAAGCTCAAAGCGGCCAGTCTGGTGGATGAAATGCGCTTCTGCCAGTTCCCAGATCCGCTGGCTGGTGATTTCTTTGCCGGTCTTGTCAGCCTCATCCTGGACAATGCCGGAAAACTCGATCTCGGCACCGCGCGGCAGGCGGACATGATGGTCTGCTTCCAGCAGATAGGCCGACCCCGCCTTGCCGGACTGCGAATTAACCCGGATGATAGCTTCAAAAGTGCGTCCGATATCGCCCGGGTCGATGGGAAGATAGGGCACCTCCCAGACATTGGCATTGGCGTCACGGATGGCATCCATACCTTTGCGGATGGCGTCCTGATGGCTGCCCGAAAAGGCAGTATGCACCAGCTTGCCGGCATAGGGATGGCGTTCATGGACAGGCAGCTGGTTGCAGAATTCCGCCGCCTCGACTAGCTCGTTGATGTCCGAGAAGGTCAGGGTCGGGTCGACACCCTGGGTGAACATGTTCAGCCCCAACGTAACGATATCAACATTGCCGGTGCGCTCGCCATTGCCGAACAGCGTGCCTTCCACGCGGTCGGCACCCGCCATCAGACCAAGTTCGGTCGCGGCCACGGCACAGCCGCGGTCATTATGCGGATGCAGCGACAGGATTACTCTATCCCGGTTGCTGAAATTGCGGTGCATCCATTCGATCTGGTCGGCATAGATATTCGGCGTCGACATCTCGACTGTCGCCGGCAGATTGATGATGGTGGGGTTGGCGGCGGTCGGCTGCCAGACATCCATCACGGCCTCGCAGACCTCGAGAGCGTAATCAAGTTCAGTGCCGGTAAAGCTTTCTGGTGAATATTGCAGCCGCAGATTGTCTGCACCGCATTTGGCAATGCGGTCAGCCACCATCTTCGCCCCGTCGACAGCGATCTGTTTCACGCCATCACGGTCGGCCTTGAAGACCACGCGGCGTTGCAGCGTCGAGGTGGAATTATAAAGATGCAGAATGGCGTTCGGTGCGCCATCAAGGCTTTCAATCGTGCGGTCGATCAGATGTTCACGCGCCTGGGTGAGCACCTGAATGGTGACATCATCCGGCACATGGCCGCCTTCAATCAGTTCCCGCAGAAAACTGAAATCTGTTTCGGACGCCGAGGGGAACCCCACCTCGATTTCCTTGAAGCCCATATCGACCAGCAGCTTGAACATGCGCATCTTGCGGGCGCTGTCCATCGGCTCGATTAGCGCCTGGTTACCGTCACGTAGGTCAACAGAACACCAGACAGGTGCTGTTTCAATACGCATGCTGGGCCAGGTCCGATCGGGCAGATCGGGGCCAGCATAGGGACGGTATTTTTCATGCCCTGCGCCGCCGCCATTCATGGCGGTGCCGGTAGCATGATCCGGGCTGGTCATNGGTTTCAGGTCCTTTTCATTTTTNATATTGCAGTTGGTCCGGATATGGCCACTTCGGGCCTTTTTNCTTGGGCCAAACTATACGCGAAGCTGCGATTGTAAAAAAGAATTATTCCAAACAGGTCAAGATCGCTGCATATCGCGTGCCGATAGCGGAAAATTCTTGCCGCTGCGACAAAAGGGGGGCACAACACGGCATCGTCAATCCGGCTATTTCACGCTATAAGCNNATGNNAGTACACAGCCCGTTGACGNNAGATTGAGCAGCACCCGGACCCTAGATGACCNCTTCAGACCANATNCGCAATTTTTCGATNATCGCGCANATTGATCACGGCAAATCGACCATCGCNGATCGCCTGATNCAGATNTGNGGNGGATTGAGNGACCGTGAAATGACCGANCAGGTGCTCGACAATATGGATATNGAGCGCGAACGCGGCATCACNATCAANGCGCAGACNGTGCGGCTGAACTATANNGCCAAGGANGGNAAAGACGTATGTGCTGAACCTGATGGANACGCCCGGCCATGTCGATTTCGGCTATGAGGTGTCGCGNTCNNTGTCNGCCTGNGAAGGGTCACTGCTNGTGGTGGATGCCAGCCAGGGGGTCGAGGCACAGACACTTGCCAATGTCTATCAGGCCGTCGAGGCGGATCATGAGATTGTGNCGGTGCTAAACAAGATCGATCTGCCGGCTGCCGAGCCGGCGCGTGTGCAGGCNCAGATCGAAGAGGTCATCGGCCTTCCAGCAGATGATGCAGTCCCCGCATCGGCCAAAACAGGCGAAGGCATTGCCGAAATTCTGGAAGCGGTGGTGACCCGCATGCCGGCCCCCGCCGGTGATGCCGACGCCCCGCTGACCGCGCTGCTCGTCGACAGCTGGTATGATGCCTATCTCGGGGTGATGACGCTGGTGCGGGTGCGGAATGGTGTGCTGAAAAAGGGCATGAAAATCCGGATGATGGATACNGGTGCCACGCATGTNGTCGAACGTGTGGGAGTGTTTTCACCNAAACCGACACCGGTGGATGNGCTTGGCCCGGGCGAGATCGGCTTTATCAATGCNGGGGTAAAGACGGTATCCGACGCCCGCGTCGGCGATACNATCACNGAGGAACGCCGCCCCTGCGAGGCACCNCTTCCNGGTTTCAAGCCNTCGGTGCCNGTCGTNTTTTGNGGGCTGTTNCCNGTCGACACCAATGATTTNTCNGGGCTNCGCGAGGCGCTGGAAAANCTGTCACTNAATGACGCNTCCTTTTCCTTTGAGGCGGAAACATCGGCNGCGCTCGGCTTTGGCTTTCGCTGNGGCTTTCTGGGGCTGCTGCATATGGAGGTGATCCGCGACNGGCTGGAACGCGAATTNAACCTTGANCTGATCTCTACNGCGCCNTCGGTNGTNTATCAGATGACGATGACGGATGGTGCCAGCTTCAATCTGCATAATCCGGCGGATATGCCGGAAGTGACCAAGATCGCCGAGATCGAAGAGCCNTGGATCAAGGCCACCATCATGACGCCGGATGAATATCTGGGTGCNGTGCTNACCCTNTGCACGGAACGGCGNGGTGAGCAGATNGATCTGACCTATGCCGGNAACCGNGCGATGGTTGTNTACCGNNTGCCNCTGAATGANGTGGTNTTTGATTTCTATGANCGNNTGAAATCGGTGACGCGCGGCTATGCCAGCTTCGATTACGCCATTGATTCCTACAAGACAGGTGACCTCGTAAAGGTGTCCATNCTTGTGAATGGCGATCCGGTCGACGCTCTTTCCATGATCGTGCATCGCGAACAGGCNGAGGCNCGTGGACGAGCAATCTGCATTCGACTCAAGGATCTTGTGCCGCGCCAGATGTTCAAAGTNGCACTGCAGGCTGCGATAGGTGGAAAAGTCATTGCGCGTGAGACAATTTCTGCGCTGCGCAAGGATGTAACAGCCAAATGCTATGGCGGTGATATCACCCGCAAGAAGAAGCTTCTGGAAAAGCAGAAGGAAGGTAAAAAGAAGATGCGGCAGTTCGGCAAAGTGGATATTCCGCAGAACGCCTTTTTTGAGGCGCTGAAGATGGGCGATAACTAGTCTAGTGGGCAATCACTAGCCTGGCAGCGTATTATCTTTACGCGAATAAAACCGCGACCAACCAATTAGCATATACAGCTACGGAACTTTATCTCATTAGGCTTCGTTTAAGGCCTCGCCCGCCGCCCCTGCGACTACGCCGTTGCATGACGCGGGCTATGCCACAGAAAAACCCCATAAGCAATAGCAGCACGAGCGCAGCTGGCCAAAGTAGCAAGGTTGACACAACCGGGTGCCAGAGAAATGGCTCACAGCCGAGGCTGACAATCAGTCCGCAAGGGTCAACATAACGGCTGAGTACGGCTTCAGATATCAATAATGACGTGCTGTGATGGCTATTCCAGAATTCACCGAACACAATGCTGGCACGCGATTGAGACAGGTCGAGCCAAATCGCATAAATTGCAATTAGGCCAAATAAATATCCAATGATGCGAAATCCGCTACTGATCATAGATGTAGTGTGACCGCTGCCGTGCCACCATTCAATAAAAATCGCCTTAAGGATTTTTCGTGGAGACAAAACGCAAAAAAGTTCCAAAGGCGATTTGGCATTTCAGTTTCTGCGCAATTGAGCGAACCTAAACTTCGCTTCAACTGTATGATTGATCTCGCTATAGCACCCTGATAGGTTGCGGCTAATTGGCGGGTGGCAACACCATCCATGATAAGCAGGAGGGGTGGCCGAGCGGTTTAAGGCGCACGCCTGGAAAGCGTGTTGGGGTGAAAGCCCCTCCGGGGTTCGAATCCCCGTCCCTCCGCCACACTCCTTCAAATCAGGTCATTTTTACGCCTAGCCTCTCCCACGTTTGTTGCTGTTTTCGTGAGATAATCCTGGCATAAAAGATATTTTCAGCCCATTGGCATCCAGCCCTGTCCACGGTATTATGTGGGGTCAAATGTGGGGTTGAATCGTTTGTCAGGTAAAGCGCACAAGCTAAATGCCATGCAGGTGAAGAAGCTGTCTTCGCCTGGCCGCTATGCTGACGGCAATTGTCTCTACCTCACCATCTCAGAATCGGGATCCAAAAGCTGGCTTCTTCGCATCGTTGTGCGGGGCCGCAGGCGTGATATGGGCCTCGGCAGTGTGGATCTTGTCAGTCTTGAAGAAGCGCGTGATCTAGCCCGGCAGTATCGACGCATCGCCAGATCAGGGGGTGATCCTCTGCTGGACCGTCAGGCACTGCGAGGCCAGCTTATATCCTTCCGTGAGGCTGCGGTTCAGGTGCATGAGCTTAATGTCCCCTCCTGGGGCAATGATAAGCATGCCAGCCAGTGGCTCTCCTCGCTGGAGATACACGTCTTTCCTATCATCGGATCAATGCCTGTCTCGCAGATCACATCTGCTGATGTGTTGAAGGTGCTCGCACCGATCTGGGTTGAGAAGGCCGACACAGCCAAGAAGATCCGGCAGCGCCTTCGCATGATTATCAAATGGGCGCGGGCGCAGGGCTATTTTACCGGTGACGATCCA
>NYYG01000025.1 GCA_002686685.1 SAR116 cluster bacterium | reverse complement strand
GGCCAGACAGCCAGCATCTGCCGGCGGAAGATGAAGACGAGGATGGCGAGACAGCTGAACCAGCGCAGCCCCATCATGGTCATTGGCGACATCTCACCAACTGACAGGCGTGCCGCAACCGTATGCCCGGCCCACATCCACATCGCCATGGTCAGAGTGAAATGCGGGCTGTGCCAAAGGCGCGTCAGCATGGATGTGCCGCAGCATGATCTGCTGGTCTGGCTGGCCTGCCTTTGATGGCGGCCTGCCGGTCCTGACAGCATGCACCCGGGATCACTGGAATCAACATNATGTTTCTGGCNCGTCCTGTTGCACCCTGTCCGACATGGTCCGGCACAGATTGNATTTGNNATCACCTCAAGGTTAAGCATGCGCGGCCACACCATGGCAAGCGCCTTCTGGCGGTGCTGCCGGGCGATGCGNCCCCNGCCGGCAGACGCGGTTGCAGCCGATACTGACAGGCGCNTTTTGCAATNGTTGACGGCGCAGCGCAAACCGGTTAACCGGCTAGGAACAGGCGGGGCNGGATATGCGTTCGCGCGCCGCCNAANANGCNCGAAGAACAGGTCCTGAGANTCTACAGGGCAGGNAAGGAGTGCAGNATGGCAGCAGATGATTTGATCCACGTAACCCGCTGGCATAATGGCGAGAAGAGTTTTTCGCCCTTTTCCGATGGTGAAATGGCGCGCCGCCGCGATGCCATGCAGGCGCGTATGGATGACGCCGGAATCGATGCCTGTCTGTTCACCTCCTATCACAATATCTGCTATTTNTCCGGCTTCCTCTATTGCAAGTTCGGGCGGCGCTATGGCGCGGTGCTGAATAGCAATGGCGTGACAACCGTGTCGGCCGGCATCGATGGCGGCCAGCCCTGGCGGCGGTCGGTCGGCGATAATGTGACCTATAGTGACTGGCGGCGTGACAGCTANTTCACCGCGCTGAAGNACCTGCTGGTCGGGGTGAAGCGTCTTGGCATCGAATTTGACGAGGTCAGCCTCGATCTGAAGATGCTGCTGGAAACCCATTTCCCGGGGGTGGAGCTTGTGGACTGCGCCGCCACCGCGATGACATTGCGCACCATCAAGTCACCCGAAGAACATGTGCTGATCCGCAAGGGCGCGGATATGTGCGCTGTTGGCGGGCGNGCGCTGATGGCGGCGGTAAAGCCCGGCGTGCCGGAACACGAGATCGCGCTGGCATCCACATCGGCCATGGTGCGCGGCATTGCCGACAGCTTTCCCTTTGTCGAACTGATGGACACATGGACCTGGTTCCAGTCGGGCATCAATACCGACGGCGCGCATAACCCGGTGACAAACAAGGTGGTCGAGGCCGGCGACATCCTCTCGCTCAACACCTTTCCGATGATGTTCGGCTATTACACCGCGCTGGAACGCACGCTGTTCTGCGGCCATGCCTCGAACGCGCATTACGATTTGTGGCAGAAGAACTGCGAGGTGCATGTGCGCGGCATGGAATTGCTGAANCCCGGCGCGCGCTGCTGTGATGTGGCCTCGGAACTCAACAAGATGTATGCGGACTGGGACCTGCTGAAATACCGGTCATTCGGCTATGGCCACAGCTTTGGCGTGCTTTGCCATTATTATGGCCGCGAGGCGTCGGTGGAANTGCGCGAGGATATCACCACGGTGCTGGAGCCGGGCATGGTGGTGTCGATGGAACCGATGATCATGCTGCCGGAAGGCGCGCCGGGCGCCGGCGGCTACCGCGAGCATGATATCCTGATCATTACCGAGGACGGGGCCGAAAACATCACCAATTTCCCCTTCGGCACGGATGAAATGATCGTCGGGAAATAGGGCCTAACCCGTCGATATCGATGGTCACGTCNTAGCGCCAGCCNCGGGNAATGCGGGCCAGCGGCGCATCTGTGCTGTTATCTCTATTGCGCCGGTTCTGTCTTGCGCCGGTTCTGTCTGGCACGCTAATCTCGGGCACAACAGATTNGATAGACCTATCGCGTCTGTTTCTGGAAACCGCCGGCGCATGACGAGACCTTGATGCCAAAACGCCTGACCGACGACCAGATCGCCGCCTATCACCGTGACGGTTTCGTCGCGCCGATCGATATCTTTGCGGCGGACGAGATCGCCGCCATTCGCACCGAAATCGAACATGCCGAGCAAAGCTGGCCACAGGCGCTGGACGGGCCCGGACGCAACAATGCGCATCTGGCGCTGCCGGTGCTGGACAGGATTGTCCATGACAGCCGCATTCTGGATGCCGTCGAGGATGTGATCGGCGGCCATATTCTGGCGGCCGGCACCACCCTGTTCATCAAGGAACCCNANAGCAGCGGCTTTATCAGCTGGCACCAGGATGCCCGCTATATCGGCATGGAACCGCATGACTGGGTCACCGGCTGGCTGGCGATCAGCAATGTGACCGAGGAGAATGGCTGCATGCAAATGATCCCGGGCTCGCATGTTGCGCCGCTGAAAGACCATATCGACACCTATGGCGCGGACAATCTGCTGACCCGCGGCCAGACAGTGCCGGATGTTGATGAAAGCATGGCTGTGCCGGTGCCGCTGGCCCCCGGGCAGATGTCACTGCATCATCCGCGGGTCATCCACGGATCGGGGCCCAACAGATCGCCCGAACGGCGGATCGGCTTTGCCCTGCAAAGCTATATCGCGCCATCCGTCAAACAGGTGCATGGCGAAATGTATGTGCAGCTGGCACGCGGCAGCGANGATTACGGATACCACCAGGAAGCGCCGCGGGTCACCGCCGCAATGAGCGCCGAGGCGACCGCGCTGCGCGCTGACGCCAACAGGAAACTGTCTGATATTTTCTATGCCGGTTCAGATCGAATCGGCAANTTCTGATACAGCTGGAAAGGCGGCATATCATGGATCATTATCTCGCACAGGCGGCGCAGGCCGGCGGCTTTGCCTGCAGCGCCAACCCGGCGCATCAGCCAGCTGCCTTTCCCGATCGCGCCGGATCGCTGGATGCTGCCGCCATGGCCGATGCCTTTGCCGAGATCACCAGCTGGGACAGCTATGCGCCGACAGCCCTGCATGACCTGCCGGATGTNGCCGCGCATCTGGGGGTGCGCCGCGTCGTCTTCAAGGATGAATCCACCCGTTTCGGGCTGGGGTCCTTCAAGGCGCTTGGCGGGGCCTATGCGGTGCGCCGGCTTGTCAAACAGACCATCGCAGAGAGAGGCAGCGCCGCTGACCTGGTGGTGGCAACAGCGACCGACGGCAATCATGGGCGGTCGGTATCCTGGGGGGCACAGCGCGCCGGCTGCGCCGCGAAAATCTATATCCACGAACATGTCAGCCCAGCGCGCGAAGCGGCGATGACCGCATTCGGGGCCGATGTTATCCGGGTCACGGGCAATTACGAGGCATCGCTTGCCGCCTGCAAGGAAGACGCTGCCGCCAATGGCTGGCATCTCGTGTCCGACACCTCATGGGCGGGATATCACGAACTGCCAATCCAGATCATGGCCGGCTATACGGTCATGGGGGCCGAGACAATTGCGCAGATGGGCGATGACCGGCCAAGCCATGCGCTGCTGCCCGTGGGTGTCGGCGGGCTGGCTGCCGGCGTGATCGCGCCGCTTTGGCAGGCGATGGGCAGCGATCTTGGCAGGATGATCGCGGTTGAATCCTCGATGTCGGCCTGCATGCATGACAGTATTGTCGCCGGCACACCAACGCTGATTGATACGGTCGAGGAAACATTGATGGCCGGCCTGTCCTGCGGCGAGGTATCGGATGTGGCCTGGCAGATCCTGCAACCGACGCTGCGCCATTGCGTCACCATCAGCGACGATTCAGTGCGGCCGCTGATGCGCTGGTTCCATCATCGCAACCCGCGTATCGAGGCCGGTGAATGTTCCACATCGGGGCTGGCGGCGCTGCTGCAGGCGCATGCCGATGGGGCGGCCTGGCAGGCGATGGGGTTTGACGCAGATTCAGTGGTGCTGCTGATTGGCACCGAAGGCGCGACGGACCCTGAATTTTACGCACAGACAGTGGCAGCTGAATGAGCACCGCACCACAACGCGGCTTCCCTAACACGGAGTTTGCAGCCCGCTGTGCGGCCGCACAGGCCGCCATGGCCCGGCGCGGCATCGATGCCATGCTGTTCGCATCAGAGGCCGAAATCCGCTATTTCACCGGCTTTCTGACGCCGTTCTGGCAAAGCCCGACGCGCCCCTGGTTTCTGGTCCTGCCATTGACAGGCCGTCCGGTTGCGGTGATTCCCACCATCGGTGTGCCGTTAATGTCGCAATGCTATGTGGATGACGTGGTCAGCTGGGCATCGCCCGCGCCGCAAGATGACGGGGTATCGCTTCTTGCCGGCACCATCCGCAAGATCATCGGCGGCACGGGGACGCTTGGCGTGCTGATGGGGCGCGAGACCGCCATGCGCATGCCGCTGGCCGATGTGATGGGCCTGCGCGCCAGCCTTGACGGCATCGGCTGGACCGATATGACGGCAGATATTCAGGCCATTCGCATGGTAAAATCGGACCGCGAGACCGCCAAGATCCGGTATGTCTGTGAACTGGCCGAGGATGCGTTTGACGCGGTGCCGGAATGGGTCAGCGCCGGCATGCCACTTGACCAGCTGTTCCGCGATTTCAAGCGCGATGCGCTGGGCCGCGGTGTCGATGATGTCAGCTATCTTGTCGGCGCGGCGGGCGCGGGCGGTTATCAGGACATCATTGCCCCGCCCAGTACCCGCCCGCTTGCCAATGGCGATATATTGATGCTGGATACCGGCTGTGTCTGGGACGGCTATTTCTGTGATTTTGACCGGAATTATGCCATCGGCACCCCAAGCGCTGCAGCACAACAGGCGCACCACCGGCTGTATGATGCAACCGATGCCGCGCTGGAGATGCTGCGTCCCGGAATCACCCCGCAGGACCTGTTTGTCACGATGGACCGGATCCTGCGCCCGCAAGGCGCGGCGCAGGGCGGCGGTGATGATGTCGGGCGTTACGGGCACGGGCTGGGCATCCAGCTGACAGAACCGCCGTCGCATACGGACTGGGACGAAACGGACATCGTCGCCGGCATGGTGCTGACCATTGAACCGTCGCTTGTCTTTGATGATGACAGGCTGATGGTGGCCGAGGAAAATGTGCTGGTCACACCAGATGGCGCCACGCTGCTGACCCGGCGCGCGCCGCGCGATCTGCCGGTTATCGGCTAGCCCGGCCTGCGCAACAGGATATCGGCATCAACCTCGTCAATGTGGCGATGACCGCAAAAGGCCATCGTGAGGTCCAGCTCTTTGCGGATAATCTCCAGCACCTTTTGAACGCCCGGCTTGCCGCCAGCCGCCAGCCCATAGAGAAAGGCACGACCAATCATTGTGCCTTTTGCCCCCAGCGCCATGGCCCGCAACACATCCTGGCCTGACCTGATGCCGCCATCCATCCAGACCTCGCAGCGGTCACCAACAGCATCAACAATAGGTGTCAGCGCCGCCACAGAGGACGGCGCGCCATCCAGCTGCCGGCCGCCATGATTCGATACAATGATGGCATCCGCGCCGATATCCACCGCCTTCAGCGCATCGGCAACATCCATCACACCTTTGATAATCACCTTGCCATCCCACAGACGGCGCAGGTCGCGTACATCATCCCATGACAGCGTCGGATCAAACTGGCCTGCGGTCCATTCCGCAAGGGATGATACATCCCCGATACCATCAACATGGCCGACGACATTGCCGAAATTCCGGCGCTTCGTGCCCAGCATCTTCAGGCACCAGCCGGGCTTGGTTGCAAGGTTGATCATATTCGCAAGGGTCGGTTTCGGCGGTGCCGAAAGCCCGTTTTTCACATCACGATGGCGCTGGCCCATGATCTGCAGGTCAACCGTGATGACCAGCGCGGAACATCGCGCCGCGCGGGCGCGTTCAATCAGCCGATGCACGAATTTCCGGTCGCGCATGACATAGAGCTGGAACCAGAAGGGCTTTGTCGTATGTGCCGCCACATCCTCGATGGAACAGATGGACATGGTGGATAATGTAAAGGGAACGCCAAATGCCTCGGCAGCCTGGGCCGCAAGAATTTCCCCGTCCGCATGCTGCATGCCTGTCAGGCCGGTCGGTGCCAGCGCAACCGGCATGGCCACATCCTCGCCCAGCATCTTTGTTGCCGTCGTGCGTTTGTCGACATCAACAGCTACGCGCTGACGGAATTTGATCGCCTGGAGATCTGCTTCGTTCGCATGCAGGGTCGACTCGCTCCATGACCCGCTTTCGCAATAGTCAAAGAACATGCGCGGCGTGCGCTTCTGTGCAAGATGACGCAAATCTTCGATACAGGTTATGGCCGGCATGGATCCTCCNTGACCCCAAAAAAATGCGCGCGNCATCCNTCTCGTCACACCGATGCCATCACGCAATACCGGCACTAAACCATGCGGCCGGCAAGGGTGTCTAGTCCGTGCGGCGCAGCATATGGTTCATCAGAATGACAGGCAGCANCCCCGAGATGACAATCATCAGTGCCGGAAAGGCAGCTTCTTCNAGCATTTCATCCTTGGCGAACTGATAGGTGTAGGTGGCCAGTGTTTCAAANTCGAAGGGGCGCAGCAGAAGCGTCATNGGCAGTTCTTTCAGCACATCGACAAATACCAGCAGCCCGCCAGCCATAATCGAACCACGCAGCAAGGGCAGAATGACCCGCTGCAAGCTGCCGGCAAAGCCGTTGCCCAGCACACGGCTGGCGCCCATCATATTGTCCGGCAGCCGCCGAATGCCGGAAAGCACCGCCCCGTAACCCACCGCCTGAAAGCGCACCAGATAGGCCACAATCAGAATACCAAGCCCGCCAAGCAGCAGGCTGGCACGGCCATCGCCCAGCAGGCCGGCATAGATCCGGTCAATCGCACCGGCAAAAATCAGCACCCCGATAGCCAGCATGGTGCCGGGCACCGCGTAACCCGTCGAGGCAAGCATCGCCATACGACGCAGCATCTCACCGCCGTGATAGGTTGCTGCCAACACGATCAGCGTTGATATCACCATCACCAACAGGGCCGCGAGAATGGCAACGGAAACCGATCCTGTCACCACCCCGGCCACTGCCACCAGATTGGCCCCGGCCTGACCTGTGAGAACGAATTTCAGCAGGACCCCGACCGGAATAAAGAACCCGAACACAAGCGGCAGGCAGCAAATCGCCACGCATAAGGCCTGTCCGCGCCTGCGCAGCATCAGCGGCTGCAATTTGTTGGTTTTCGACGTGGTACTGGAAAAACGCTGGCGTGAGCGTGCATAGAGTTCCAGCCCGAGCAAGCTGAGGATAAAGACAAATCCAACAAGTGATATCTGTGCCGCCGCGACAATATTATTCATCCCCAGCCAGACATTGAAAATACCCAGCGTCAGCGTTTCGACCGCAAAATATTCAACCGTGCCGAAATCGGATACGACCTCCATCAGTACCAGCGCCAATCCAGCCGCAATCGCCGGTCGCGCCAGCGGCAACCCGACGTCCCGGAATTGTGACTTGCGATGCACAAGTGCGATTTCAAACAGGCTGGCAGGGGTCAGGCGAAAGGCGATGCGTGTGACCATGTAGATATAGGGATACAGCACAGAGGCCATCACAAGAATGGCACCCCCGAGCGAACGGATTTCCGGAAACCAGTAATCGGACGGTCGTGCCCAGCCGAACATCATGCGCAGCTGGCTCTGCACAGGGCCGGCATATTCAAAAAAATCCGTATAGGTATAGGCAACGATATAGGCCGGAATGGCCGCCGGCAAAAGCAGCATCCATTCAAAAACCAGACGGCCGGGAAATTCATAACGGGTGACAACCCAGGCAGTTGTCACCCCGAAGAAACAGGCAAGGATGCCGACGCCCAGCATTAGCCCCAGCGTATTGCCGATATAGCGGAACAAAACAGTGTCCAGCAGATGCCCCCACAGCCCGTCACTGCTGCCTGTCGCTGTCAGGACAAGCGCCAGCACCGGGCCCACAAGCAGGAAGCACAGCACAAGCGCGCCGATGGACCAGCCATCTGACCGGCGCCTGCGCACATGCGCCCAGGATGACAGAAACGTTGCTACCATCCAATGCGGTCGATGATCTTCTGTGCTGCCGGCGCCAGCTCNGCCAGCTTTTCAATNGCAAGTTCATCGCGTTTGAAGTCCCCGNAGGACTGCAGAACACCGCCNGGAGAAACGGCCGGGTTGACCGGATATTCGAAATTGATCTCGCCATAGAGCTGCTGCGCNGTCGGCTTGGTCAGGAATTCCAGAAACTGGACAGCGGCATCACGGTTCGGGCTGTGTTTGGCCACGCCGCCGCCCGAAATATTCACATGCGCACCACGGTTGTCCTGATTGGTGAAAACAAGACGGATGGCATTCGCCCAGTCGCGCTGTTCCGCCTTTTCGCCATGCAACATCTTGCCGTAGTAATAATGGTTCATGACNGCAATNTCGCANTGGCCCTCAAAGATTGCCTTGGCCTGTGCGCGGTCATTGCCCTGCGGACGCCGCGCCATATTGGCGACCAGACCTTCACCCCACTGTGTTGCAACAGCCTCACCATGGGCAGCAATCACCGACGCCATCAGCGACCGGTTATAGACATGGCTTCCCTTTCGCGAACATACGCGCCTGGTCCATTGCGGATCGGCCAGATCCTCAAGATCGCTGATGGCGCCTTCGGCGACACGCTCTTTCGAGGTCACGATAATCCGGGTGCGGGTCGAAAAGGCAAACCAGCGATTATCGGCAGCACGCAGATGTGCGGGTATATTGGCGTTCAGCACATCCGACGATACCGGCGCCAGCAGATCAAGATCGGCATATTCGCTCAACCGTGCGATATCGACGGTCAGGATCACATCGGCGGGGCTTGCCTCGCCTTCTGCCTGAAGCCGTTGCGCCAACCCTTTCGAGGCATAGACAACATTTGTCTTGATACCGGTTTCACTGGTGAACGCATCGAGGAAGGGTTGCAGCAGGAATTGCTGGCGGTGCGAATAGATATTCACCTCTGCCGCCTGCAGTTTGGCCGCGCCCATCAACCCGAAGGAAAGGGCAAAGATAACGGCCCCAAACACCATGCGGCAGGATGCCTGTCTGCTGATCAGTTTTGCCAGAAGGCTATTGGTGACAGTCATATGGTCCTCTCTATCTTTCCGACCCGGCCCTGCAGCCGATCGGAACCGATGTCACTTTAGTTATTGAGAATGATTATCAAAGTCAATTGTGATTGTGTCTGCAATGACGCCAGCGCGGCGCGGCCCATGGTCACATGGTGCCGCATTATCGCCGGTGGCAGCCCGTCTTCAGCCATCTGTCCGGCTGTGCGCACTGGTTCAACCCATTTCACCAAGGCTTGCCAGAATGCCGGCCGCATTCCAGCTGGCCTGTGAATGTGCGGACGCATCCATCTCGTCGGCCGTGTCTGCAGGCTTGGTTTCAACAGGCAGATGGCTGACCGAAGATGATCCTGTTTCGCGGATCAACGCAGGCGGAGTCTTCGCCTGCTCATTCAGCACGCGGCAGAAGGACACAAGGTTGCAGTTACCATTTTCAATCGCCTGACAGACAGCCTGGTCTGCTCCCAATCCGCAGGTGAAGGGATGTTTCATGCCAGCCGCCTCCCCGATCTCAGATCAAGCGGCTGCCCCTGTGATGCCCGTGAAGGCGATGCAGCGTCACCCGCGCTATCCGATGCCGCATTGCCGACGCGCATGGCAGCGGCATCACCGGTGCCATCCGCGCGTCTGCTGGCCGCTGGACCNGCACCATGCCAGCTGGCAATCGTACCGGTCAGAACTTTAAANGCATCACGCACCGGCAGCAGATAGGCGTCTAAAACAGTTCTGTGCGTTTGTCTGCCATGCCGGTCCAGTCCGAACTGGATATCGCCAGAGACATTCTTCGACAGGTGCAATGACCCGCCAATCCAGTCCCAGACCGACAGGACAACACCGAAATTACGATCGAAATGCGTGTGATCATTGGAATGGTGGATCTGGTGCTGGGCTGGCGAGATGAAGATATATTCCAGCCAGGACGGATAGGCGATCCAGACATGCGAATGCCGCAGATTTGAACCAATNATGTGAAATGTGAAGACCGCGAGATTGACCCCGAACACCGTTGCAAGGGTGGCGGTGTTNCCAAACAGGAAAACGAAAAACCCGATTGATANGCCNTGCACGAANGCACTGCGGGTGGCGAACAGAACCCCTTCTACAGGATGNGTTCTGAGAATGGTCANCGGCGTCAATGTTTCGGCTGAATGATGCAGTTTGTGGAAAGCCCACAAGACTGGCCAGCGATGCAGAAGCCGGTGAAGGAAATATCTGGTGAAATCATCCAGCAGGAACAGGAACAGACTGAAGGCCAGACAGGCCACCCATGCNGGTGCAGCGGCGAAATAACCGCGCGGCAGCGTCGAGACTTCATGCAAGGCGATGAAGATCGTACCCGCCAGTGCCAGCTGCGTNACAAGTGCCGGTCTGAAGATCAGGAACNCAAGCCGGTTGATGATAAACAGTTTGACGTCAAGGCGGCTGGATTGGCTGAACCAGATTTTTGGCGAAAAGACTTCCGCCAGTGCGCTGGCCGGCCGGCGCCCCAAAACCACAATCAGCCAGACGATGGCAATCAACAGCGCAGATGCCAGATACCCGACAAACAACCGTTTGCCGGGATCGAGAAACTGCTCAAGCAGGCTGTTGAAATAGGTCAAAAACCAATCCATCGCTATGTCACCCGGAAATGCTGTTCACAGAGTTCAAATGGTACAAATGAGAAGACGGGGAGCATGGCATGCACGCTCCCCGACAGGATTAGTCGTTCTCGGCGCTGTTTGACGATCCCAGAACCTCAGTCAGATTTGCAATGCCTGACAGCTGGTCGTTATTCATCGCCTCGACACTAA
>NYYG01000024.1 GCA_002686685.1 SAR116 cluster bacterium | reverse complement strand
CCGCTCCTCNTCATCNACTTGNCGGCCCATGCCCTGNGTGGCNTGACAGGCGCGGGACCACTCACCAATCTGCGCATAAGTGCCCCCGAGCACCGCATCATATGCGCCGGTCCGGATCTCATGCGTCGCGTCTGGAGGCGGCACTTCATCGTCATAAGATCCGCCACCGCCACCCCATGCCGGCAAATACAATGTGTTTACCCGCCAGGCTGCAAGCCCAAGATCGGCAAATTTTGTCTCATCGGCCGCATCGTCAAAGGCGGCGATCGTTGTCTGTGTCACGGCGCGGTGATGACCATGTTGGCCGGGAACATCCAGGAATGTGGGGATCAGGATGTCTGGTTTGAACAGACGCACCATCTTGACCATCTGCCGAAGCGAATGTTCTCGTCCCCAATGTTCGAACGTCTGCTCGCCGGATTTTGAAAAGCCGAAATCGCTTATTGGGTCGTCCGATGACTCGGCAAGCCATGCGATATCGGCCCTGATGACNCGCATCGCCTCGAACAGTTCTTCGGTCCGAAGATAACCGAGTGCNTNTCCGCGTTCAGGGCCAAGGGCATTTTGCCCACCCTGGCCGCGCACGGCGTTGACATAAACAACATGCATGCCGTCACCCAGCGACAGGCGGGCGAGGAGGCGGGATGTTTCGTCATCAGGATGCGCCCCGGTCTGCATGAAAACTAGGGTGGACTGCAGGGATTTCAGCCATTTGTAAAGCTGCCTGAGTGGCTGCCGTTGCTCCTGCCTGATGATAAAGTCCTTTTTCATCTGTCCTTAGCCCTCTCTTGTGTCCGGCTCAAGGTGATGGTGTAGATCGACCTTTCTTCCGGAAAGATATTGATCGAAATCTCCACTGGGCGCTTTTGATTGTTCAGGTATCTGCGCGTCATCTCGAGGCCTAGCGAACCTNCTGGCAGTGTCATTGCGCTGCAGATCGCCGAGGGGATGATGACCGGCCTTATTTCCTGCTGAATTTCGCTGACCGCGATACCGTATTCCTCCTCGATTAGATCGCATATGAACCCCTGGTACTCGGAGATTTGGGAGGCNATACTGCCGAATTGGTGNTCTATATAAACATCACCCCATACAAGCATTTNGCCTGTTTCACGGTCATTGCGGTGCTGCGCGACATGAACCCAGCGCTTGCCCGGCACGGATTCGAGACGTTCAGCAAGTGCAACGTCACAGACAATCTCGTCGAGGCCGGTGACAATGCGCTCGGCCCCTCGGCCATAAAGCAAATCATCGATGGGCCGGGTGGTATAGCGATAATCAGTGAAAGGCTTGCTTGCGAGCACCTTGGTGCCATCGCCGCGCCTGCGCGAAATCATACCGAGGGCTTCTACATATTCGAGGGCGCGTCTGACAGTTGGCCGGCTGACGCCGAATTCACTGGCCAGCTNTTTTTCGCTGGGCAGATATTCCCCCACCCGATATTCACCTGTGCCAATGCGCTTGGTGAGCTTGTTTGACAATATTGCGTAGCGCGTTTCCAAATCAAAACCCCGGACTCAAGTGTGCTGTCAAAAATCNTGTCACGGAGATGTCCGGTAATAGACAGGCCGAACACAAGTCATACTTTTGGATATGGCCCGCTTTTCCTTTGACAACTTCGAAAAAGCTATCATAGGTTTTTACATTAACAAAGGTTATTACCTTTTGAAAAATGTATGACGAAGAAGGAGGGACGGATGAAAAAGTGGTTAAAATCGGCTTTCGCACTTGCCATCGGTGGGACCTCGCTCNTATGGAGCGGATTGGCNCAGGCCGTGGAGATCGAGTATTGGCAATACACTTACGGCAGCCGCGTTGAAGCTATCGATAAGCTTATCGANAGTTTTGAGGCAGCTAACCCAGGTATAACTGTAAAGCATACGCATTTCCCGTATGCAGATTATCGCAAAAAGGTAGCTATTGCAGTGTCTGCTGGTGANGGGCCGGATGTTGTTCAGTTGTATTATGGNTGGCTGAATGATTATCGTGATGGCGGGCTNATTCAGCCGCTTTCTAAGTCTGCTTTCCCCCATGCCAAGATTGAGGATGAGTTTTTCTCGATGGTTGGAACCATGAAGGTTGANGGCGACTATTGGGGGCTGCCTACAGCTGTCCGATCTTTGGCGTTGTTCTGGAATAAAGACTTGTTCGCAGAGGCAGGTCTTTCTGGTCCGCCCGAAACACTTGATGAGATGGTTGAGTTTGCGAAGAAGCTTACAAAGAAAGATGCTGATGGCAATTACACGACAGTGGGTTTTGCGGTCGACACTGACGGTCAGGATCACCATTGGTGGCGTGAAGTTTTGATACGCCTTTATGGNGGTCAGCCATATTCAGATGATGGCAAAACAGTCGCATACACCACTGAAGCAGGAGCCAAAGCGCTTAAATTCATTACCGATTTTGAAGCAACACACAAAGTTGGTTCGAATGGCTTTATGAATCGCGGTCAGGATGCTTTTGCTGCCGGTCAAGCCGGTATGGTTCTTGATGGCTCTTTCCGGATTTCGAAATTTTCAAAAACAGAAGGTCTAAACTTTGCTATTTCGGAACTGCCTGGACACGATGGTAAANGATTCAACTTCTCATCCTATTGGGTGAACGGCATTAGTTCGAAGGCTGATGGTGAGAAAAAGGCTGCGGCAGAGAAGTTCTTGCAGCACATCACTTCAGATGACGCCATGCAACTATGGTTAGACACAGTTGGTGAATTGCCGGCTAAGCCAGCCGTTGCTCTTGTTGACGCAAACAAGGCACATCCGCTCTATGGGCCATTTATTCGTGGGTTAAGCTACGCCAACGCAACAGCCTTCGTATCAGAAAAGCCGCAACGTCAGTCGCTGATCGATGCCTATGATATGGTGGTCCTTCAGGGTGCAGACCCTGCTGCGGCTCTTGAGAAAGTTGCGAAAGCTGAACAGGAAGTCTTTGACGAATTCTTCGGAGATTGACCTGAATTGCTTGTAATCTGGGCAGATGGCGGCAATCTGTTGCCATCTGCTTGCTGTTTTTAATCATAGAAACCAAACATATGCCCAACTTTTGGATTAAGCTCACAATTAAGCAAAAGCTTGCGATCACAGCTTGGCTTTTTTTGGCTGTTCCGCTGGTCTTTTATATAACAATCCGGTTTTATCCGACATTTGAAGCATTCTATGTTTCCACGCTGAAATGGAATCTTCTCGGCGCGAAGAAAGCGATCGGGATGAAGAACTATATCAAGATCTTCGCTGATGAGGATTTCTGGCTGGTTCTTTGGAATACAATAAAATACGCGCTTGTCGGTGTGCCTGTAAGCATGCTGATCGCCTTTATTATTGCCTATTGGCTAAATGAGATAGATTTTGGCCATGAATTAATTAGAGCGATGTATTTCATTCCATTTCTGACGACGGCTGTTGCGATGGCATGGGTGTGGCGATGGTTTTATCAACCGCTGCCAATTGGCTATTTCAACATCATGCTTTCATGGGTTGGGATTCCTCAGCAGCCTTTCTTGAAATCGGTAACCCAAGGTCTGTATTCGATTATGGCGCCTGCCGTGTGGGCAGGACTTGGCTTTCAGATCGTCATTTTCATTGCCGGCATCAGGGCGGTTCCCCGTAGTTATTTTGAAGCGGCGGAGATTGACGGGGCGGGCCGATGGCAGATCCTGCGGGAAATTACACTTCCAGCTTTGAAGCCTACGATTATATTTCTGACCGTTGTATCGACTATCGGATTCCTGCGGATTTTCGATCAGGTCTATACAATGAGTGCGGATAGTGCGGGCGGCCCCCTGAACTCCACTAAGCCGCTGGTGCTAATGATTTATGAATTTGCTTTTGACGAATTCAAGCTGGGACGTGCATCAGCATTGACGGTAATTTTGTTCCTTATCCTTCTTGTTGTAAGTCTTGTTCAACTCTGGCTGATGAGAAAACAGAGATGAGCGATGTGAACGCAACAATGGCGCGACTAGAACGTGCTCGGCCTGGCAAGGTGATCCTTTGGACCCTGCTGTTCCTAGGCGGTGTTGTCATGGTCACGCCGATCGTGTTCATGGCAGCGACGTCTTTCAAGACTGGCCAAGAAGTTTTTGAGCTGAGCATCATTCCAGATAAGCCAACACTAGAGAACTATCTATTTATCCTGCAGGAATCGAAGTTCTTGCGCTGGATGTTGAATTCGCTGTGGGTGGCAACTTTCAGCACGGCATCCGTCCTGTTTTTTGACTCGCTGGTCGGCTATACCCTAGCTAAGTTTGATTTTCGCGGCCGCCAGATCGTCTTCATCGCCATTCTCAGCACGCTGATGATCCCAACTGAAATGCTGATCATCCCTTGGTACATGATGTCCCGCAGTTTCGGCTGGATCGACACCTATTGGGGGATCGCCTTCCCGGGGCTGATGACAGGTTTTGGCACATTCTTGATGCGGCAGTTTTTCATGAGCCTGCCTGACGAGTTGATCGAAGCTGCGCGTATTGACGGCTGGTCCGAATTCGCCATCTGGTGGCGTATCGCGATGCCGCTTGTAATTCCAGCTTTGTCGGCTCTTGCCATCTTCCATTTTTTGGGTAACTGGACAGCATTCATATGGCCGCTGATTGTTACCAATGATCCCGATATTTACACCATTCCGGTCGGGATCGCTTCATTCAACGGTGAATTCCAGATGGATTGGGAGGTGGTGATGACAGCATCGTGTCTCGCCACGCTCCCTACATTGCTAGTGTTCCTGCTTCTCCAGAAATTCATTATTCGCGGNATAATGCTTGCAGGCCTAAAGGGGTGATCTGAGATGGCTTTGGATTATGACANTTTCCCCGCNTCAATTTACGCGCAAAGTGTCCTTTCACCAGATNTTGATGTCTACAGGCAGNATTTCTCAGCACCTCTTCACGCCATCAATCTATCGCATGGTGTGATGCTAGCCGAAANTGGNNTAATCCAATCCGCTGACGCCAGCGCAATCCTTGANGCGTTAAACGGTATAGATCNTGAGCGCCCCTGGGCCAATCAGCTCTTCGACGGCAGTTTCGAGGACCTGTTCTTTCTGATAGAGCAGGAATTGGGTCGTCGAGTGGGAGACGAGACAGCAGGCCGACTTCACACAGGACGATCACGAAATGACATGGAACACACCATGTTTCGGATCCAGCTTCGCGCGCGCCTTCTTACTCTCCTCAAACGGTATGAGGATATGGCGGACCAGTTTCTGGCTCGTGCTGAAAAGGGGATTGATGAGACGGNGTTGCTCTACACCCATGGGCAACCCGCACAGGTATCTGTTCTTGGACATTACCTTGGCGCGGCGATTGAATTCATTCTACGAGACATGACACGGATCCTGGCGGCGCTGGAAGAAGTNAATTACTGCCCGATGGGTGCGGCAGCCATCACTACCTCCGGTTTCGATCTTAACCGACATCGCGTCGCAGAACTATTGGGCTTCCCGGGTATCGTTGAGAACTCCTATGGCGCGATCGCCAATGTCGATTACATCACCGCAAGCTACGCCTCGATCCGGCTTGGTTGCATCCATCTGGGTCGTTTGGTNCAGGATNTGGTGACATGGACTGGGTTCGAAGTGTCACAGATCGATGTNCCAGATGGGTTCGTNCAGATNTCGTCGATNATGCCGCAAAAGCGCAACCCGGTGCCGCTTGAGCACTTGCGTCTGAAATTTTCGCTTGCAGCTGGCGGAGCGGATCAGATTGTGCAGACNATGCACAATACGCCCTTTGCCGACATGAATGANTCNGAGCGCGAAACACAGGCNACAGGCTTCGAGGTGTTCGAGCGGCTTGATCATGCNTTGCCCTTGCTTGGCGGNTTCGTGGAGGCGATGAAGACTAACCGCACTTCGATAGAAAGCCGTATCCAGAAATCTATGGCGACCATTACCGAGCTGGCAGATACCCTGGTCAGGGCTGAGGGCATTGGGTTCAGGGCAGCGCATCATGTCGCCAGCAAACTGGCGCGTGAAGCGCTGGCGCATGGCATTGGGCTCGACGAGCTGTCATGGGACCTGTTTGCCCGGACGTTCGAAGAGGTGGTCGGGCGCCCTACTCAAGTGGACAGGGAGGTGTTGGCAAGTGCGACAAGTCCGGAGAATTTCGTGGCAGTCCGGGAAATGCCCGGGGGGCCGGGGCCGCGCGTCTTGCGAGAGGCATTGGTCGGCTATAAGGACAGGCTTGAAGGCCTCAAATCTCGGACGGAGGATGTTCGGAAACGTATTATTCAGGCTGACGCGCTGCGCGACCGGCTAGTATCGAATTTCATCGCTGGGGAGGCGTAGGAGATGGCAGAAGTCACTCTAGAAAAGGTGCGTAAGCTGTTCGGATCGGTGATAGCGGTGGAGAACTTCACCCTGTCTATTGGCAATGGTGAGTTCGTCGTTTTTGTTGGGCCGTCTGGGTGTGGCAAATCGACGACCCTGAGAATGCTGGCTGGTCTGGAAGATGTTTCGTCGGGATCAATCTCGATTGATGGTCGTGCCGTCAACAATACTCATCCGAAGGATCGCGACATCGCTATGGTCTTTCAGAATTACGCGCTCTATCCGCACCTGAACGTCTTTGACAACATGTCATTCGGGTTGCGTGCGAAACGGCTGCCGCGCNCGGAAATTGAATCACGAACACATGAGGCAGCCGAGATACTTGGTCTTGGAGACCTGCTNAAACGCCGCCCTGGTGAATTGTCTGGTGGGCAGAAACAACGCGTCGCCATGGGGCGTGCGATCGTCAGGCAGCCCAAGGTGTTTCTGTTTGATGAGCCCTTGTCCAACCTCGACGCCAAACTGCGTCACAAGATGCGCGCCGAGATGAAGCTGCTGCATCAGCGCGTCCAGACAACCACTGTCTATGTCACGCATGATCAGGTCGAGGCGATGACGCTTGCTGATCGGATCGTTATTATGAATGAAGGGCGGATCGAACAGGTGGGCACACCTGACGAGGTCTATAAACAGCCAGCTAGCCAGTTTGTCGCAAGTTTTATCGGTTCCCCGGCAATGAATTTTGCTATCGGCAAGATCAATAACGTGGGAAAAAAGAGCATCCTAGAAACCGACAGTGGTGTTGCCATCGCACTTGCCAGCTGCCATGTCGCGCAGGGTCGACGAGTTCACCTTGGCTTCCGGCCCGAACATATGCAGCTTGCAGATGCTGCCAAGCCGCCCAAAGGTCACATCTCCATCAGTGGTGACATCACGGTCGTTGAACCCATGGGGCATGAAACTGTGCTGACTTGCGATGGAGGATTTGGCGAGATTGTTGGCAAATATGAAGGCGATAAACATTTCCAGCCAGGCGATAGCGTCCATTTTCATATTCGAACGGACAGGTTACATTATTTCGATCTGGAAACCGGGACCAGAATCTAAAGGCGATAAAAGCGGCATAAGGGCCGCGTCAGGTCTTTTCCCTGTAACGACTTAATGTTTGAATTTTAATTGTAGGCCCCCGAACAAATCCTGTCCCAGCAACCAACACCAAAGAAAAAACATGCAAACGGGTATCCTCTTGGATGGCGGCTTTTTGTTGCCCAGTCACTAGCTGCTCAAATATCGCGCGACTGCTTGCGAGATGTGCCAAGTGTCGACCATTCCGTTGTCTGCCGGTAGAAGAAAAATACCAGTATGATCTTTTGAATGATTGTTTTTTTGAGTTTACCACGCGTTACTGAACGAGTGCAGCGTTCCATTCACGAAGGAAGTTTTCCCGCTTCAACCTATCGAGATAGACCAGCAATCCGGTGTTCAAGCCAATGGGTTTTGCATTTGTAATCTCGATAATCGAACTGTTAAAAATTGAGGGCAGACCACCCTGCTTTTCAAGAATGACCTGGCCTTCGCTACTCAGAAGGAAGTTGAGGAATTTGCCAGCCTGCTGGGACTTCTGGCTTTGGTGGGGGATGAAAGCAGTCCGAAGTAGAATGTTGGTATAATCCTCAAGATGCACCACTTTGATGTTTTCATGCGTCACGGCACGGGCCTGCGCATACGATCCGACAACATTGTAGGCGGCGGCTATTTCACCGCTTTCGATGCGGGCCAGCATTTCTCCACTACAGCAGGATAGCCTGGTTCCCATTGCACCCATAACTTCAGACAATCGCCAAAAAGTGTCGGATTGCCGAGCATCTTGGGTGGCAAACAGAAATCCGGTGCCAGAAATATTGACATCATAGGTCATCATTCGATTACGGAATGTCGCTGAATTTGACCTGATAATGCTGAGGAAATGACGGCGGCTTGTAGGTATTGGCAGAGCGGCGAAATCGCGGCGCGACACAACCAGAACGATAGGTTCTACTGCAAACCCGAAAAGCTGATCTCGCCATTTGGCCCAGTCTGGCAGGCTTGCCGTTACAGGGCTCTCAAATCTGCCGGCATGACCATCATTGACTAACTTCATCTGCAAGTCCATGGCAGAGGAAATAACCAGATCATACGCTGCCCGTTCGGTGTCGATTGCAGAATATATATCGCGGCTGGATGCCAGAACATAATGGATCGCGATATTCGGTCTTTTCGCGACGAATTCCTCTATCACTGGGGCGAAAAGTTCGATATCTGTTGATGACAAAATGGTAAATTCTTCTATTGCTAGCTCAGAACCGAAACGCCGTTCCAGCTCAATTGTCATGCTGACCGCCGGCGCGCACCAATAGATCAGCGCAGCGATAATAATAGTGATGCGCATATAATCCCTCCGTCCTCGAAATCTATCTCTAGTTTGCCACCAAGCGCCAACATCACTTCGCGCACAATGGCGAGCCCNAGACCCGATCCCACCACATTGGTGGCGTTGGCGCCGCGGCTGAACCGCTTTACCATTAGATCTGTATCTATTTTGATCATCGTCGCCGACCGGTTGCGAACAGAAATCCTGCATTTGTCTGATAAGGCATTTATGCCAATCGAGATAGTCGCCTCGGCTTCAGAATATTTCACCGCATTGTCCAGCAGATTCCGCAGTGCTGTTTCGAGCAGCGTCTGATCTAGATAAAGTTCCAGCACCGTTGAAATGTTGCTTTCTACTTTAATTTCGATGTCACGCAGCTCGGCCGTTGGTGCAAAGTTTGAAACCATGTCGTTAACGCATTGGAGCAGCTTGATCGTTCGCCGTTCGGGTTGTTCCATCCTGTAAAGAACTACGGCGTGATCTAGAAGTTGTGTCGCCGAACGATTGGCCTGTTCGACAGATCTGACGATATTGCGAAGATGTGCTCGGTTTTCTGGCTTCCGCGCCTTGCGCAAGGCGAGTTCGCCTTCCGACTTCACCGTTGCCAACGGCGTGCGGATATGATGCGCCGCTTCGGCAATGAAGATTTCAGTCTGTTTTAGAGCGCCGTTAAGCCGCGAAATGAAATCATTGAGAGCGTTTAGTAGTGGCTCAAGTTCCTTTGGCGTCGGATGGTCCACCTGGCGAAGGTCATTGGGCCCGCGTCTGTCAACGGCGTCGGCAAGCCGGCGGATAGGATTGAGCATCGAATTCACAGTCAGCAGCGCCAGAAGGCCGACAAACAGGCAGAAACTCAAAACAATTATCAAAAGGTTCTCTGTTAGCTGTGAAAGTAGTTGGGCCTGAAAATTTGATGTCTGCCCAATAAGCACTCTGATGCGGATGCTTTGTCCTTCGACAAGCACGGGTTTCTCGATTGCTGCAAGCCGCAATATCCCTCCCCGATACTCAATAGACGCAAAAGCAGGCGTTCTCTCGTCACCATATGTGTCGGATATCGGAAGATCTTCATAGCCNGTCAGAAATGTTGAATTGGCATCTATCCGATAGAATATGCGATCCTCGCCAATCGAACCAAGGATCGTAAATGTGTCATANGGAAGATCAAAAAACAGTGCGCCATCACTGATCCTGACTTTTTCCAGAATGCTGACAGCTGCTGCCTTNAGNAGGCCGTCCTGTGCTGCGCTNACAGCCTGGCCAGTAAGTGCTCGTATGGAGACGAAAAGGACTATGGAGAAAATGGCAACCAGAATGGCGAGGATCACCAGCAACCTGTTGCGAAGCGACAGCCGCACTGGCGAGGCTCTGTTCATGTTGAGACGAGCCTGTATCCAATGCCTCGAACGGTCTCGATCCGTGCGTCACTCCCGGCGAGTTTCTTTCGCAGCCGGCCAANATAGACCTCTATGGCGTTTTCCGANACCGATTCCGAGATTGAGAACAGCCGGTCGGACAGCTGNTCTTTGGAGAAGTAGATACCCGGTGAATTGAAGAAGACCTCGAGAAGGCGAAGCTCACGGTTGCGAAGTGCGTGCGTTGTACCGCTATGTTCAAGTGTTGCTAAAAGCGGCTGNAAAACAACCGCACCAAAAGCTAGTTGCAGCTGGTTTTGNCCCTTATGCCGACGCAANACNGCCCGNCAGCGTGCTTCNAGTTCGGCGAATTCAAAAGGTTTTACGATATAATCGTCAGCACCGATATCGAGAAGNTCAATCCGGTCCGTNACTTCCGAGCGGGCGGTCATCACAATGACTGGCGAATCGTCATTGCGAGAGCGCATCTCACTCAGGAACCTGCGGCCATCACCATCGGGTAGCATGATATCGAGCAGAATCATGTCATAGTGCGAGACATCGGTGAATTCCCTTGCCTCACTNAGTGTGCAGGCATGATCATTGGTGTGGCCATCAAGGCTGAAGAAATTCTTCAACGGCTTCGCGAAATCTTGTGAATCTTCAATAATCAGTACCTTCATGATGCNGCTATTCTGTGTCAGGATGGTGTCAGGTTAGTAAGGAAAGATAATGTCGTAAAGAACAGAAAGAACCCATATCGGGTTTTGGTTATTTACTGTTCATGGGAGGATTTGACATGAAACATTTCTTAAAACTGTCGCTTGCCGCCGCCTTCAGTGCCGGTCTCAGCGCACAGTCGTTTGCTGCTGAGTGTATTGCACCAGCGAACCCCGGGGGTGGGTGGGACTTTACCTGCCGGACCATCACCAAAATTATGACCGACATCGATGCCTATGACGGCTCNATTCAGGTNACCAACATGGCTGGCGGCGGCGGTGGTCTCGCCTACACCCATGTTGTGAACGANCGCAATAGTGACGACAATCTGATTGTCGCCGCCTCTACCGCGACCGCAACACGTCTGGCTCAGAACGCCTATTCCGGCATGACAGCNGACCAGGTNCGCTTCCTTGGTGCTATCGGTGCCGATCCCGGTGTAATTGTGGTTGCAAAGGACTCCCCTTACCAGAACCTTAATGACCTTCTTGACGCGGTGATTGCCGATCCGTCGAAACATGCCTTCGCTGGTGGGTCAGCCGCCGGTGGCTTTGACCACTTGAAGGTGCTGATGGCCCTGAAGCGCAAGGGCTTCACCGACATTAAAAAGGTAAAATATATCGGTGTTGACGGTGANGCCGATGCCATCACCCAGACCGTTGGNGGATTTACCAGCGCGATGACTGGNGACATATCGGGCGTTGTTGGCTTTATCAAGTCTGGCGATGTGCGGGTTCTGGCGTCTTTCACAGAAGAAAGGATCCCGGGATTTGAAGATATACCGACAGCACGCGAGCAAGGTATTGACGTCATTGCTGTGAACTGGCGTGGGCTTTACACCCCGAAAGGTGCGTCCGACGCATCTTACAAGCAGTGGACCGATGCTCTTCGCAAGGTTGGTGATTCGCCCGAATGGAAAGAAGCCATGGTTGCCAACGGCCTTGCTCCGTTCAACATGGTAGGAGGTGACTTCCAGTCTTACGTCGATGGTGTGATCGGCGAAGTTCGCGCCATGTCGGTTGAACTGGGTGTGATGAAGTAATGTCAGACCGGATCACCGGATTGATTGTGGCTGTTCTGGCACTCGCCTTTGCGGCGAGTGCCAGTCAGCTTGAAGAGCCTTTTTTCGCTGACCCGCTGGGTCCGAAGGCATTTCCCTTGCTGATTTCTTCAATCGCTTTCCTGGCAGGTGCCACGATGGTAATGCGCCCTGATGCCGAGCCTGCCTGGCCGGGTCCGGCGACGCTGTTGCGGCTGGCGATTGCGACCGTCATTCTGGTTGCCTATGCCTACGCCTTGAAGCCGCTCGGCTTTCTGTTGCCAACCGCAATCGCTTCGGCGGCATTGTCCTATCAGATTAGGCCGAAACTACGTCAGAGCGTTGTCATCGGGCTTGGCTTGGCAGTTGGATTATTTTTGATTTTTAAATATGCATTGGGGCTTGGGTTGTTCGCCTTGCCCCGCTGGTTGATGGGGTAGGGATATGGATCTGTTTGCCAACCTTGCTCTCGGTTTTTCCGTTGCGCTGTCGCCTGAAACGCTGGCGCTGGCTGTGGCCGGATGCATTCTGGGTACGATGATCGGCGCACTGCCCGGGCTCGGTCCGTCGAACGGCGTTGCCATTCTTATCCCGATATCGTTCAGCTTCGGGCTTGACGCAACGCACTCGCTGGTGCTGATGACAGCAGTCTATTACGGCGCCATGTATGGCGGGCGAATCTCGTCAATCCTTCTAAATATTCCCGGCGATGAACCGGCGATGATGACAACGCTGGACGGCTATCCGATGGCCAAGGCCGGGCGGGCAGGCGATGCGTTGGTGTTGTCCGGCGTGGCCTCATTTGTTGGCGCCTTCCTGGCCACTATCGGGCTGATGCTTCTGGCGCCGATTCTGGCGCAAGTGGCTTTCATGTTTGGTCCGGCGGAATATTTCGCACTTTATCTTCTGGCCTTCTGCACCCTTGGAGGGCTCGGCTCGAACAATCAGGCAAAGGCCGCGATTTCAGTCTGCCTTGGACTTGGCATTGCGATGATCGGGGTCGACAAATCAACTGGCCTGACACGTTTCACCGGCGGCAGCCTGCATCTGTTTGACGGCGTCGATTTTCTGGTTGCCATCGTGGGTCTGTTTGCGGTGGCAGAGGTGTTTGTTTTCATCGAAAGTCATGGCCGTGATTCCGCTATTGGCGTGAAGCTTGAGAAAATACGCATTCCGGTGCGTGATATTATCAATAGCGGCTGGACAATGCTGCGCGGCACCGGCATCGGTTTTGTCGCTGGTCTGCTGCCGGGGGCCGGCGCATCGCTTGGCAGTTTCCTTGCTTATATGCTCGAAAAATCGACTGCGCGCGATAAAAGCACATTCGGCAAAGGAGATCCAAAGGGCATTACCGCGCCTGAGGCGGGCAACAATGCGGCGGCTGGCGGCGCGCTGGTCCCGATGCTGACGCTTGGTGTGCCGGGATCCGGAACAACGGCGGTCTTGCTGGCGCTGCTGATGACATTGAACATCACGCCCGGGCCACTCCTTTTCACAGAAAGACCTGAAGTGGTGTGGGGTCTGATTGCCTCTCTGCTGATCGCCAATGTTGTGTTGCTGATCCTCATCGTGCCGCTGGTGCGTGTGTTCAGCCGGATTCTGCAGGTGCCGGCGGCAGTTCTACTGCCCGGCGTGACCATGATCTCCTTCGTAGGCATTTATTCGCTGTCAGGAAGTTATTTCGACCTGTTGCTCATGATCGGGTTCGGCGTTCTTGGCTATATGCTTCGCAAGCTGTCTATACCGGCGGTGCCGGTTATTCTCGGCATCCTTCTTGGTGGCCATATGGAGGTCAGCCTGCGTCGTGCCATGGTACTGTCGGATGGTGACTGGACATATCTCTTCGCCTCGCCGATCTCGATCGGGCTCTGGATAGCCGCTGTGGCCGGATTCATCCTGCCGCTGTTCCTGCGGCCCTATCTCAAAGCACCTGTGCAGGTGACGGCGGATGATGATGCCAACCAGGACCGGGGATAATGCAGACCCGGGTTCTGGTCCCATCAGGCGTTTTGGGTCTCGGTTTTGATTCTGACGCGCTGGCACGCGGCGTTGCGGCCGGCCCTGACATCATTGCCATTGATGGCGGATCGACCGACAGCGGGCCCTTCTATCTTGGTACCGGCACCTCAAAATACAGCCGTTCCGTCTGCCGTGATGAATGGCGGCAGCTTCTTGAGGCGCGCGCCGCTGCCGGTGTGCCGCTGGTTATTGGCAGCTGCGGCACCTGCGGGACCGCAAGCACTGTTGACTGGATGTTCGAAATCACGTGCGAATTGGCCGCCGAGCTTGGTCAGACCCTGCGCGTGGCGCGGCTCTATAGCGATGTGCCAGTTGAGGCTTTGCGCCACGCGCGTGACGCTGATCGTCTGATACCACTCCATCCGGCGCAGGCGACTGATGATGACGCATTGGCCGGTATGACTAACATCGTTGCGCTTGCCGGGGCCGAACAGATTCAGACAGCTATCAATACAGGCGCCGATGTGGTGCT
>NYYG01000023.1 GCA_002686685.1 SAR116 cluster bacterium | reverse complement strand
CAGATAGGCTGCCGCATCCTTGCGTGTCTGGATATTGGTCCGCAGGGCGGCTTCCGTTTCATCGAAATCAACTGGCAAGATTTTGTCCATTGTGGCCGGTGCCTGACGCAATACGCGGTGGGTGATGATTTTGTAATCAGATCTGACCTGCGCCACGAGAGCACATAGAACCAAGCCGTCGACAACACCATAGGGATGGTTTGCAACAATCANGGTAGGTCCGCTGCTTGGAATTTCAGCGCCAAAATCANGATGCAGGTCAACCGAGATACTCAGCCGTTCCAGCGCATCTGACCAAAAGCTGTCAAAGGGACGCTGCTCATCGACATAGTCAAAATAGAGTTTGCGAATCCTTGGCTGGCCGCTGATGCGCTCTATGCCTCTGATCAAGGCATTTGAAATCGGCCCCATCTCGCCATCGGCAAATGAAAAAATGGGGTGCGCGGCTTGTGTTGACGGCATTACACCATCCCTGTGTGGTTGAAGTTATGAGTGCCGGTATTGGACCGGAGATGACAAAACTTTGGCATTCCTGTGACTTTGCATTCTCCGGCACACCTTACGGGTTTCGGTATGGCCCAGTGGGCATTACTGCTTCTGAAATTCGCATCATCACGCTAGCAAAGCCAGCCACTAGCGGCAATCACGGCCAGTAGCCTGCATTCAGGCCACTCAAGACCAGCCAGGCAGAAATGCCTGATAATCTGCCGGGTTTAGGGCGATTTGTGAGGCCATTTGTGCTCATTTGGCATAAAATCCATGCAAATTGGCTAACGTAGGACATTTTGGTAAATAATTTAAAAATCTAATAAACAGAGTGCGTTAGTAATTTTTCACATAAGTTTCGGGGGAAATGTTGCGAATTTATCAAAAGTGTTTTTCATATGTTAAATATCTGTAAAACAATAAAAAAATAACATTTTTTGGACTGACGCTTAAAATAGGCAGGTTAGTAATTGCGCCCTAACTGTTTCCGTAGATACGGTAGAGGCGTTACGGGTGGGTCATAATGTCGCGATCGCGGCGAGATTCGTCCGTACCTTTTCGTTAACGGAGGTACAAAATGAAACTCTTCACGGGTAAGGCCACGAAAACGGCGCTGATTACGGCGGCGTTGGCTATCACACCCACTGTTGCGTTTGCTGCAGGCGAAAACTTGGCGAGTGATGACTTCGTCGGTATTTCGTTCTGGTTGATCTCAATGGCGTTGGTTGCTTCAACCGCGTTCTTCTTCATTGAGACACAGCGCGTGGAAGGTAAGTGGAAGACTTCGCTTACCGTGTCCGGTCTGGTGACCTTGGTTGCTGCTGTTCACTATTTCTACATGCGTGACGTATGGGTAAACACTGGTGACACACCAACCGTGTATCGGTACATCGACTGGCTCATCACAGTTCCGCTGCTGATGATCGAGTTCTATCTGATCCTGCGCGCCATCGCCAACGTATCGTCTGGCATTTTCTGGCGNCTGACTATCGGTACGCTGATCATGCTGGTCGGCGGTTATGCCGGTGAGGTGGGCTATGTTAATGCATGGCTCGGCTTCGTCATCGGGATGGCAGGCTGGTTCTATATCCTGTATGAAATCTTTGCAGGTGAGGCCGGTAAGCTTTCTGCAGAGCAGGCTCCTGAGTCGGTCAAGTCGGCCTTCTCAACCATGCGCTGGATTGTGACCATCGGCTGGGCGATTTATCCGCTTGGTTATTTCTATGGTTATCTGGCGACTGGCGACCCAGCCAGCTCAGCAAACTCGCTCAACGTGATCTACAATCTGGCTGACGTACTGAACAAAATTGCGTTCGGTGTGATCATCTGGAACGTTGCAGTCACCGAGTCCGAAGCAAAGGCCTAAACAAAGCATGTTGAGGACAGCGCGTTAGTGCTGTCCTCTCCCTTCTTTTTTGATTGAACGCACCAGCCNCGGGNCACAAACAGCAAAGTCGGTANCCATGACTGATCTGTCCAAACCAGCCAAGACTATNCTGACAGACCCAGGNGCGGGCGGNGCGATTTCACAGTCAACATCCGAAGCCATCCATATCTTCATCGCCGAAAGGCTGCCAGCCGCAGGCCAGCCACTTTCCGAAGCTGCGGCCCATCATTTCATGGCACCTGGAAAGATGTTGCGGGCCAAAATGGCGCTACGGGCTGCTGATGCGCTCAAGGTCGACCGTGCGGCAGCAATGCACTGGGCTGCGGCGATCGAGGTGCTGCACAATGCCTCGCTGATCCATGATGATATTTGTGACGGGGACCGCCTGCGACGTGGGCGCCCTGCTGTTTGGTCGGTATATGGCCGCGATGTTGCGCTGACGCTTGGCGACTGGCTGGTCGCGTTGGCGTTCGAGCTCGCCGCAGAGGCAGCCCAACGCTCGCAGACACCCATGCTGGTGAAAATTCTGGCGACCCATATGAAAACAACCACCATTGGTGAGGCACGCGAATTTGATATCAGCCCGGTTGNCAGCTGGGATGCTTACCTGCAGGGCGCGGGCGACAAGACAGCCCCCTTGCTGACAGCGCCGCTGGAAGGTGTGGCAACCATGGCGTTGCATGGCAATTCGGCAACAACCATCGGTCAGTGTTTCCGGGCGCTCGGCAATGCCTATCAGATTGGCAATGATATTCTGAATTTCAGCGGTGGTGACGGTGCAAATACTTGCGGGTCCGACATGCGCCGCCGCGCGCCCAATGGCGTGGTGGTCCTGTTTCGCGCGACGCTGGATGATGAAAGCCGTGCTGCCTTTGATTCGTGGTATGCAAGCGGCGATGACGCCGGTTTCGATGGCTGGCTGGCGGCCATTCTGGAGTCATCTGCTGCTGGCGAAGCGGCGCGACGGATGACGGCGTTGATGGCGCGCGCGGGTGAATGCGCCGACACATTGCCAGCTGAACTGGGTGCCGTCATTACACCTATACAGCAGTTGTTACAGCAGGTATGCGTGAAGTCTGTTGCTTCACTGAATCAGACATAACCGCCGGACAATGACTGCGGCTCCCATCGTCAAATCAACAGCCCCTGCCGAACCGGCCGGGGCCTCAACCTCACCGCGGAAAAGCGACGTTCTTGTGATTGGCGCCGGGTTTGGCGGTATTGCCGCGGCCCTGCGGATGCGTGCGCGTGGCTATTCGGTCACGCTTGTCGACCGGCTGCAGGCCATTGGCGGGCGTGCGCAGGTCTTTGAACGGGGTGGCTTTCGCCATGATGCCGGCCCGACGGTGATTACCGCACCATTTCTGTTTGACGAGCTGTTCGAGCTGTTCGGCGAGCGCCGCGAGGATTATCTCGAATTTCGGCCGCTCGACCCCTGGTATCGTTTCCATTTCGACGACGGGCAGCAATTTGACTATCGGCCGGGTATTGAAGACACCAATGCTGAAATCGCGCGTTTCGACGAAAAGGATATCAAGGGTTACGCCCGGCTACTGAAGACGTCCAAGGCCATTTTCGAAGTCGGTTTTGAAAAGCTGGCTGACAAGCCCTTCACCCGCTTTACCAGCATGCTGGGCCAGATCCCGGCCTTGCTGCGCCTGCGCAGCTACCGCACGGTCACCGGGCTTGTGAACAGCCATATCCGTCATCCGCTGCTGCGGCAGGCCTTTTCGATCCATCCGCTGCTTGTCGGCGGCAACCCGTTCAGTACGACATCCATCTATGCGCTGATCCACTATCTGGAACGTCAGTGGGGCGTGTTCTTCTGTATGGGAGGCACTGGCAAGCTTGTGGCTGAACTGCATCGGTTGCTGGAGCGTGCCGGCGTATCGGTGCAGCTGGGCGTGGATATCGACCATATTGTCCAGCAGGGTGCACAGGTGACCGGGGCAGTCGCTGTCGACGGGCGCCGCTACGATGCTGACAGGGTGATCTGCAATGGCGATCCGCCAACCGTATATCGCCAGATGATGCCGCAGGAAAGCCGGCGCAAAAAGGCGCTGCCAGAAGCCCTGACACAATATTCGATGGGTTTGTATGTGCTGTTTTTTGGCACCCGCAAAACCTATGACGATGTGGCGCATCACACGATCTGGATGGGGCCGCGCTATCGGGAATTGCTGGCCGATATTTTTGATCGCAAAATTCTGGCGGATGATTTTTCGCTTTATCTGCACCGTCCGACAGCGACCGACAAGAGCTTTGCACCAGATGGATGTGACAGTTTCTACGTTCTGTGCCCGGTACCCAATTTGCTTGGTGATGTTGACTGGAAGACAGAAGGGCCTGCGCTCCGCGACAGGATTGTGACAGCGCTGGATCGCACCATCATGCCCGGTCTGGGCGACGTGATTACAGATGATTTCTGGATGACCCCGGAAGATTTTCGCGATGATTATCGGTCGATGCATGGGGCCGGCTTTTCGATTGCTCCGCTATTTGTGCAGTCTGCCTGGTTCCGGTATCACAATCGCGACCCGCATATTTCCAATCTGTATTTTGCTGCCGCAGGCGCACATCCAGGTGCCGGGATGCCAGGTGTGCTGTGTTCTGCTAAGGTTGTTGAACGGCTGATCGAGGAGGAGGAGCAGCAGGATCGTTCAAGCGGCTGAAAGCCAGTCGCCCGGCGATGCCATGTTGCGGCACGACATGTCGAATGAACGGCTGACATCCGAGGAATCACTTGCCGCGAATGGCAGGAGTTTCCATTGGGCGCGGCGCTTTTTGGGCCAGCGCATGGGGTATGATGCCGCCCGGCTCTATGCCTTTTGCCGGGTTCTTGATGATATGGCTGATGGTGATATCGCGGCAGGCCCCGCGCGTCTTCAGGTCATTCGCGCCGATCTCTTGGCCGGTCGCCCCGGGGCGGATCCTGCCTATGCCGGTTTTCATGATTTCATGCACCAACGCGCTTTTCCGCCGGATGTGATTGTTGCCCTGATTGACGGCTTGCTGGATGACCAGAAGCCGGAAGTGGCGCTTGCCAACGAGACGGAACTGCTGCGCTATGCGTACCGCGTTGCCGGGACCGTGGGGCTGTTGATGTGCCATGTCCTGGATTGTCATGACGAGGCAGCCCGTGCCCATGCCATCGATCTGGGTATTGCCATGCAGCTGACCAATATTGCCCGTGATGTGCTGGAAGATGCAGAAATGAACCGGCGCTATATTCCAGGCGACTGGGTTGGTGGTGCCTGTCCGGCGACCATTGCCGAGGCGGCCGCGCGCCCTGAAGGGCCGGTGGCACAGCAGGTCACAATGGCGGTCAAACGGTTGTTGGCACTGGCCGAGACATTTTATGCCAGTGGACGTCGCGGCTATGGCTATTTGCCAATTCGCGCGCATCTGGCGATTGCCGTTGCGGCGCGCGTCTATCGCCAGATCGGTGTCCAGCTTGCCGATGCGGGTCATGCGTGGCATGCCGGCAGACAGGTCACCAGCAGTGCGACCAAGGCCGGCTGTTCGCTGCGGGCCATGCTCACGCTGACAGACCGGTTTGCGCCGCGCCGCGGGCTGCATGACCCGTCGCTTCACAGCAGTCTGCAGGGTCTTCCTTATGTCGTCTGACGGCTCAACTTCCTCAGAGGAAGCGATCAGGCCCGTGGGCGTGTTTGGAGACGGGTGTGCCGCCCTGTCCCTTGCCGCACGGGCGCGCGACCTGCCCGGCTACAGCCTGACCATCTATCAGCCCGACAGCGGCGGTCCGGAAAAGGATCATATCTGGGGGTTTTGGGGCACGCCGCATCTGGACCGGGCGGCCCGGCTGGCCTTTGCGCGTTGGCAGAAATGGCAGCTTGTGTCGCAGGACAGGGCTGTGGTGATGACAGCCGAGGCACGTCCCTATCACGCGCTGCGCCGGTCTGACTGGATCGCCGATTGTCGTCGTGCCGCAACATCGGCAGGTGTCGGATTTGCACCAATGCCCCCACGTCCAAATGACCCCGCCACCATCTGGTTTGACAGTCGCCCGCCTGTGGTTCCGGATGGCATGATGCTGCAGCATTTCGTCGGGCTGGAGGTGCAAACCGATAGCGAGACATTCACGCCGGACACGGCCACATTGATGGATTTTCGTGTGGATCAGTCACGCGGCATGCATTTCATCTATCTGTTGCCATTCTCGCCAACCGAGGCGCTTGTCGAATCAACCCTGTTCACGCCCCGGCGGGCGCCAGACCAATTCTATCTCGATGCCATTGACGGTTATCTGAAAACGCATCTCGGCGTTGACACATACAAGGTCACGCATCAGGAACGCGGGGTTATCCCGCTCGGCATGATGGACCGGCATGATCCCGAGATCGCCGGCATTGGTGGTAATGGCGGCGCCATCCGCCCATCCAGCGGATATGCCTTTGCCTTTATCCAGAAACAGATTGACCGGGCCATTGCCGGGGCATCACACGGCAGCCTGCATTTTGCAAAACCGCATCAGCGGGTTGATTTGTGGATGGATGCGGTTCTGTTACGGGTCTTGCGCCACCAGCCGGAAACCGCGCCGGATCTGTTTCTGCGCATGGCAAGCGCATTGACTGGTGATCAATTCGCCCGATTCCTCAGCGGCGAGGCAGACTGGTCGCTGCGCCTGAAAGTGATTATGGCCATGCCGAAACGAATGTTTGTGAAGGCTGCGATGCGCCTGCTGCTGGCCAGCCCCGGGCTGACAATGAAAGCGGGGCGGGCATGGAGATGATGGAAAGCCTTGCGACCATACCACAGCCAACGCTGCTGGCGCTGGCCGCGGTGATCATCATAGGCCTGCCACATGGCGCGCTCGATGGGGCGATTGCCATTTATCTGGGCTATTCAAAGCGTGTTGTGCTGTTGCTGCGCTTTGTTCTGCTATATGTCGTGGCGGCGGCGCTGGTGGTGGCGGCATGGATGGCCGCGCCGGCCGTCTGTCTGCTGATATTTCTGGTGATCAGCATGCTGCATTTTGGCCTGGGGGATGCCCGGCCAGGCGGTGGCTGGGAGGGATTCCTCGAGGCGGTGGCCCATGGCGGTCTGGTGGTTGCCGGAATCAGCCTGATCCATCGCGATGAGGTTGACGTGATCTTTGGCTATCTTGTCGGCGGGTCCACACAGATGGTCTGGCAGGGGCTCGAAATACTGGCTGTCATCATTGCCATTGCGCTGGCCTTTTGCGTTATCAAAGGGGTAACAGACCGCCGATGGCGCGCCGGGTTTGCCGAACTTCTATTGCTGGCGGTGCTGTTTGTTTTCACGCCCCCCCTGGTCGGTTTTGCGGTGTATTTCTGTCTGGTCCATACGGTGCGCCATGTGCGCACGGTTCTGTCGGGCCTTGCTGCCGGCATGTCGGGCCGGATGGTCTTTACACAGGCGGCGCTGTTCACCATTGCCAGCTGGCTGGCCGGTGCGGTTGCCTTTTGGCTGCTTGCCAGTCCCGGTAGCGCAGAATCAGCGCTCTTGCGTGTTGTCTTTATCGGGCTTGCCGCCCTGACCGTACCGCATATGATTCTGGTAGACGGGCTGCTGCGCAACGCCCGGCCCAGCCTGAAGCGGCGTTTCATCAGCAGGTAGATCCCATGGACTCGGACCCGGAAGACAAAGGCACGCCAAAGGCAGGTGATCGCAAGAATGCGCATCTGAGCCTTGCCGCCGCCCCGCTTGCACAGTCGGGGCGCGCCGCCGGCTTTGCGCGCGTACAGCTGGACCATTCTGCACTGCCGGAATGTGACCTTGGCAGCATCGACATCAGTACCAGCTGGCTGGGCAAGAAACTGGCTGCGCCACTTTTTATTGGTTCGATGACAGGTGGTACCGACCATGCGGATGCCATAAATGACGCGCTGGCCGAAACCGCAGAGGCATGTGGCATTGGTCTTGCGGTCGGCTCGCAGCGCGCATCGCTGGAATCAGGCCGCAGCCAGTCACGATTGCGATCGCTTGCGCCATCCGTGCCGTTAGTCGGCAATCTGGGCGGCGTGCAGATTGCTGCCGATGGCGGTGTTGATCTGGCGCGCCGTGCGGTCGAGGATATCGGTGCAGATGCGCTTTTCATCCATCTTAATCCGCTGCAGGAAGCGGTTCAGCCCGAGGGCGAGACAGACTGGCGCGGCGTTCTGGCGGCGATCGAGGCGGTCAGGGATGCCTGTGCATGCCCGATCCTTGTCAAAGAGGTCGGTGCTGGCATCAATGCTGCGACCGCCCGCCGCCTGTTTGATGTCGGGGTGCATGCAGTTGATGTTGCCGGCCTTGGCGGCACCAACTGGACACGTATAGAGGCGGCCCGGCGCGCGGATGCCGACCTGTTCACACCCTTCCTGGATTGGGGGGTGCCAACTGTTGATGCCCTTATGGCGGTGCGTGCGACGATCCCGGACGGGCGGCTTATCGCATCCGGTGGTGTCATGAACGGGCTGGATGCGGCAAAGGCGCTATGGCTTGGTGCCGAGATGGTATCGATGGCTGGTGCGGTCCTGCGGGCGATTTCGGATGACGGTATTGGCAGCCCGGACAGGGAACGCGCCTGCGCCCATATCGGTCAGTGGACGGAACAGTTGCGACTTGCGCTGTTCCTCACGGGGGCGGGCAGCCTTGCCGGACTGGCAAAGGTTGGCGGCACCGTGGACGGGCATCCCTATCAGGCAGGACACTGACGCACGGTTCTGAAATCACCGTGGTGCTTGAAACGGGGCTGGCTAGAAATTGTCTTTGAGGCTGCGAATTTCGGCAAATACCGCTGCGTCGCCGGCATCTGTCATGCCCAGATGCTGACGGATTGCCGGATCAGCCGCGCGCAGGAACGGGTTGGTCAGCTTTTCCAGTGCCATCATTGTGGGAATGGTCGGCTGGTCAATGGCGCGCAGATCACGCACCGCAGCAGCACGGCGCTGCAGCGCTTCATTGCCGGGGTCAACAGACAGCGCGAAATCGGCATTGGCAGCCGTATATTCATGCCCGCAATAGATGATCGTATCATCGGGCAGCAGCATCAGTCGTGACAGGCTGTCCCACATCATGGCGGCGTCACCTTCGAACAGGCGCCCACACCCCATGGCAAACAAGGTATCGCCGGTAAACAGCAGATTGTCTGCAGCAATATGATAGTTCAGCATGTCCANCGTATGGCCCGGNGTTGCGATCACNGTCACCNNTGTGCCGGCGAAATCAAAGCTGTCACCGTCNTTGACCGCATCTGTCACATGGCTGATATGCGCCGGTCCGATGACACGGGCACCAGTGGCTTCGACAATCGCGGCAGTNCCAGCGATATGGTCCCCGTGATGATGGGTGAGCCAGATCTGGGNCAGCGACCATCCGGTGTCCTGAANCGCGGCCAGCGCNGCCTNCGCATCNCCNGCATCNACCAAGGCTGTGGNACCTGTCTGCGGGTCATGCAGNAANACGCCGTAATTATCGCTGCCATAGGGAAATTGATGGATATCGGGCATGGGCGTTGATCTACCAGCTGCCAGTATTTTCCATGGATGCCCAAGGTTCAGCAGGTGGCAATGGATCGCCCTCCTGCAGCAATTCGATTGAAATATTGTCAGGCGAGCGAACAAAGGCCATGCGGCCATCGCGCGGTGGCCGGTTAATGGTCACACCTGCATCCATCAGCGACTGGCAAAGGGCATAGATGTCATCAACCTTATAGGCAAGGTGCCCGAAATTGCGCCCGCCCTGATAGTCTTCAGGGTCCCAGTTATAGGTCAGTTCCAGCTCTGGCGCGCGATGCTCTTCAGCATGTGTCTTGTCCTTTGGTGCCGCCAGGAAAATCAGTGTAAAGCGACCGGCCTCATGGTCCATGCGGCGGGTCTCGACCAGCCCGAGCTTGTTACAGTAGAAATCGAGTGACGCGTCGATGTCCGCAACCCGGACCATGGTGTGAAGATAGCGCATGTGACCCTTCCGCAATGAAATCTGCCTGAATGAAATCTGCCTGAATGAAACCTGCCTGCCAGGGGCGGCAGGCTGCCAGCGCCGTTTCCGGCGCGACCCTTCACGACAGATCATAGGCCAGCAAGCGATCAGTCGTAAAGTTTTCGCCTTCTGGTTCCCTGCCGTTTTTCTGGTCTATGCCTGTGCAGAACCTTCGCTCAGGGATATGTGTACAGGCCGAGCGTGGCGGCCTGCAACTTCAGCAACGCGGTAACACGCGACAATGCGGGTGCTTCGATCTCCAGCCGATCAGCCAATTCGATAACGGCGGTCAGGATAGGGTCGATTTCCAGCGGCCGTCCTGCCTCGATATCCTGGCGTGTTGACGGCTTGTGTCCGACAATGGCGGTTGCGCCGGCAATACGTTTATCGATTGAAACCCCAAAACGCGCACCGGCCGCCTCGCCAATGGCCTGCACCTCGGTCATGATATCTGTTACCAGCTGGCGCGAGCCGGGGTCATTGCCGATTTCGTCAAGTGTGGCACCGGTCAGCGCCGAGACCGGATTAAAGGAACAATTTCCCCATAGCTTGATCCAGATCTCGTCACGAATGCGGGGCCGCACCGGCGCTTTCAACCCGCCAGCTATCATCAAGGCAGACAGATCACGGATGCGGTCTGTCCGCTCGCCCGACGGTTCGCCAAGGCTGAACCGGTCACCATCAAGATGCCGCACATGCCCGGGCGCGGCAATTTCACAGGCCGGATAAACGACGCAGCCAATGGCCCGTTGCGGCCCGATCTCGTCCCAGATACGGCGGTCCGGATCAACAGCAAGAAGCGGCTGTTCATCCAGTGCCGTGCCCGTGCCGGCGCCATGGAAATACCACCATGGCAGCCCGTTGACAGCGGGTACGATGATCGTATCGTCATGCAGCAGCGGCTTCAGACCGTCGATAATGGCCGGGATGCCATGCGCCTTTACCGCCAGAAACACCACATCCTGCGGCCCGAGGTCTGCCGGATCACTGCTTGCCGGCAGATGATGGGTAGATGTCACACCATCTTTTTCAAAGGTCAGCCCGTTCTTCAGAATGGCCTCGAGATGTGGCCCCCGCGCGACCAGGCTGACAGCAGCACCGGCATTGTCGAGTGCGGCTGCCAGATAGCCACCGATGGCACCAGCGCCAAAGATACAGATGCGTGTCATAATCTGCTCCTGTCCGCTCAGCCTTCAAGGCCCAGCTTCGCGGCGAGGCCGATGCGCTGCAGCTTGCCGGTGGCGCCTTTCGGTATCTCGTCAAGGAAGCAGACATGTTTCGGGATTTTGAATTTGGCGAGATGTGTCTCGGCATAGCTGCGCAGACCCGCGGCATCCATTTCGGCACCATCACGCAGCACCACGGCAGCACCGATTTCCTCGCCAAGCATCCGGTCTGCCACTGCAAAGGTGACGACCTGCTGGATATCCGGATGCTCCATCAGGACATTATCGACCTCAAGCGGCGAGATTTTTTCGCCGCCGCGATTGATGATTTCCTTTAGGCGTCCGGTAATCTTCAGATAGCCATCTTCATCAAGATAGCCTTGATCACCAGTGCGGAACCATCCGTTGGTGAAGCTTGATTCATTGGCGGCAGGGTTGTTTTCATATCCCGGCGTCACATTATCGCCGCGAATACATACCTCGCCTTCGGCATCCCCTTGCAGCTGGTTGCCTTCGGCATCCATGATGCAGACCTCCGGTGATGTAACAATGCCGACAAAGCCGGCTTTCTGTTTGCCTGTTGCGAGCGGATTGGATGTCATCTGATGCGCCGCCTCAGTCATCCCGTAGGCTTCAATGACCGGACATTCAAAAACGGCGTTCAATTCTTCAAAGACAGCAGGCGGCAATGAGGCAGAAGAGGACCGGATCAAGCGAAGACCCAGCGCCCTGGCTGTTTCTGCCTGGCGCTTGGCCCGCAGCAGAATGGCCTGATGCATGGTGGGCACACCGGAATACCAGGTGATGGCTTCCTCGCGCGCCTGATCCAGAAATTTCAGTGCGTTGAACCCGTCGGTGCAACATACCGATGCCCCTTGCGACATGCTGGTGGTCAAGACCGCAATCAATCCGTGAATATGAAACAGCGGCATGATGTTCAGGCAGTGATCGCCCGCAGACAATTCAAGACTGGCCGCGATATTGCGCGCAGAGGCTGCGATATTGCGCTGCAAGAGCGGCACAACTTTCGGGCGCGATGTCGTTCCGGATGTGTGCAGGACAAGCGCTTCATTGTCTGGTCCTGCAGCCTTGATGTCTGCCTCATTGTCAAAAAGGGTGAACAGACCCGCCGCAGCATTATCTGCCACATGCGCTTCAACAACCGGGATGCCAAGTTCTTCTGCAGCGGCACAAACCGGGTTTGTGCTGTCCTTTTCGACAATCACCAGCTTTGGCGCAAGGTCCTCAAGATAGAACGCATATTCACTTTGCTTATAGGCCGGGTTCAGGGGGGCTGCTGACATGACACTCGCAACCGCAAGGAATGCGCTGGCCATCTCTGGCCCGTTCGGCAGCACAATCGCCACCCGATCTTCTGGGCCAAGCCCCTGGCCTGCGAGTTGTCGCCCAATCTGGTCGCAATGGGCACGAAGCCCGGCATAGTCGAGCGCGGGGCGGCCCGGTGCTGAAATGGCAACAGCGTCGTCAGCGCCAGCGGAAAGCAAAGAACGTAACGTCATGATCTAAATGCCTCTAAGGGAAGTCTTCACCTTGGTAATTGGCAATTTTCACATGCCAGACAAGGTGTGGTGGGTATTCAGTGCCAGCACGTGCCGGCTATGGGCAGATGAACAGGTGGCGGTTCGTCAGCGCCCTGTCGTGAGCGCCCCGTCAACAGCGCCCCGTCATCTGCGTTTCAGGGACGGGCACCCGTGTAACACGAAACATGTTCGTCTGTAACGGGTTTGTTTAGAATATTAGTAAAATGCAAAATTGTAAAATTTTACAGTTTTCAATTTTGCTGTTTTTTCCTTGAGGCTGTGCCGCTTTTGCCTAAGTTGGGGTCGTCAACGCTGGTCTCCCCGCCGGCCGAGCCAAAAGGTGATGAAGCGCGCAACAAAAAACAACGCCGTCACCTGACCAAATTCCAGTGTGCCAAACGAACCGGCGGCCATCCGTCGCCAAACACAGAACGCCGCGGCGTTCAAATGCAAACCTGTTGTCTAGAGGAGAGACAAATGAAGAAGCTTTTGAAAATCGTGACAATGGCAGCTGCCCTTGGCACAGCATCTCTTGGCCTGTCGGTTCCGGCTTTCGCCTGGCAGCCAGACAAGCCGATCAATTTCATCATCATGGCTGGCAAGGGCGGCGGCGCCGACAAAATGGCGCGTCTGATGCAGTCGATTGTTGAAAAGGATTCTCTCGCCAGCCGGCCGCTGGTGCCGGTGAACAAATCTGGCGGATCAGGTGCCGAGGCGCTGATCGCGGCAAAATCATCGAATGATCCGAATCACACAATCATGGTGACACTGAACTCCTTCTACACCACACCGTTGCGCCAGCCTGGTCTTGATGTGGATGTTCTGCAGTTTGCGCCCATCGCGCGGATGGCAGAAGATACGTTCCTGCTGTGGGTCCATGCCGACACAGGCATCACCACCTTTGAGCAATGGCTTGATGTCGCCCGCAATGAGGGCCGCAACTGGGTCATGGGTGGCACCGGTTCAAATTCCGAAGACAACATCATTACAGACTTCCTGAACACCAATTACGGGCTGGATATGAAATATATCCCGTACAAGGGTGGCGGAGCCGTTGCCAAGGATGTTGCTGGCAAGCAGATCAATTCGTCAGTCAACAACCCGTCCGAGGCTATCGGTTTCTGGCAGTCCGGTGACATGGTGCCGCTGGTTGCCTTCACCGACGAGCGTCTGCCGATGTTCCCGGATGTACCGACACTCCGCGAAAAGGGTGGTGACTTCAGCTACTTCATGCAGCGCTCGGTTGTGGGTGCCCCGGGCATGTCGCCAGAGGCAGCCGATTATTATTCAACACTCTTTGCCCAGGTATTTGCATCCGAGGGATGGCAGGATTACCGCACGAAGAAGTCGTTGATGGGTGAATTGATGAGTGGTGACGAGCTGACAGCATATTGGAAGCTTCAGCGTAATAACCATGAATCCATTCTTCGGGCGTCAGGCGCCATCAAGTAAGCCTGAACAGACTAACTGAACCAGAATAGACAGAGAGCAAAGCCGATGCGTCGAGGCGAAATAATCACAGCCTTCATTCTTGGCATATTCTCTGTCTATTTGATGTGGAAGAGCGGGGAGCCGCCGGCATGGAATCCGGATGTTCCCCGTTTTGCCAATATCGGCTACGACGAATCAGGCACCCCGGGAAGCGGCTTCTGGCCGTTCTGGCTTGGCGTCATGATGCTGGCAAGCTGTATCTGGACCGGGGTCAGCTGGGCCCTCAAGCGCACCCCTGCATCAGTATCTGAAGAACCGCTGCTCGACGCCCATGGCTGGAAGATGCTGATCACTGTTGGTGGCGGTTTACTTGGGTTTACGGGACTGATCCATATTCTTGGTGCCTATGGGGCGATTCTGGTCTTCCTGCTCTATTACATCCGCTTTCTTGGCAAGCATGCGTGGGTGAAAACAATCAGCATCTCGGTATCGGTGCCGGTGGTCTGTTTTTTCTTTTTCGATATTGCAATGCGGATCGTGCTGCCAAAGGGCTATCTCGAGCCTCTTTTCATTCCTTTGTATGACATTTTTCTTTAATGGCCCTGTGCGTAAAGACCTGACACGCCTTGCTGCCTCTTTCTGCCGGTAGACGTTGATATGGACATTCTATTTTCTCTCATCGACGGGATCATGATCGCGTTGCAGCCGATGAATCTCGGCCTTGCCATTGTCGGAGTCATTGTCGGACTGTTTGTTGGTGCCATGCCGGGGCTGGGGTCGGTCAATGGTGTGGCGATCCTGCTGCCTTTTACCTTTGTCATCCACAATATCAGTGGCGGCGCCACATCGCCGATGATCTTTCTGGCAGCGGTTTATTATGGTGCCATGTATGGCGGGGCAATCTCGTCGGTGGCGCTGGGGATTCCCGGGGCTTCTACTGCGGTGGCCACCACCTTTGACGGCCGGCCGCTGGCGTTGCAGGGGCGTGCGCATATCGCCTTGATGGCCGCGGCGCTGGCTTCTTTTGCCGGGGCCACTATTTCGAATGTCCTGTTTACAGCCTTTGCGCCTATGCTGGCGTCTGTCGCGCTTGATTTTGGCAATCCGGAAATTTTTGCACTCATGCTGCTGGCCTTTGCCACATTCGCCGGGCTGGGTGGTGATGATGTGGCAAAGACCATTTTTTCAATCTGTTTCGGCCTGGCGCTGTCGGCGGTCGGCTTTGACATCATCTCGGGTGAACCACGCCTGTTGTTTTTTGACATCCAGGGGTTCTCGCACGGTATCCGCTTTCTTGTCCTTGCCATTGGCATCTATGGTATTGCGGAAATGCTCTGGACGCTGAACAGCGCCCGCGGGGATTCCTCCATTTCCAAGGTCGATGTCAGCTTTGCCAGCATGTTCGAAGCGATGTCACGGTTTCGCCATGCATGGAGAGGCACGCTGATCGGCTCGGCACTCGGCTTTTTTGTGGGGTTGCTGCCGGCTGCCGGCGCAACGCCTGCATCATTGATGTCCTATGGCATCGCCAAAATGACATCGCGCGATTCAAAGAATTTTGGCAAAGGTGCGCTTGACGGTGTGGCCGCGCCGGAAGCCGCCAACAACTCTGCGTCAACAGGGGCCATGCTGCCCATGATGACACTTGGCATTCCAGGGTCGCCAACAACGGCCGTCCTGTTGGCCGGAATGGTCATATGGGGGCTTGAGCCGGGACCGCTTCTGTTTACCGAACAGCCTGATTTCGTCTGGCCGCTGATCGGGTCCTTCTACATTTCCAACTTTGTCGCTGTGCTGGTGAATATTGCGTTCATCCCGCTCTTTTTGTGGATGCTGCGCATGCCGTTCACCATTCTGGTGCCACTGGTGTTCGTGCTGTCCGTCGTTGGTACCTATGCGGCCTATATGAATATGTTTGATGTCTGGCTGATGGTGCTTGTGGGTATCGGCGGGTTCTTCATGCGTATGATGAATTATCCTGTCGCGCCAGCTGTCCTTGCCATTGTGCTTGGTCCGATTGCGGAACCGACATTGCGCCAGACACTGATGCAATATGAAACCTTTACTGTGTTCCTGACCCGCCCGATTGCCGGTCCCATCACGATCGCGGCCATCTTCCTGATCCTGCTGCCCATGGTCCGTCCGCTGATTGCCCGGATCCGCGGCGGCCGCGCCGGCGCAAAGGGCATCTGACGCCTGTTCTGCCAACCGGCATCGTGCCTCTGATGCCCTGCTGCCGGATGGTGCATGGGCCTGTTAAGGCCGTGCGCCCACCCGCTGTCCGGCTATACCATCGTGATTGCCGACGATATTGACGAGGCAGTCCAGATGGCCAGCAGATGTCCAATCCTGGGTCACGGGTCTGTCGAGGTGGCGGAAATTCATGAAGTCACCTTGTGAGACGTTCAAGCTGCTGGAAAGCTGGCAGGGAAAGGATGACGTGTCATGCTGGAATTGATGCAGAATTTGAGCTGGGTTGCTGTCATTGCCGGCACCGTGACTGCCTTTGTCGCCGGCTGGATTTGGTATTCGCCACTGCTGTTTGGTGACCAGTGGGCAGATGGGCTGGATGTTCACATGGGGACCAGGATACCGATCGTGCCGATGGTATGCCAGGTCGCCGGGTTGTTCCTGCTCAGCTTGTTTGTCGGGGTCAGCATAGATGTGTCTGCGCTGGTGATTCTGATCCTTGGTGCTTTGGCGTTTTTGCTGCTGGGGTTCAGTGGCGAGAGCTTTGCGGGTCACCCGATGGCCGTGCGCCTGATCAATGCCGGATATTGGGTGCTGGCGCTTATGGTTTTGGTATTGGTCCATGCTCTGATCTGAGTTCTGCGCCTTGATTCATGTCCTTTATTTAGTCCCGGGCCCTGATCTGAATCCTCG